>NZ_DATMST010000153.1:0-67752 GCF_035565275.1 Sphingopyxis sp.
CCGAACGGCGCGGGCCGTCACCGAACAGTCCCTTCGCGGGCCTCGCGGCCCTGCTTGCGGACGCGCGCAAAGATTGATGACGAGTCCGGGCGCCGCGGGGAGCATCCGGCTCGACAAGCTGCTCTGGTACCTGCGCTTCGCACGCTCGCGCAGCATCGCGCAGGCGATGGTCACCGCGGGGCATATCCGGCTCGACGGGCGGCGGATGACGCGGGCATCGGCCGCGGTCCACGCGGGCGCCACGCTGGTACTGCCCGTCGGCGAGCGGATCGAGGTGATCCGCCTTCTCTCGCTCCCGGCGCGGCGCGGCCCGGCGCCGGAAGCGCAGGCCTGTTACGTCCGGCTCGATCCCGCCGGCACGAGCTGAGCTATCGGGGGGAACAGGAAAGCTGTCCCCCGCAGACGCACCGATTTGCCTATCGAATGAGAGTGATTCGCAACTGTCGCTTTGCGTTGACGCACCGCGCCCGCGCGGCATAGAGGCGGGTCCATGTTCTGTCCGGACGGCAAGGGTGCCGCCGACAAAGGGAGCCGTTACCCATGACCTACGTCGTCACCGATGCCTGCGTCCGGTGCAAATATATGGACTGTGTCGAGGTGTGCCCCGTCGACTGCTTCTACGAGGGCGAGAATATGCTCGTCATCAATCCGAACGAATGCATCGACTGCGGCGTTTGCGAACCCGAGTGCCCCGCCGAGGCGATCCTGCCCGACACCGAGAGCGGTCTCGAGAAATGGCTTGAAGTGAATTCGAAGTTCAGCGCCGAATGGCCGAACATCACGGTCAAGAAGGACAGCCCCGCCGACGCCGATGAATTCAAGGGCGTCGAGAACAAGTTCGAGACGCTTTTCTCGCCCGAACCCGGCGAGGGCGACTGAAGCGACATCAGACAATCCAGTCGGGGCGGGACTTTCCCGCCCCTTCTTTTTGCCCCCTTGAAAGAGCTCCGCTTGGCGACGATGTAGGACGCTGGAGGGGCCAGCCCGCCGGTTCTCGGCGCGGCATCCTGGAAACGAAGGACGAATATTCGATGATTGATCCGCTAGCCGCTCTGGTTCCCGTTGTCGTCGAGCAGACGAGCCGCGGCGAACGCAGCTTCGACATTTTCTCAAGGCTTTTGCGCGAACGGATCGTCTTCGTCACCGGCGAGGTCGAGGACAATATGGCATCGCTGATCGTCGCCCAGCTGCTGTTCCTCGAATCGGAAAATCCGAAAAAGGACATCTATATGTACATCAACTCGCCGGGCGGCGTCGTCACGGCGGGCATGGCGATCCATGACACGATGCAGTACATCCGGCCGCGCGTCGGCACGGTATGCATCGGCCAGGCGGCGTCGATGGGCAGCTTCCTTCTGGCCGCGGGCGAACCCGGCATGCGCGTCGCGCTGACCAATGCCCGCGTCATGGTCCACCAGCCGTCGGGCGGCGCGCGCGGCATGGCCTCGGACATCGAGATCCAGGCCAAGGAAATCCTGCGCATCCGCAAGCGGATGAACGACCTCTATGTAAAATATACCGGCAAGTCGCTGAAAGAGATCGAAAAGGCGATGGACCGCGACACCTTCCTCGAGGCCGACGAAGCGAAGGAGTTCGGCCTGGTCGACCATGTGTACGACCGCCGCCCGGGCCTGCCCGGCGACGACGCGGCGAAGGACGTCAGCGAAGGTCCCACGCCCTGATTCGGCAGTGTTACGCTGCCGGCTCGCTCCCCCTTCCCGCCTCTCGCAGAATGCCTGTCGGGAGACCGGGAGAGGGAGAGCGGGCCGGCACCGCCTGCACCGACGCAAGGCTCCGCTAACCGCGTTTCTTGACGCTAGCCTGACGCTTTGGTGCCATGCGGACATTGAACCCATGTCACCCAATTGCCATATTGTAATTGGGTGGCCGGGGACTAGGATAAAGGCGGCAGGGCCCCTTTCGGGCTCGCCATAGGAAGTTTTATGACGAAATTGAGTGGCTCGGACAGCAAGAGCACCCTTTACTGCTCCTTCTGCGGCAAGTCGCAGCATGAAGTCCGCAAGCTGATTGCCGGGCCGACCGTGTTCATCTGCGACGAATGCGTCGAGCTGTGCAACGACATCATCCGCGAAGAGATCAAGGGCGGGATCGCCGCGCGCAAGGACGGCGCGGTGCCGACGCCGCTCGAAATCTGCCAGCACCTCGACAATTATGTCATCGGCCAGAACACCGCCAAGCGCGTGCTGTCGGTCGCGGTGCACAACCACTACAAGCGCCTCGCCAACTCGGGTCGCGGCGACGACGTCGAACTGGCGAAGTCGAACATCCTGCTCGTCGGTCCGACCGGCAGCGGCAAGACCCTGCTCGCACAGACGCTCGCACGCTTCCTCGACGTGCCCTTCACCATGGCCGATGCGACCACGCTGACCGAGGCGGGTTATGTCGGCGAGGATGTCGAGAACATCATCCTGAAGCTGCTGCAGGCCAGCGACTATAATGTCGAAAAGGCGCAGCGCGGCATCGTCTATATCGATGAAATCGACAAGATCAGCCGCAAGGCCGAAAATCCGTCGATCACGCGCGACGTGTCGGGCGAAGGCGTGCAGCAGGCGCTGCTCAAGCTGATGGAAGGCACGACCGCGAGCGTTCCGCCGCAGGGCGGCCGCAAGCATCCGCAGCAGGAATTCCTGCAAGTCGACACGACGAACATCCTGTTCATCGCGGGCGGCGCGTTCAGCGGGCTCGAAAAGATCATCGGCGACCGCCTGCAGGGCAAGTCGATCGGTTTCGGCGCGCATGTCGCCGGCCCCGACGAGCGGCGCTCGGGTGAAGTGCTCAAGCAGATCGAACCCGAGGATCTGCTGAAGTTCGGCCTGATCCCCGAATTCGTCGGCCGCCTGCCCGTTATCGCGACGCTCGAGGACCTCGACGTCGATGCGCTGGTCAAGATTTTGGGCGAGCCCAAGAATGCGCTGGTCAAGCAGTACAAGAAGCTGTTCGACCTCGAGGAGGTCGCGCTGACCTTCACCGACGACGCGCTGGTCGCGGTCGCCAAGAAGGCGATCGAACGCAAGACCGGGGCGCGCGGGCTGCGCTCGATCGTCGAGGCCATCCTGCTCGACACGATGTTCGACCTGCCCGACCTGACCGACGTCGTCGAAATCGTCGTCGACAAGGATGTCGTCGAAGGCCGCAAGGATCCCGTGCGTGTCTATGCCGACAAGGCGAAGGAAGCGGCGGGCGACGCTGCCTGAGTCGCAAAGGGGGCGCCCTTGGGGGCGCCCTTTTTTTATGTTGCATTGCAGCAACAGTTTCCGGAAAAAACACATCCGCGCCTGTGGATAAAATCGGGCGCCTTACGCAAATTCGCGCTTTTTCCATCTTCCCGCACACCGCTCGCCGCTCGCGGCTTGCACTGTCACATTTGCTGTCACAATCGTGCCATATGCGGGCTTCAGGGGCGCTCGCAGGTCAAGCGCGCCCCATATTGCGCGCCTGCCGCATACTGCAATTAGGGGACATCCTGACATGAAACTTCGTTATTCGATCGCGGCTAGCCTGATGGCGATCAGCGTCGCCACCGTCGTCGCCGCGCCGGCCCAGGCACAGCAGATCACGACGGGCATCCAGGGCCAGGTCAACGACGAAAACGGCGCCGCGGTCGGCGGCGCGACCGTCGTCGTCACCGACACCCGCACCGGCGCCGCGCGCACGCTGACGACCGGCGCCGATGGCCGTTTCAACACCTCCGGCCTGACGACGGGCGGTCCCTACACGGTTTCGGTCGCAGCCGACACCTTCGAGGGCCAGACGCTCCAGAACATCTACACGACGCTGCAGGGCAGCACCGACCTTGCCTTCTCGCTCACCTCGGGCGGCGGCGAAATCGTCGTGACCGGCTCGCGCGTCCGCGTGACGCAGCTCGAAGTCGGCCCCGGCACCAGCTTCTCGACCGAAGTGCTCGCCAGCGCGCCCTCGTTCAATCGCGACGTCCGCGACATCATCCGCCTCGACCCGCGCGTCAGCCTCGACCGCGATGACGGCGGTTCAGGCCAGGACCGCATCTCGTGCCTTGGCGGCAACGACCGCGGCAACGCCTTCACCGTCGACGGCATCAGCCAGGGCGACATCTACGGCCTCAACGACACGGGCTTCTCTTCGCGCAGTTCGACCCCGATCCCCTATGACGCGGTTCGCGAAACGCAGGTCCAGTTCGCGCCGTTCGACGTCGATTATGGCTCGTTCACGGGCTGCGCGATCAACGTCGTCACCAAGTCGGGCACCAACGACTATCATTTCGGCGGTTTCTTCGAATATGGCGACAACGGCATGCGCGGCAACAAGGTCAAGGGCCTGCCGGTCGCGCCAGTCGAGGCCGAAAAGCGCTGGGGGGCGTGGCTGAGCGGGCCGATTATCAAAGATCGCCTGTTCTTCTTCGGCGCCTATGAGCATCAGGAAGCCGGCCAGTCGCAGGACGACGGCCCGGCAGGCGCAAACTATGCCAACGAACTCGCCGGCGTTCCCGTCGAGGCATTCAACGAAGTGTCCGACATTCTGAGCAGCGTCTATGGCATCGAGACCGGCCCGCTGGTCCGCAGCCGCCCGTTCGAAAACGACCGCTATTTCGGTCGTCTCGACTGGCAGGTCAACGACGATCACCGCCTCGAGCTGACCTATCAGCGCCTTGAGGAAGCGACGACCCGTCCGGACGACTTCAGCACCACGGCGAGCAACCCGCGCATCACCGGTCTCAACACCTTCTATCTGAGCGGCACCAAGTCGGACTATTATTCGGGCCGCCTCTATTCGCAGTGGACCGACAATTTCTCGACCGAACTGCGCTATTCGCGTTCGAAGGTCACCGACCGGCAGGATCCGATCGGCGGCGGCGAAGCGCAGTCGGACAATCCGATTCCGCGCATCATCGTTGGCGTCGACGACGGCGACGGCAACCTCGGCCAGATTCTGGCCGGGCCCGGCTTCTCGCGCGCCGCGAACGATCTGCAGACCACGGTCGACGCCTATCGCGCGGTTGCCAAGCTCGACATGGGCGCACATCAGTTGAAGGTCGGGTTCGAAATGAACCGCGCCGATCTCTTCAACCTGTTCGTCCAGAACGCCACCGGTACGCTCTATTTCGAGAACATCGACGATCTGCGCGCCGGCCTGCTGGCGCGCGGTTCGACGACCAATCCCACCGCAGCGCAGCTCAACTCGGGTGCGGCGGTCGGTGCCGAAGGCAACTTCTCGGCGACCGGCGACGTCCGCGACGCGGCGGCAGCGTTCAAGCGGTCGACCTACTCGATCTTCGCGCAGGACGACTGGGAAGTTACCGATCGCCTGAAGGCCGTCGTCGGCGTGCGTGCCGATTGGTATTCGGGCGGCCAGCCCAAGTATAATGCGGTGTTCCAGCAGCGTTACGGCTTCCCGAACACGACCGGTTTCAGCAACCTCGATCCGATCGTCATGCCGCGACTCGCGCTGACCTATGACATGGACGATTTCGCCGTGTTCGGCCGGCCCAAGCTGACCGCCGGCGTCGGCATCTTCTCCGGCGGCGACCCGCTCGTATGGTTCGGGAACGCGTTCCAGAACGACGGCCGCGGCTTTGCCACCGGCACGACCTCGGACGCCCAGTGCGCCCCGATCAAGGACGCGAACGGCCAGATCAGCGTCGTCACCAACGGCCAGTTCACCGGCGTTCCGGGCTGCTTCCAGCAATCGGCGTCGGACAGCGCTGCTCGCGGTCTGGGTGACACCCAGTCGATCAGCCCGAATATCAAGATGCCGTCGGTGCTGCGCGCCAACATCGGCTTCAATTCCGAACTGAACTTCGCCCCGTCGGGCTTCTTCAGCGGCTGGAACGTCAACCTCGACTATATCTACAGCAAGTATCGCAACCCGTTCACGCTCGTCGACCTGTCGCAGACCCCGAACATCACCAAGGGGTTGAACGGCTTCACGGTCGACGGACGACCGATCTATGCCTCGATCGACCCGAATGCCGCGAACTGCAACGCCGAACTGGTCGGCCTGAACCCCGGCCCGGTCTACACCGGCGTGACTGCGGCCTGCTTCAGCACCAGCCGCGATGACGAGCTGCAGCTTACCAACAGCGCCGGCTATCGCAGCCACAACGCGTCGTTCATCCTGTCGAAGACCTTCGACGGCGGGCTGTTCACCGAGAACGGCAGTGTCGATTTCAACCTCGGCTATGCCTATACCGATTCGCAGGATCGCCGGAGCATGTACAACTCGACGGCGGGTTCGAACTACGACCTCGTCGCCGCGTTCGATCGCCAGAACCCGGCGGCGGCGCGCGGTTTCTATGAAAGCCGGCACAACATCTCGACCTACCTCGCCTTCCGCGAGGAATTCTTCGAGGATCTGTCGACGCGCATCGGCATCAGCTTCATCGCGCGGTCGGGACGTCCGTACAGCCTGACCTTCACCGGTGGTGGCGAGTTCAACGACAGTGCGTCGGGCTTTGAAAACGCGCTCGCCTATATCCCCACCGGTCCGAACGATCCGAACGTCGTCTTCATCGACACGCTCAATTCGGCGGGCGCGGTGGTCCGTACCGCAGCGCAGAATGCGTCCGATCTCGACAGCTATATTTCGGGGCTGAAGTGCGCAAACAAGGCGCGCGGCCGGACGATTTCGCGTAACACCTGCACGAACGACTGGTATTTCGACGTCGACCTCAGCTTCTCGCAGGAACTGCCGGGGCCGGGCCGCCTGTTCGGTCGCAACGACAAGATCAAGCTCTATGCGATGATGGACAACTTCCTGAACTTCCTCGACAGCGACTGGAACGCGCAGAAGCGCCGCAACTTCGCGGGTCTTCAGGACATTGCCACCGCAGGTCGTGCGCAGGTGCGCGATGGCAATACCACGATCGCACCGGCCGTGGGGGCGGTCGACAACCAGGGCCGCTACGTGATCTCGGGCTTCAACGGGCTCGACAACATCGCGAGCGACAACCAGATCAACATCAGCTCGTCGGTGTGGCGTCTGAAGATCGGCGTATCGTACGAATTCTGATCAAAGACAGATCAGGACAGGATCGGGGCGCGGGAGGAAACTCCCGCGCCCTTTTCCTTGGCGACTGGCGGGCGTTGACTGTCAGGCCGATCACAAGCGCATTGCAGACACGGCGAACCGGCCAGCTCCCGCGAGAATGGGAACTGGCCGGACGGCCGGCGGGTCAGGGCTGGGCGGGTGCCGGGGTCTGCCCTTCCGCGCCTGCTTGTTCGTCTTGCCGTAACGGCAGGGTCAGTAAGCGCTCTTCTTTGCGCTGCCATGCGCTGCCTTGGCGGGATGGGTGCCGACGGCGCGCTTCGACGGTGTGGCGGTCGCCGTCTTGGTAGCGACGGCCGGCTTGGCGGGCTTGGCAGCAGTGGTCGAGGCAAAGACCGGTGCGGTAATCATCATCGTCGATGCGAGGCCGAGACCGACCAGGGTACGAAAGTTTGCCATATTCTTCACTCCATAGGTCCGCGTGAAAGCGGATGCGGTGAACCGGAATGTCCAGACGGGAACCGGCGAGAGGTTTCAGGGGGATGGTCCCCGTCTTGGACGCCCCCTTCTAACCCCCGCGATCCATCCGGGGCATGGCCGCGACATGACAATATCGTAATCCATGGGCCAGCTTCCCGATGCAGGCACAGGCGTATCGTCGCTCCCTGAAACATAGGAACCGCCCGCCATGACGACCGACCGCGCGACACATCACCCGGGGAAATGGCTTCTCGCCCTGATGCTCGCGTCTTTCATTGCCGCGTCGGCGACCTATCTGCACGCCGGCTATTATAACGGGCCGCTGTTCCGCGACATCCCGGCCGCGAACGCCGGTGCCGCAAGGCCCGCGATCGTCATGCTGTCAGGCGACATGGGCAACCGCACCGGGATGACCCCGAAGATCGCGGCGCGGCTACACGCGCGCGGCTATGCGATCGTCACGGTCAATTCGCTGACCTATTTCTCTCCGCGGCGGACGGCGCAGGACGCCGCGCAGTTGATCCGGACCGCGATGGCGCGGGCGATGAAGCTGGGGAAAACCGGTCGTGTCGTGCTGATCGGCCAGTCCTTCGGCGCCGACATGCTGCACGCCGGCCTTGCACAATTATCCGCCGATGCCCGGCGCCCGATCAAAGCGGTCGTACTGGTCGTACCCGGCGAGGATATCATCTTCCACGCTTCGCCGATCGAACTCGCGGGTCTCGAAATCCCCGACCAGCGCGCCTGGCCGACCGCGTCGCGGCTGAACTGGATACCCGTGACCTGCATCCACGGCGCCGACGAAGCAGACAGTCTGTGCCCCGAACTGCGGATGCCGAACGTTCGCCGCATCACCCTGCCCGGGGGGCACAGGCTGAAATCCGACGACCGCGCGCTCGAAGCCGCAATCCTGCCCGCAATTGGCGGCGGGCAAACCGCAAGGAGCGAATGAGATGAGGGCTTTGGCCATGGCATTGCTGTTGCTGCCGGGCAGCGGCGCCGATGCCGCAACGCCGGCGACCCCGATAGGACTGTGGCAAAATCCGAAGGGGACCATCATTGTGCAAACGCGCCCTTGCGGCCAGCTTTTGTGCGGCAACATCGTCTGGGCGGGTCCGGGGGCGGTCGCCGACGCGCGCGAGGCCGGCGTGAACAGGCTGGTCGGTACCGAACTGCTCAGCGACTACCGCGCGAGCGGCGCGGGTCGCTGGACCGGCCGCGTCTATGTTCCCGATCAGGGGCGTCGCTATTATTCGACGATCGAACTCCGCACGCCGAACAGCCTGCGCATATCGGGCTGCATCCTCGGCGGGCTGATCTGCAAGCGCCAGGACTGGATCCGGAAATGACCCGGCCCGGAAACGCCGTCGAATGGATCCGGCGCAACAGGCGGCCCGTGTCGATCGGCACGGCGCTGATGGTCGCGGCGCTCGGCCTCGCCGCGCTGTTCCGGCTGCTGCACTCGGTTCGCCCGCATGAAATCCGCCACGCCTTCGATGCGCTGTCGGCGGGCCAGATCGGCGCGGCGCTGCTGCTGACCGCTGCGAGCTATGCGATGCTGACGCTGTACGACCGCTTTGCACTCCGGACCATCGACCGGCCCCTGCCGTGGCGAACCTGGGCGCTCGCCGCTTTCACCAGCTATACGCTCAGCCACAATCTGGGGCTCGCGTTGCTCACCGGCGGATCGGCGCGCTACCGCATCTATCGCGCGGCGGGCCTCAGCGGCGGCGAAATCGGCAGCGTGATCGCGCTGGCCAGCCTGAGCTTCTGGAACGGCGTCCTCCTTCTCGCGGGCCTTGCGGCCGCGACGAGCAGGCAGATTCTGCCCTTCTTCGACCGGGGGCTCTCGCTTCACTGGCTGCATCTTGCCGGGCTGGCGGTCCTGACATTGTGCCTCATTCCGTTGCTGCTGCGGCATTTCGGGGTGAAAGCGATCGAAATCGGCGGTTGGCGAACGCCGCTGCCGAACGCGACGCGCAGCGCGGCGATGACCGCCGTCGCCGCGTTCGACCTCGCCGCCGCCAGCGCGGCGCTGTTCGTCCTGCTGCCCGCCCCTGACGCCGCCGCCTATCCGGTGTTCTTCCTCGGCTATGCCCTCGCCATCATCGCGGCGCTGATCAGCCATGTACCCGGCGGGCTCGGCGTATTCGAGGCCGTCGTGATCGCGGCCGTCCCCGGCGACAAGGCACAGCTTCTGGCCGCCCTGCTCGCCTACCGCGTCATCTATTATCTGCTGCCGCTGCTGTTCGCCGCGCTGCTCCTCGTCTGGCACGAGGGCAAGGCCTGGCGGCAACCCGCACGACAGGCGACGCAAGCCGGACAGTCGCTGCTTCGCGAACTCGCGCCGCCGCTTCTCGCAGCGCTTGTGTTCGCGGGCGGGCTGATCCTGCTGCTGTCGGGCGCGACCCCGGCCGAAGCTGCCCGCATGCACGAACTCAGACATTTCCTGCCGCTACCCTTCGTCGAGGCGTCGCATATCGCCGCCAGCCTGTCGGGAACGCTGCTGCTGTTCCTGGCGCCCGGATTGCTGCGCCGCCTCGACGGCGCCTTCGTCGCGACGCGCGCCCTGCTTGTCGCCGCGATCATCTTTTCGCTCGCCAAGGGCGGCGATTATGAGGAGGCGCTGGTCCTGTCAGCAATAGGCGCCGCGCTCCAGTGGAGCCGCCCCGCCTTCTATCGCACGACCTCGCTGCTCGATGCGCCGCTGTCGACCGGATGGATCGCCGCCGCGCTGACCGCGGTCATGGCGTCGGCCTTCGCGGGTTTTTTCGCATACAAACATGTCGCCTATACCAGCAGCCTGTGGTGGCAGTTCACCCTCAATGGCGATGCGCCGCGCTTCCTGCGCGCGCTGTTCGGCATCGCGGTGCTGGTCGCCGGCCTCGCCCTCTGGCAACTGTTCGCCCCGTCGCCGCGCGCCGCACGCGACAGGGACATTGCGTTCGACCAGCTCGGCCCCGCGCTGGCGGTGACCGATCATAGCGACGCCTTCCTCGCCTGGACCGGTGACAAGCAGTTCCTTCTCGCGAACGAAGGCGACGCCTTTCTGATGTACCGCGTGCAGGGCGCGAACTGGATCGTGATGGGCAACCCGGTCGGGCGCGAGGAACGCTGGCCCGACCTGCTGTGGCGATTGCGCGAACGCGCCGATGCGGCGCAGGGCCGGGTCCTGCTCTACCAGATCAGCGCCGCGTGCCTTCCGCCGGCGATCGACCTTGGCCTGTCGATCGTCAAATATGGCGAAGAGGCCCGCGTCGATCTCGCCACCTTTTCGCTCGCCGGTCCGCACGCCAAGTCGCTGCGCCATGCCGAACGCCGCGCCATCGAGGCGGGCGCGACCTTCGATATCATCGCCGCGGCCGACGTGCCGCATCATCTCACCGAGCTTGAAGCGGTATCGAACGATTGGCTCGACGCGAAAAAACAGCGTGAAAAGGCGTTCAGCCTCGGCAGCTTCGGCGCCGGCTACATGCAGAACTTCCCCTGTGCGGTCGTACGCGTCGACGGCCGCATCATCGCCTTTGCCAACATCCTTGCGACACCGAACCGCGAAGAGATATCGGTCGATCTGATGCGCCACAGGCGCGACATCCCCTATGGCGTGATGGATTTCCTCTTCGTTCGCCTGATCCGGCATGCGCAGGCCGAAGCCTATCGATGGTTCACCCTCGGTGTCGCGCCATTGGCCGGGATCGACGGGCGCAAGCTGGCGCCGGCATGGGCGCGCGGCGCTGCCTTCCTGTTTCGCCACGGCGAGAGTTTTTACGGGTTCGAAGGGCTACGAAACTACAAGGCCAAATTCGCGACGCACTGGGAACCGCGCTATATTGCGGGGCCGCGCGGCATGGCCTTTGCCTTCGGCATTGCGGCGGTCCATAATATCGTCTCGCGTCCCGTCGCGAAAAGGCGTCCGGTCTCCGCAGCCATGCCGCACGACGAAGCCGAAGGTGTGAGCCTTCACCTTCGCCAAGCCGGCGAGAGGCGGTATAAGGCCGCACCGGCGATGCGCCGCTAGCGTGGGAATCGCCGCAATGTCGCGAAAGATACTGGTGATCGAGGACGACCGCACGACGGCGGACTTCATCTGCAAGAGCCTGACCGGCGAAGGCTTTGTCGTCGATCATGCCGCCGACGGGCGCGACGGGCTTTTTCATGCGACCGGCGGCGGCTATGACGCAATCGTTCTCGACCGCATGCTGCCCGGGATCGACGGCATGGCCGTACTCGCCGCGATGCGCGCGGCGCAGATCACGACCCCGGTGATCATCCTCTCGTCGCTGGGCGCCGTCGACGCGCGGGTCGAGGGGCTGACGTCGGGCGCGAATGATTATCTCACCAAACCCTTCGCCTTTTCCGAACTGCTGGCGCGGCTGCAGCTGCTGATGGCGCGGCCGTCGGGCGGCGCGGCGGTCGAAACATTGCTCGCGTGCGAGGATCTCGAGATGAACCTCCTGAGCCGTCGCGTGACCCGCGCCGGAAAGCGCGTCGACCTGCAGCCGCGCGAGTTCCGGCTGCTCGAATATCTGCTCCGCCACAAGGATCAGGTCGTGACCCGCACGATGATGCTGGAAGGGGTATGGGAATATCATTTCGATCCCGGCACCAATGTCGTCGACGTCCATGTGAGCCGCCTCCGCCGCAAGGTCGACGACGGCTTCGACAAGCCGCTCGTCCACACCATTCGCGGCGCGGGCTACATGCTCGGCAACCCGGACTAGCGCGCATGGGGCGGGGAAAGTTCAACAGCACGATCGTCCGCCTGACCTTCATGCTCGTGCTGGCGCAGGTCGCGGCGCTCGCGCTCGGCCTGACCGTCATTCACCGCTTCACCGCCGCGACGATCCTCGCCGACGCGCGCACCGCGGCCGAAGTCGCGCGCGACGACCTGGTCGGTGAATATCGGCAGCAAGGGTTGCAAGGGCTTGTCGAGGCGATCGAATACCGCCTGAAAGTCCGCGACGACCGCAATTTCATTGTGCTGCTGAAGGGCCCCGACGGACGGCGGATCGCGGGCAATATACGTGGATGGCCCCCCTCGATCGCCGATACCACGCCCTGGCGGCAGATACGGCTTTACAGCGAAGGCACAGCCGCTGCGAAACCGATGGGCGTGGTGACGACAAGGCTTCCGGGCGGCGCGGCGCTGCTGACCGGCGAGACACTCGAAGCTGAGCGCCAGCTTGCCGACGCCAGCGAGGCGGCGTTTCTCTATGCGCTGGCCGTCGGTGTCGTGATCGCGGGGTTGATGGCGGCTTTCGTCGCGTGGATATTGGCACGCCGTATCGACGTCTTTTCCGACGCCGCGACCGAATTTGTCGGCGGCCGGCTCGACACGCGCGTGAGGCACGACGAGACCGGCGATGCCTTTGACCGGCTGGCGGTTTCGATCAATGCCATGTTCGGCCGTATCGCCGGCCTTGTGCGCGAATTGCGCATGGTCACCGATTCAATGGCACACGACCTGCGCTCGCCCGTGTCGCGCATGAAGGCGCGGCTCGAACAGGGGCTGGGACGCACCCACGATGCCGAGGCACGGCTGGCGATCGGCGCGGCGATAGAGGAAGCCGACGCGCTGCACCGCCTGCTCGACACCGCGCTTGAGATCAGCCGCGCCGAGGCCGGTATCGGCCGCGACCAGTTTACCGATTTTCTCCTGTCCCCGCTCCTCGACGACATGGCAGAGGTCTACGGACCGCTTGCCGAGGACGGCGGGTTCGCGATCGTCGTCGACGCCCCGGTGGACCTGCGCGTTCGCGCGCACCGCGACTTGCTCGTGCGGGCGCTCTCGAACCTCGTCGACAATGCGCTGAAATATGCCGCCGGGGGATCGGTAATCCGGATCGAGGCGCGCGACGCCGGAAACGGTACCATAAGCCTCGCGGTAGCCGACGACGGCCCCGGCCTTACCGAAAGCCAGGTCGCCGAAGCGGTACAGCGCTTCGTTCGCCTCGACCCGGCGCGCGGCGGGACTGGCGCCGGACTGGGCCTGTCGCTCGTCGAAACGATCGCGCACCTGCATGGCGGTACGATGCGGCTCGAAGCCAATCACCCGAGCGGCCTCCTCGTCCGCCTGACGCTGCCGGTCGCCGCGAGCCATCGCAGCTCCTAGATATGGACGGCATAGGTGATGACGAAACAGGCGACCGTCATCAACAGCATGCCGGCGATGAAGCTGGCGTCCGCGAGTTGTTCGAGCCGGTGCAACCGCCGCGATGAATTCAGGCGCAAGGCGAAATAGGACGACAGCATCGCGGTCAGGAAAAGCAGCGCGTCGATCGACAGCAGGTCGTCGGCAAGCGTGGTGCGGCGCGCGACGCTGATCGTTACCTGCAATATGCCGATCCCGGTCAGGCAGACGCCGACCATCGCTGCCGCGATCGGGCAGATCAGCCGGCACGTACGCTCATCGAGTTCGGATCGGGAGACCGGCAGCGGCACATCTTTTTCCCATCGCGCGACAGGCAGGGGTAGCGGCGGCCGGATTGCCGAAGGATGGGCGGCAAGTTACGCCTGCGTAATCTTGCCGCCAGAACCTCGCGGGATGGCCCAGGTTGCCCGATGGCAGCCTGGCCTTCCGAAGGGACGAATCCCGGAAAAGGAAACCGTCTTGCAGCCCCGCCTGCAATCCCCTGCGAGACGAGCAAAACCGCCCGATGCAGTCCCAGATTCTGCCTGACGATGCCTGCCTTCGTCCCGACACGCTGATAGAGGCGCCCATCGTTGCCGCTCTAGCTCAGTTGGCAGAGCACATCATTCGTAATGATGGGGTCACAGGTTCGAGTCCTGAGCGGCACCACACTCCTTTGGCATCAACGACTTAGTCCGGATCGCCTTGTTCGGGCGGCTTGCCAATGCAGACTCCGCCGATCGAGGTTAACTGCATCATAAGTTTTCGGTGTCAGGGTTCGCTCATGTCCTGGGTCGTCGCGAAAAGGGTGGTTGCTATAGCCATCTTGATAATTCTGCTGGCCCCTTTCTCTCCCGCGGCGGCGAATACGCCGACATCCAGAACAGACAGCACCTGCTGGGCATCGGGGTCGTTGTCCGAAAGCCCGGCGGCCGCCATCGGGTCTTCCCGGCGATGGCATTGCGGCGACCGCGGATATTCGATCGAAGCCGAACGGGTCCTGCTCCGATTCGAAATTGATCCGAACGACGCGCCTCCCCATTACCTGTTATCCCGCCGCGCGGCGCTGGAAACGGTCCATATCCTGTCGATCGAAGCCGACGGTGCGATACGCCGGACGAGTGTTCCCGCAAGCGCGCTCCTCAATTCGCGCTACGGCGGATATTTCAAACTCCGCTTGCCGAACATGTCGCCCCAAACGCGACAAGTCATCGTGGCATTCGATCGGCCGAGCCATCGCATGACGCTCGAGCGGGCCTATCTCGCCTCGACGGATCCTTCCGACGGCCCGGCTCACACGCGCTTCCTGATCCTGCTGGCCGGCCTGGGCGGGATGTTGCTGATGCCGCTCGTGTTCAACGCGGCCTTTTACCGCATATTGCGCGAGCCGTTCGTCGTCTGGCATTCGGCGCTCGCCGTCTCGCTGATGCTCACCATCCTGATATCGTCAGGCTTGTCCGCCATTCTCCTCGACTTCCCGGTCATGACGCTCAGCTGGATGGCCACCATGATGTTCGGCCTGTCCGTCGCGTCGGGCGCCATGTTCACTTACAGCTTCGTCGAGCCGGGGCGCCTTCATCCAAAGCTTCGGGGCGCCTTGCCCTATTGCGCCTGCGCGGCCATATTCCTGAGCTCGTTTCACGCCGCTTTCCCGTTTGTCGCGCGCCCGATCCAGTCGACCATATATACTGCGGGCTTCGCGCCCATTCTCGCGATTTTCATCTGGTCGATGATCGACGCCCTCCGGCGCGGCAGCCGGGCGGCGAAATTCCAGATGGTCGGCTGGGCACCGATGGTCGTGGTCGGGCTGACCCGGCTCGTGACGGGCCTTTTTCCCTCGCTGAACAGCGAGGACGCCATGCTGCTGTTCTATTTTGGCTGCGTATTCGAGGTCATGTCGACAGCGATGGGCGTTGCGGATCGATTCATGACGCTCAAGAAGCAACGCGATCGCGCGCGCACCGAGGCCGAGTTGCTCGAACGCCTGTCCGAATGCGATCCCCTGACCGGCTTGTTGAATCGCCGGGCTCTGGAGGAGCATTATACCGGGCATCGCGCCGACGGTTTCGATACGCTCGCTGTGATCGATCTCGATCACTTCAAGGCGGTCAACGACATGCATGGCCATGCCGTCGGGGATGCGGTTCTCAAAGCCGCCGCCAAGGCACTCCAGCCCAACGCAAATGTGCTTGCCTACCGTCTCGGCGGCGAGGAATTCATACTCCTGCTGCGCGGCGACGAAGCATTCGACCTGGCGGAGCGCCGGAGGCAGGCGATTCCCGCTATGGTGGCCCTGACAGTCCCCGGCCTTTCAAGGCCGGTCACGGCGAGTATGGGCGTGAGCCTGTCTAGCGACGCGGCTTCGGACGAAGATGAACTCCGGTCGCTTTTCGAGCGCGCGGACAAGCTGCTGTACCAAGCCAAGATAGCAGGCCGCAATCGCGTCCTGTTCGAAGGCGCCGGAACGCAGAAGCCCTCGCCGCCGACGCAGAAAATCGCTCCGGCCGCCTTGCCGGGCGAAAGAGCGGCATCTCGCGCCTCCCGACATTGAACTTGGGCTATCGTCCGTCTCCGGTGGCCCGTTTCGGGTGAGATCCGGTGAAACGCCCTCGTTGCCGGTTATGCCAGCCGCTCTTTCCGTAAAGCGGAGCGCCTGACCTTGCCGGCTTCATCGCGTAGAGCGGCGGCGAGGTCGCCGGGCAGATCAACCGGGGCGTTCCCGGCATCAGCACCAATCCGGATCATCCCCTCCGGTGCTTCGTCGCCGCGCCCGATCAGGACGCGCGGCCCGGCGAGCTCGATCAATTGCGTGAACTCGCGCTCCGGCAGCTTTGCGGGGAGGATGCAGGGCGTTGCCCCCGCCCGCCAGATGGCAAAACTGGCGATGTGATGGTCTATCCCGTTGGGGAGCGTCAGTGCGACAAGGTCGTCGACTTTCACCCCCAGATCGACCAACGCCTGTGCGAGGGCGGCCGTTCGAGCCTCGAACTCGCGCCAGCTGGCAGCGCCGTCGTGGTAACGGATCGCTTCTTCGATTCCCGCATCGCTCGCGGCTCTTGTTCCAAGGACGGCCCCGAACGTCTGCGCCATCACCGGTCTCCGACCCATATCGGCGGGATATGTCGCTGCCATTCGACCGCGGCTTCCAACTGATAGGCGAGCGCCAGCAACAAGGCTTCGCCGCCAAGGCGGGTCGCGAACTGAATCCCCACCGGTAGCCCGTTGTCGCTGAAACCGATCGGCAGGCTGATCGCGGGGGTGCCGGCGAAATTGTCGATCCAGCAATAGCCCGCATAATCGATCAGCGGGTCCTTCTGATCGTCCCATGAAACATCGGGGCCGAACACGCCGATTCGCGGGATTTCCGTGCCGAGCGTCGGCGTCATCCAGATGTCGACCTGCTCCAGCCGGTCGAGATAGGCCGCAACGACGCCCTCCATCGCTGTCCAGGCCGCGGCGAATTGCTCGTCACCGACCACCTCGCCCGCCGCGATCAGCGTCGCCGAGCGGTGTTCGAGATCTGCGGCTTTGACCTCGATCCCGATCGCCTGCGACAGCATGCCGAGGCGGCGGCTGAACATGCCTTCGGTAATCGTGCCGAGCAGTTCGGTGGCCGCCGGTCCGTCAAAGGGAAGGGCGGCGTCCGAGACTTGGTGCCCGAGCCGGTCGAGCAAGACGATCGCCTCCCCGAAAACCCGCCGGACGCTGGCGTCGGGCAGCGCGCCGGTACGCATCACCTTGCTGTAGGCATGGATGCGCAGACGATAATCGACCGGCGCGGTCACCAGCGGAACCGGCGGCAGGCAGCTCGGGTCACGCGTCTGCGTCGCCTCAAGCCAAGCGGCGGTGTCGCGCACGCTGCGGCTGACGCAGCCGTTCACTGTGAGGTCGGCGATCGACCGGAACGCCTCTTCGCCAGCGTTGCGGCCGCGCGACGGCTTCAGGCCGACGAGCCCGCAGGGCGCGGCGCCGTGGCGGATCGATCCGAGCCCGTCGCTCGCGTGGGCGACGGGGACCACTCCCGCGGCCACCGCCGCCGCGCCGCCGCCTGACGAGCCACCCGGCGTATGGTCGCGGTTCCACGGATTTCGCGTCGGACCCAGCAAGGGCGATTCGGTGACGGCGTTCAGCCCCAGCTCGGGCATCGCCGAGCGCGCAATCGAGATCAGCCCCGCGCTCGTTATCGCTCGCGCATAGGGGGCGTCGTCGGGCGGGATGAAATCGCGCAACGCGGCCGAGCCGAAACTCGCGGGGATGCCCTTTTCGGGAAGCATGTCCTTGATCAGCGTCGGAACGCTGGCGAGCGAACCCGATCGCGGCTCCGCCGCCTGGTCGCGCGCGCGCTCGAAGGTCGGCCAGGCGATGAAGTTGAGCTGCGGATTGACCGCTTCGGCGCGTTCGATCGCCCGATCGATCAGCGCGGAGGCGGTGACGCGCCCGGACGCCATCGCCTCGCGCATGTCGGTCATGTCCTGAGGGGCGGGACCGGTCGATCGCGTCGTCGTCATGCTGGATCCTTTGAAAGCGCGGGCCGGATCGCCCGGAGAGTCGAGGCATAAGGGCCGGGTGCGAAGGTTATCAGGACCGCAGAGGCGATCAGCGCCGGCAGGCTGACGATCGTAATGGCGTAGAGCATACCGCGCGACCCCGCGATCAGCCCGGAAATCCAGCCGATCGCCAAGGGTGATACGGCGAGCGCCAGCGCGTTTACGATGCCGAGCAGCGCCAGCACGCGCGAACGGAGGTGCGGCGGCGCCAGATTTTGCAGCACGCCCGGCATCAGCGACGAGGCCGCGATGCCGAGCGCGCCCTGCACCGCCGCGATGGCATAGGCCTGAAAGGCCGATGTCGTGAAAGGCAGCAAGGCAGCGGGAAGCGGGGTCAGTGCGACGAAGATCGCGGCGACCTTGACGGGGTCGAGGTCGGCATCGCCCCGGCGCAACCTGAGCGCCAGCGGTGCAAGCAACACGCCGGCAAGCGTCGCGATCGTGATCGCGGTACCGAGTCCGACGCCCACCGTCGCCGGGTCGATCCCGAACGCGCGCGGCAGCGCCAGCGGAAACCACATCAACCCCGAGGTCATCGCGACCGCCATCGCGAAAATCGAGCCGAAGATGCAGGCCAGCGTGCGCCAATGCACGGTCGCATAGGGGATGAAGTCGCGGGGACCCGTTTCGCCGGCAGCGGTCGGCGATCCCGCCCCGCCACTGTGATGGCCGAGCGGCATCGTCAGGACGAGCAGGAAGAAGATCGGCCCCGGAAGCGCGATCAGCATCATCGCGAGACGCCAGCTGTCGATATCGGCGAGCCAGCCGGGCAACATGTGCGCTCCCGCCAGCCATTGCAACATCGCGCCGCCGAGCGCCATGCCAAGCCCGGCGCCGAGCAGCGAACCGCCGTAGAAGATGAAATTCGCGGTGTTGCGCTGCCGTTCGGGAAACAGATCGGGAATCAGGGCAAAGACGATCGGCGCGAGCCCCGCCTCGCCGATCGCGATTCCGATCGTCGCGGCGAACAGGCCCCCGAAGCTGTCCTGAAAAGCGAAGAGCGCGGTCGCCAGTGACCAGCAGGCGACCCCGAGCGCGAGCAGAAGCCGGCGCCCGAACCGGTCGGCGAGCCAGCCCATCGGATAGCTCGCGACGCTGGCGAAGACCGCCATGCCAAGCCCCTGCAACATGCCGAGTTGCAAGTCGGTAAAGCCGAGCGACGTCTGGAGCGACGGCGCTACCAGGCTGAGCATCTGGCGGACGACGAAGGCGAAGAGCGTCGTCATAAGCAGCACGGCGAGCCCGTACCAGGCCCATTTGGTCGCCCCGCGCGCTTCGCCTTGGGCCGCCCTTGGCATTTGGATATCCATATCGCTCTCCCCGAGCCTGTTTCGCGATCCATAATAAACAAGTTGACTTTATTGTAAATGGCGTTGATGAGTCGCATCGATGAAAGGGGCTGGCGGCGTCAAGCGGCAGGCCACCCGCCGGGAGAAGATCGATGTCCTTTTCGGTACGCGCCGCGCTCGAGCAATTCGCCCTCCCCCATCCGTCGGGCCGGGGCGGGCTGACGATCAGCGTCGCACCGCCAGCGGGACCGATACCCGATAGCGGCGTTCCAATCCTCTATGTCGTCGATGGCGACCTGCTGTTCGGAATGGCCGCCGAAATCGCGCGGGCGGTGTCGAGCGTCGCGGCCTTTCCCGCCCATTATGTCGTCGGCATCGGCTATGACGCCGATTATGCCGATTTCCTGAAGCTCCGCACCGCCGACCTCACCCCGCCGATCGGGGCTGAAGCGCTGGAGAAGCTGGGCGGACTCGCCGCGGCAATCGGTGGCGCGGAGAGCGGGGGCGCGGACGCGTTCCTTGCCTTCCTGACGGACAGACTGCGGCCGGAAATCGCGGCACGCTATCCCAAGGCGGCCGATGGCCCGCAAATATTGTTCGGCCATTCGCTTGGCGGGCTGTTCGCCTCGCACGCGCTGCTGACGCGGCCCGACAGTTTTGGTGCCTTCATCGTGAGCAGCCCGTCGCTCTGGTGGAACGGCTTCGCGATCCTGAGCGAACTGCCGGCGTTCAAGGAGCGGCTTGCCGCCCTGCCCGATCAGCCGCGTGTCTTCATCGACGTCGGCGCCAGGGAGCAGGAGTTGCCGACGAGCGTGCCCGACGGGATCGCGGTAACGCTGGAGGAAGCGCAGGCGCAAATCCGCGCGGCGCGGATGGTCGACGCCGCAAAGGAATTTGCCGACGCCATCCGCGACGCAGGCCTGACCGAGCTCCGCCATATCGCCTTCGCCGGGGATGATCATGTCTCGGCGGCGCCCGCCGCCATGCTGCACGGCATGCGCTTCGCGCTCGGCCGCGACCGCTGAAACGAACAACGAAAATCCGATAAGGGGACTGACAATGCGACTTCCGACCAAGGCCCTGAGCGGCACCGCCGTTGCTCTCGCGCTCGCCTCGCCCGCCATCGTACGGGCGCAGGACGGCGAAACCGGTTTCGGCGAGGAGATTGTCGTGACCGCCCAGAAACGATCGCAGTCGCTGATCGATGTGCCGCAGTCGGTGTCCGTCGTATCGGGCGCGACGCTCGAACAGCAGGGCGCGACCAATTTCGCCGACTACCTCAAGAACGTCCCGAGCCTGCAACTGGTGCAGGGCACGCCCGGCCAAGGGCGGCTCGTGCTGCGCGGGATCAATACCGGCGGCGTCGCCTCGACCGTCGCGGTCTATATCGACGAGACGCCTTTCGGATCGAGCACCGGCCTGGCGAACGGGTCCGAGCTTGCGGGCGATTTCGACAGCTTCGACATCGCACGGATCGAGGTGCTGCGCGGCCCGCAGGGGACACTCTATGGCGCAAGCTCGCTCGGTGGTCTCCTCAAGTTCGTGACCAATGAGCCCTCGACATCGAGCTTCGAGGCCAAGGCGCTCGGCGGGGTAGAATTCACCGACGGCGGCGACGCCTCCTTTCGCGGCGCGGCGATGGTCAACATCCCGCTCGGCGACACCCTCGCCTTCCGCGCCTCGGGCTCGTACCGCAAGCAGGGCGGCTATATCGACTCGGTCGGCACCGCCGGATCGAACGTCCGCAGCAACATCAATGATTTCGAAAATTACGGCGGCCGCGCGTCGCTGCTGTGGAAGCCCGACGCCGATCTCAGCATCCGGCTGAGCGCGCTGATCCAGAATCTTTATGTCGATGCCCCCGGCATCGTCGAGGCCGATCCCGCGACGCTGGAACCGCTCTATGGCGGCCTGACCCAGTCCGAATATCTGCCGACCTTCAGCGATGTGAAATACCGGCTCTACAACGGCACGATCGACTATGATTTCGGCGGCGTGACGCTGACGTCGGCGACGAGCTATGGCGAGCAGCTCCAGTCGTTCCGCGCCGATTATACCGCCAATCTGTCGGCGGCGCTCGGCGGCGCCTACGTCTATTTTGACCAGCAGACCGAAAACCGCAAATGGACGCAGGAACTCCGCCTCGCGTCCAACGGCGGCGATTTTCTCGAATGGATGATCGGCGGATATTATACGCACGAGAAGGCGCGGATCTTCCAGAATCTGAAAACTGCCGTGCCCGGCACCCCGGGTGTGCTGACCCCGATCGACCTGCCTTTCGACTATGCGGTGTTTCATCTCGACTCGCGTTATGAAGAGATCGCGGGCTTCGCCAATGCGACACTGCACCTGTCGCCCTGGTTCGACGTCGATTTCGGCGGCCGGTACAGCCACAACAGCCAGCGCGCCGAACAGGTGACCGATGGCGTGCTGCTCGGCGCCGCGGAGATAGACGGCCTGCGCTCGTCGGATAATGTCTTCACCTGGTCGGTGGCGCCGAAGGTCAAATTCGGCGATCAGGCATCGCTCTATGCCCGCGTCGCCAAGGGTTACCGTCCCGGCGGACCGAACGTCATTCCGATCGGTTCGCCACCGGGAACGCCGACGACGTTCGAGCCCGACACCGTCACCAGCTATGAAATCGGCTTCAAGGGCGACACCGCCGACCGCAGCGCCTCGATCGAGGTCTCACTCTATCATATCGACTGGCAGGACATTCAGCTCGCCGCGGTGGTCAATGGCTTCGGCGTCAATGTGAACGGGACGAGCGCCAAGGTCGACGGCGCCGAAATCGTCGCGACACTACGTCCGACGCGGGGTTTCACGACGTCGGCCGGCTTCACCTTCACCGATGCCAGACTCAGCGGCGATACCGATCCGCTGGCGGTGGGTGCGGTCAAGGGCGACCGCCTGCCCTTCACCCCCAAATATGCCGTCAGCCTCAACGCCGATTATCAATGGGACTTGGGATCGGACGTCACCGCGTCGATCGGCGGCTCGATCCGTTCGCTGTCGCGACAGAGCGGCAGTTTCGATCCCGCCTACCTCGCCGTCCATGGGCGTTTCGCGCGCGTCGATGCCTATGAGGTCGTCGACCTGCGCGCCGGGCTCGATTTCGGCCGCTATGCGATCAGCGCCTATGCCAGTAATCTGACGAATAGCGGAGGGATTACCTCGACGCAGGCGCTGCTCGGCGTCGCGGGACTGCCGCGAAACGTCAACGGCGCGCTCGGGACCGGCGTCATCCGCCCGCGCACGATCGGCGTCAATGCGACCGTGGCTTTTTGAGGCGGCTCGCTTATCACCCGCGCACAAGCTATCGCAGATGATCGAGGCATGACGAGGACCATGACCAGACCCCGGCGCAGCCAGGCCGACCGCAGCGCCGCGACCCGCGCCAAGGTGCTCGCGGCCGCGCGCGATGTACTCTGCTCGCAGGGCTATTCGGGGGCGACGATGTTCGCGATCCGCGATGCGGCGGGGATGAGCCTCGGCGCCATCCAGCACCAGTTCCCCACCAAGGCCAGGCTGATGGCCGCGGTAGCCGGAGAATTCGCGGCCTATCGCACACGCATCTATGCCGAGGCCATTCGGGCGGGCGCAACGCCCCGGCAATCGATGGAAAATCTGATCGACGCCAACTATCGGATGGTCAGCCGCCCCGAAATGGCGGCGGTACTCGAAATCCATCTCGCCCGCCGCAACGATCCCGACCTCGATCATGAGGTCGGACCGAGCGCACGACGCTTCGATCGCAGGGTCCGTTTATGGGGTCATATGATCCTGCGCGCGGCAGGCATCGACAATGACGAGGCCTATCAGACCCTTCAACTGCTCAACAACGCGGTTACGCGCGGCTTGACGGTCGAATATATTCGCAACCCCGACATGGCTATTATCGAGCGGTCGGTTGCCATCTGGAAACGTCAGATGCTTGAACTGGTGTTCGGCCCCTGACCCAGCCAGAATGGCCGGTTGGAGACCGGCAAAACCCAGCCCCTTGAGCGGACCCGACTGGAGTTCATATGTCGCAAGGAAGGCGCCGGTGAACTTCTGCGCATCATAGGGGACCGTCCCTGCGAGGCCGTCATTGCTCCTTGTCACCTCGGCATCCTGCACCCCGCCGACGCCACCAGCTGGAGACCCGGAACGGGCGAACCGACGATCTCGATCTCGACGCCCTTATGGACCTGTTCGCCGACCGGAATGACAAAATATTCGCCGGTCCCGCTGCGCGGATCGAAGGTCGCGATATTGCGCTTCAGCATGCGATAGGCGGCGATCGATGCGTTGAGCTTGTCCTCGAAGAGCGACGCCTGGCGCCGGGAATTGCAATTGCCGCAGCTATGACCGACCCCCCGCATAGGACTTCCTCCCAAATCCCGTACCAGACATGGGCAAAGCTCTTAAAAAACAACGGCTCCAAGCGTTGCCGTCATCAGCCTCCGAAACTCCGGGCAACCTGTGGAACTGGCCGATTGCAGTCAGGCTGCTTTCGGGAGGACGTGCTGAAAAGCTGTCACGACGACCATAGGGGTCATTCGTTATTCGCAACCCTTTTTATTTTTCGGACTTGAGCCGCCCGCTAACGCAACAATGAAAACAAGAGACAGTACTGACCCCGCGCTCATGATCAGACCGACGTCCGGCAGCGCATACTGCTCCGCAAAAAGAACACCGCCCAGAATTGGCCCGATTGAGGCGCCGAAGCGTCCGACGCCAATGCCGAAGCCAGTGCCGGTCGCACGCAGTTCAACCGGATACGCGGTCGCGAGCAGTGAGTAGAAACCGATTGAAGCTGCCGTGATGAAAACGCCTGTGACAACGCCAAGCATGATCAGTGCGGTGAGATCAGCGCCAACGCGCGTGAACATTGTGACGCTGATGGCCGATCCGGCGAGCGTGATCAACGTCGCTCCACGCACGGAGATCGCGTTGGCGGCAACGGCAAACAACGGGCCGGAGGCGACTGCTCCGCACATGGTCCATACCAGCACATCGGCTCCGTTGGATGGCGAAAAGCCTAACGTCACGACAATCGACGGAATCCATTTGAGGACGAAGTAGAGACATGAAACATGGGAGAGATAGGCCAACGTCAGCAAAATGGTCGGCCGTGCCAACGGCGGCCGCAGAATTGCGAGCACCGCGTTGCCCCGCACTTCTGACTGCGCCATTTCGCCGAGACGGCTCACCGGCGCATGATCAAAGCGGCGCAGGACCGCATTGATCCGCTCCACTGCCCTTGCAGGTCGCGCGCGCGCCAGCCAAGCAACGGATTCGGGAATGGCGAACCATGCGAGCGGCAGCGCAACTACGGTCAGTACCGCGCCGAAAACAAATACCGAACTCCAGTGCGTTACCAGCAGGAGGTTGCGCGCGACGATGCCGCCCACGACCAATCCCAGTGGGTAACCAACAACCATCATGGAGAGGACGAGCGAGCGGTGACGTGCATTGCTATGCTCGCTGACGATTGCCGCCAGCGACGACATCATGCCGCCGATCCCCAGGCCCGTCAGGAGACGCACCAGGGAAAGCTGCAGAACATCGCTGGCAACGATCGCTCCGCCCATCCCGACGCTCATGATCACCAGGCAGACTAAAATGGTCAATCGCCGGCCGAACCGGTCGGCAAGGTTACCGAACATCAGCGAACCGAAACCCATTCCGATCAGTTCCATCGACAGCACCCAGCCGAGCGCATCCGGCGCCAGCTTCCACTCTGCCATCAATCCCGGTGCGGCGAAGCTGATCGAAGCGGCATCATATCCATCCAGGCCATTAAGGAATACCGCGAGGGCAACAGCGAGCCATTGGCCGCTGCTCATCGGGGAGCGATCGATCTGACGCTGCGGGCAAGTCGCAAAATCGGTCATGAGTAAACTTCCTTTGACGTCCCCTGAATCAGAATTTCTGCTGCTGTCACGCGTCACGATGCAGCCGCACTCCCAACGCTAGCGCCGGGCATTGCTGATTCTGGAATATCGTTCGGGTCCCACTAATGCAGGGCAGCAAGGATTTTGGCGGCCTGCCCGTCCCGATAGGCCCGCCCGTCGACTCCCTTGATCAACGCAGTATTTCCGAGGATCACGATCACAAGCTTCCGCTTGGGCGAGATCATCACAATCTGCCCCTGAAATCCGCGCATACTGAACCCGTCGGCCGGCCAGCGTACCACGACGTCGGGGTCGGTTGACCATGGGCCGATCCAGAATTGCCCGCCATATCCGCCAGCTGACGCAGCGCCTGGCGTGGAGACGAACCGGACCCACTCCTCCGTCAGAATCCTGCCCCCCGGCGACAGGCCACCGCGCGCATACAACAGTCCAAAGCGCGCGAAGTCGCGCGTAGTCATAGCTGAATAGGTAGACCCAACCAGCGTACCTGCATCATCGAACCCCAGCGCGGCGGAGCGGATGTTCAAAGGACCAAGCAGCTCTTTATTGAGAAACTCGCGGACTCCGCGCTCTCCCTGTCCGATGGTCCGGCCCACGATCCCGCTCATGACGTTGGTGGTGCTGTTGGAATAGGTGAAGTAAGAGCCGGGCTGATACTTCAGGGGATGATCGGCAGCATGATGCGCCACATCGTGCCGGCCCGATCCGAACAACATCGCCATCGTGTCCGAATTGAGATCGGCGACATCCTCATTGGAATCGATCCCCGAACTCATCTGCAGCAGGTCAATCAGCCTGATCGCGCGTCTGGGGTCGCCTTGGCCGCGCCATTCCGGCACATCTGCTGGAGCGTGGATATCCAGTTTCCCGGCGCGGTTCAGTATCCCGACCATCGTGCTCGTCAGGCTCTTTGTGATCGAATAGGCGGGGAAGATCGTGTCGGGTCCATAGCCTTCTGCATAGCGCTCGGCTGTCACTCGCCCATCCTCGACGACCAGCACGGCCCGCGTGGCTCCGCGATCCTTGAAAAGATCCGCCACCACCGTAGCCAGGCGCTGGTCCGCGCGCGTAGCGCCTTCGCTCGTTGAACGAAGGATCAAATCCGCAACAGGCTGTGCGTTCGCTGAGCCGGTGCCGAAAGACAGAATTAGAAGGATGGCGGCAAAAGTGGCGCGAATCATGTCGGACTCCCATGGCCCTTTGTCGAAAACACTGCGCTCGTGCAGAGGCGGCCCACCCGGACAGATGCTTGCGTGCTGTGTGTGAGGATCGACAGCCGCCAAGCGATCATGGGGGGCCAATCCATCAATCCAGCCGGCAGCCTTGGGCGAGGGTTTGCAGCCGCGCCACGCCGTTCCAGCGACCGTAGGAAACGCGAACCAGGGACTGCTGGAAATCGGGCGCGATCACCAGCCGCTTGTCCGTCGAAACCACGTCCGACCGGCAGGCCCGCTCATCCGCCTTTTCGACGAACAGACAACTGCACATGAGGTAGGCAGACATGTTCGCAGTTGTTTGCAAAACCTCATCAGCGGGATTCAGCGGCAGGGTTCCGACCTGCCGTTCGGGACGCCCCGCCTCAGGCAATCCGGACAAGCTCGCGAGCAGCGGAAACGCCATCAGAATGTCCAAGAATCTCATCACGCTTTTCCTTGTGCATTATGGATCGCCGGCCCCTTGCCTCCGGTACATCATCGAGGAGCCACGAGACGGGCATGGCTCCAGCCCGGAAGCGCCCCTTGCGCGCGCTAGAACCGATACGATGCCCGGACACCATATGTACGAGGTTGTTCGTAGGTGCTGAGATACGTGCCGGCGAGCACGACATTTGCGCTGTTACGCACGAGCTTGTTGGTCGCGTTGCGAATATAGGCCTGCATCGTCCACCTGTCGTCGGCGGTTTGGAACGTGATGGTGCCGTCCAGCTTCGCGTAGGCGGGCACCCTGTCCATCGGCAGGTTGAACTCGCGCAAATAGGTGCGGCTTTGCCAATAGACTGAAGCGCCCGGTGCGATCGTGGCGCCATTTGCGAGCCGGAACGTATGCGTATACTCCCCGCGCAGGGAGAAATCGGGCGCATTGATGAGCTGATTGTCATCGAGCGACGCGACGACCGTACCGGTGTACGGATTGATCGTGTCCCGATATTTGGAATAGCGCGCATTCAGCCAATTGAAGAAGCCCGCGAACCGATCATTGTCGCTGATCTGCCACTGTGCTTCCATCTCGATGCCGTAGACGCGGGCTCGCGCGGCATTGGTCGTCGTTTGAATCGGCTGCCCGCCAGTGGCCTGCACAAATTGCACGATCTGCAGGTTGGAATAATCCATGTAGAACGCCGCGATGTTCAAGCGCAGCTGATCGAAGAGCCGTGTCTTGAGGCCGAGCTCGTAGTTCGTCACGGTTTCCGGTGCGAACTCGAGCGGAATGCCCGGCAGCTGGCGATTGAGGCCGCCCGATTTGAAGCCCGTCGACACGGTGCCATATGCCAGCGTCTGACTATCCAGGTCGAATTCCAGGCCCCCGCGCCAGGTTGTCTTGGACCAGGATCCTTCGGCAGCCCCGCCCGGCGCTCCGCTGCATCCCGGGTGCGCTGGATTATAAAGGCTCTGCTCGAGCTGCTCATAGGTCTGACCAATCCCGCAGATCAGCACAATCGAGCCGTTCAGATTTCCTTCGGATCTTTCCTTGCTGAAACGAACGCCGGCGATTGCGCGAATCTCCGGCGAGATATTGTAGGTAAGCTGATCGAAAATCCCCCAGGATCGCGTCTTGTAACCGATCGCACGCCGCCCGGCGGGACTGCCGGCGACATAGCCGAAGCCAAGCTGGTTGAAATGCGCGGGATTGAAGAAGCTTTCTTCCTCATAGAAATAGTTGGCACCCATCACGTTGAACAGCCTGTCGTTCTCGAACGAGAAGTTCACCTCGTGATAAGTGTTCTGATCCTGCCCGTCGCGGATCAGGTCGGCCAGCGAAACGGCAGCGCCGCCGGTCGACGCACGGAAAAAATGGCGCAGATTCTGGTAGCCGGCAGTGTAGGACAGCGAAGCGCCGCCTCCGACGTCCAGTCGCATCGCAGATCGCAGCATCAGATTGTCGATCTGCGCATAAGGGCTTGGGGATGCCGGCACCTGCGGATTTGAGAATGGGTTGCGGCCATCGAGCGTTTTGCCGCTGGTATTGACCTGATAATCCAGACCCGGCGTTCCGCGGATCCGGTCGTTCTGTACGGTAACGCGCCAGGAGAATGCTGAACTGGGGTTCCACAGGATCGACAGCCTGCCCGAGACATCGTCGGCCATCCCATAGTTACGGTCGGTGCTGACACTGCCGCCGCTCGTGTTGTAAATGCCGTCGTTCTTACGGATCGAACCGGCGAAACGGACCGCCAGCGTTTCGGAGACGGGCACATTGACCATCGCCTCGGCCTGAATATCGTTGAACCTGCCGTATGAGAGCGCGGCCGAGCCCTCCAGATCGAACTTCGGCTCATTGGTAAAAACATTGAAGTTGCCCGCAGTCGAGTTGCGCCCGTATAGCGTCCCCTGCGGACCGCGCAGCACCTCGACACGACCCAGATCATAAAGGCTGCCGATCAGCCCCTGAGTCCGTGGCGAATAAACACCATCGAAATAGGTGGCGACAGTGGGCTGTCCGCCGGGGTTGTTGCTGGTGTTGGTGATACCTCTGATCGTGACCTGGACGGAACCCGCATAACCGATGGTCCGGATTGTCACATTGGGCACGCTTTTACCGATGTCCTTGAGCTCGGTCACGCCGGCTGCCTGCAATGCGGCACCGTCGAGCGCGGTGATGGCGATGGGCGTTCTCGAAACCGAAGCGCTCCGCTTGTTGGCGGTCACGACGATGTCGTCCGATGACTTCCCCGCATCCGCTTCGCTCGCTTCAGCTTCCGCTAGCGGCGCCTCGGCGGTCTGCGCGACCGCGCTCGAGGCGCTGAACGCGTACACAAGTGCGGCAGCGCCACCAATCAGGTCCATCTTCAAACGAGCTGTCATGCCGCCCTCCCTATAATGTTTGTTTATATTTAATTATTCAACGACCGTTGAATGGATGGCGGATAAAGACTCTGATCCGCGACTCGTTCCACCCTTGGAACGCCGAATTATTCACGAAAAATTGTACGGGTCAACATATTTCATCGACCGTAGAAATAAGTTGACTCGTAACGGGAAAATGAGCAGGATAGCGGCTCTTAGGAGAGGCCGTTGACCATCGATATCAAGCAGCAGAAGGGCGAAAAGCGGAAGAAGGGCGGCGGCGATCCCCAGGTTGCGATGCCCAGCCCTCGCGCAACGCCACGTGGCCGACCGACCAAGTTCGATGGCAGCGCGGATCGGAGCGCCGGGATATTGGATGCGGCCGAAGCACTGTTTGCAGCGCACGGCTTCTACGGCGTGACGGTTCGCCAGGTTGCCAACGAAGCTGGCGTCGACCCTGCCCTGCTGAGCTATTACTTCGAGTCGAAACGCGGCTTGTTCGACGCGGTGTTCAGTCGGCGCGCGGAGTTGGTCAACGAGCGCCGAATGGAATCGATGCGCCGCTACGAGGCCTCTACCGCAGCGATGACGGTAGAAGGTTGCCTCACCGCCTTCCTGGAGCCCGTCTTGTATCTTTGGGAAGTCGGCGGTGACAAATGGCGCAACTATCTGCGACTTGTCGCCTTGGTCAACAGCACGCCTTCGTGGGGAGGCACTGCGATGAACGAGTTTTTCGATCCCGTGATCGAGCGGCTGATCGAACTTTTGAAGCGCGTGCTACCCGAGGCGCGCGATGAAGACCTGTACTGGTGTTACAACTTCGCCTCCGGCGCACTGTCGCTGTCGTTCGCAGACACCGGCCGAATCGACAAACTGTCCGGCGGCCTTTGTCGCTCGGGCGATGTTGCGGCCGTCCGCAAACGCCTTTCCTTCTTCTTGGCTACCGGGACTTCGGAGCTGTGCCGCCGCCTGGCGGATGGAAGCTGAGCGCGCCGAGCCGAACCGCCCATCAATCGGAGCGCTGCTTGCCCCGGCCGCCTAGGCTGCGGCGACCGCTGAGCCCGATCCAGCACGGGATTGCGACATGTACGAGTTCCTACGACAGTCCTCGCATTGGACATTATCTGACGTTCTCGCTTGGCAAGCTCGAGAGCGACCTTCAAAGACGTTCATCGAACTTGTGGACGGGCCCCATGTATCGTTCGGACAAGCGTTCGAATGGTCCGGCAAGGTCGCGTCACATTTCTACAATCTGGGAGTCCGCTCAGGCGATTCGGTGATCGTGATGCTGCCGAACGACCTCGACTTCGTTGCGGTCTGGCTAGGCCTCGCCCGGCTCGGCGCGGTCGCGGTTTTGCTCAACACGGAACTGATCGGCGCGTTTCTCGAGCATCAGATCGTCGACAGCGGCGCCGGATTGGCCGTCGTGGCCGAGCCGATGCTCAGCAGAGTCATGGAGATTTCCGATCGCGTGCCGTCTCTGCGATCGATTGTCATTGCCGGCCCATCGGATTGGCTCGATGCGCGCGGCACGGGCTTGCACCTGTCACCGCTGACTGAATGGCGAAGGTGCGGGTCATATTCCGGCGCCGCGCCGCGCGCCTTCGATGTTGCCCATGTCATGTACACGTCGGGCACCACCGGACCTGCCAAAGGCGTAATGATGCCGCACGCGCATTGCTTTCTATATGGTCTCGGCGCGATCGATAACCTCGATCTGAACGAAGACGACAAATATTATGTGACCCTGCCCCTGTATCACGCCAACGGCTTGTTCATGCAGGTCTATGCGTCCCTGATTGCTGGCGCGACCGTCGTACTGAAATCCCGGTTCAGCGCGCAGGACTGGCTTCCGGACATTCGCCGGCATCGTGCCACATTGACCAATACGCTGGGTGTCGTCGCGCCTTTTATATTCGCGCAACCACGTTCCAGCGACGATACGGACCACCAACTCCGCGCCATCGTCGCCGCACCTAACCCAGCCGAACTGCAGCAGATCTGGCAAGACCGGTTTGGCTTGGCGAACGTCTTGTCCGGATTTGGCATGACCGAGGTGAATATCCCCGTCTGGGGCCGCGTGGGTGTCGAAACACCGCCCGGCGCGGCAGGCCTTGTCTACAACCGCTATTTCGAGGTTGAGATCGTTGACCCCGACAGTGACATTGCCCGCCCGGCCGGTCAGACCGGCGAGATCGTCGTGCGACCAAAAGCGCCGTTCGGTTTCATGGCGGGCTATCACGGACTTCCCGAAAAGACAGTGGAAGCCTGGCGAAACCTGTGGTTTCACACCGGGGATGCAGGTTTCATGGATCAGGATGGATTCATATATTTCGTAGATCGTATCCGAGACTGCATCCGCCGGCGTGGGCACAATATTTCGTCAGCCGAAATCGAGAACGCCCTGCTGCCCATGCCGGGCATCGTGGAAGTAGCGGCGTACGGCGTGCCTTCCGAGATATCCGGAGGGGAAGACGAGATCATGATAACCGTCGTGAAAGCGGCGGGTAAATCGCTGGCTCCGGAAGATATATGCTCGTTCTCCGACAAGCACCTCCCCAGGTTCGCCAAGATCAGATACGTAAGATTTGTCGAATCCCTTCCGAAGACTTCAACAGGAAAGGTGCAAAAAACCGATATCCGTAAACTCGGAATACCTTCTGATGCTTGGGATAGGAATAGCTCCAAACTATAATCCGGAAAATATACTGACATTTATTGATCATCATTTTTTCTTCAGGAGTGACTATGAGCAATGCACGTGTCGCTGGGGTCGGAATGATCCCCTTTACCAAACCCGGCCAGAGCGAGGACTGGGATGTAATGGCTGAGAAGGCGATCCGCCTTGCACTGAAGGATGCCGACATCGACTACGACATGGTTCAGCAAGCCTATGCCGGCTTTGTCTATGCGGATTCGACGGCGGGCCAGTCCGCCATCTATCGCGTGGGCTGTACCGGAATTCCGATCATCAACGTCAACAACAACTGCTCGACCGGATCGACGGCGCTCTACCTCGCTCGTCAGGCGATCGAACATGGCGTGGCGGACTGCGTGTTGGCGGTCGGTTTCGAGCAGATGGTGCCCGGCGCGCTCGGCATGGTGTTCAACGACCGAAAACGCACGCTGGATTTTCACCTGTCAAAACAGGCCGAAGTCCTGGGTTGGGACGATAGCGTGCCGATGGCGGCACAGCAATTTGGCGGGGCGGGACTCGATTATCAGCAGCGCTACGGGATTGCCGACGACGTTTTCGGCCTGGTATCGGTCAAGGCACGCCGGCACGCCGCGAACAATCCACTGGCGCTATTCCGCGCACCGGTGACGCTGGAAGAAGTGATGGCATCGAAGCATCTATATGGGCCGGTCACTCGCCTTCAGGCTTGCCCGCCGACATGCGGTGCCGCTGCTGCAGTATTGGTTTCACCGCGCTTCGCGGCGAAACACGGGCTGAACGCGCCGGTCGAGATCGTCGCGCAGGCCATGACCACGGATTATGCCGACACCTGGGAAGGCCGCTCGATGATGTCGGTGGTCGGTTACGATACCACGCGCAAGGCTGCGAACGAGATCTACGCGAAAGCGGGGACTGGCCCCGAGGACATTCAGGTCGTTGAGCTGCACGACTGCTTCGCTCCGAACGAGCTTATCACCTATGAAGCACTTGGACTCTGCCAGCCGGGCGCCGCGGAGGCCTATATTCGCGACAACCGTAACAGCTATGGCGGCGATCATGTGACGAATCCCTCCGGTGGCCTGCTGTCCAAGGGACACCCGCTCGGAGCCACCGGCCTTGCCCAATGTTATGAGCTGACGCACCAGCTCCGCGGCACGGCCGACGCCCGTCAGGTCGAAAACGCCAGATTCGCGCTTCAGCACAATCTGGGTCTGGGGAGCGCGTGTGTCGTCACGCTGTACGGCAAGGTTGCATGAACGCCTCTGGCGTTGAAGCACCCGTGAGGGGTGCCTTGGCTGGCAAGGTCGCAATCGTGTCCGGGTCGGGGCGCGGCATCGGCCGCGCCGTAGCGCTAAAACTTGCGCACCACGGCGCGCATGTGGTCGTGAACGACCTTGATGAAGATCCCGCGACGGAAGTCGTCACTGCGATTCGCGCGCGTGGCGGGCAGGCGATTGCCTGCATCGGGAATGTGACCGAAGCGGACTTCGGCGAGCGCTTCGTCCAATCCGCGTTGGACGCCTTTGGCGGCTTGGACATCATCGTGAACAATGCCGGATACACGCGCGACGGCATGATCCAGAACCAGACCGACGAGCAGTTCCAGGCGATGCTCGACGTCCATGTGACCGCGCCGTTCCGCATTCTGAGAGCCGCAAGCGAGCCGTGGCGGGAATGGGCGAAGCGCGAGGCAGCCGAGGGACGCGAAGTTATCCGCAAGGTCGTGAACATCTCGTCTCTGGCGGGCACAGCGGGCAACGCGGGGCAGGTAAACTATTCCTCGGGAAAATCGGCGGTCATCGGCATGACCAGGACGCTGGCTAAGGAATGGGGCCGACTGAAGGTATGCGTGAACTGCGTCGCCTTCGGCTTCATCGAAACGCGCCTGACCAAAGCGAATGATGATCCGGCATCGTCGATCGAGATCGAGGGGCAGCAAATTCAAACCGGCGTCCCACCGGCAATGCGGGGCTCGCTGAAGGCGATGATCCCATTGGGACGATCCGGCACGCCCACGGAGGCAGCGGGCAGCGTTTACTTTTTCTGCTCGCCGGACAGCGATTATGTTTCGGGCGAGGTGCTGGTCGTCGGCGGTGGCCTGAGCCTTTAATTGCGCCCCCTCCCCGCAGCATCGTGCCGGGGTTCACCGTATTGGCTGCGCCTTTGCGCTACTGCCTGGACGCAGGAAAGCGGGGAAGCTTACCGATGTCGTTGCCATCGTGCTGGATGATCAGGATCGCTTTTTGGCTGGCCGCTATAGCCTGAAGACGCTCAATCGAGGCAAGGGTATTGGCGCGATCCACATTGAATGGCGGAACGCCGCGCCGCGCGATCTGTGCCTCGAAGTGAGCCGCGTCCCCGCTTAGCAGGATTGAACCGGTTGCGAAGCGGATCAGCAGGCCATAATGTCCAGCTGTATGCCCGGGCAGACGAAGCATGACGACCTGTTGGTCTCCGAAGATGTCATAATCGCCTTCGACTGCATTCGCTTCGCGAGCCCCGTCGAGCCATGGACGAAGCGGTCCGGGATCGGCACCGAACGGCGGATCGGGCTTGCGAAGCGCGTCGAAATCCGCCTTCCCCATCAGTAGCGTTGCCGCGGAAAATGCTTCGGCCTGACCGACATGATCGGAGTGGTTGTGGCTGATCGCAAGCAGCTCGATCTGCTCCGCGCGAACGCCGATCTGCTTCAACTGATCCGCGATAGAAACGTCCAGCGTTCCACTCAACGCCTGGCGAGGGTCGAGTGGCTGACCGATCAGCGCCAACGGCAACCCGGCATCCCACAGCAGGAATCGCCCGCGATGCTTGATCAGATAGCAGCTGCCGACGAGTTCCATCCGCTTTTCACCATAGGCAAAGCTGTCGGAAAATGCGTCGGCTGCGACATCGAATCGGCCGCAATCCAATCGCCATAACTTCGTGGATTCATCCGCCGTTGCCGCCGACGCAGGCGGCGGCGTCATGGCCATCAGGGCACAGACAGCCGCGCGGGCCAACCTTCGCATCATACACCTCGCTGCTACTTCGGCCTCGAGATTCGCCCGGACGGCGTCGAGAAGCCATCCCTCAGTTGAGGGGGGGGGGGGCTTGGTCAGAGCTCTGCCGTCGCCCGCATCGATCGTATCGGCTTGCGCCGCAAATATTGACCCCAGTTTAGGGGGGATGGGCCACTCTCCGTCTGCTGCTAGCAAGCAACTAACGACAACCATGGCATGTGGCACGCATGTACTGCGCGAAGGACCCCAGAATATGGCTCTAGTGGAAACCGTTGTTCGCGGCGCGGTGTGTGCGCTTACCCTCAACGATCCTGATCGCCGCAACCCCCTGTCGGAAACGCTTGCGTTGAGCCTGCGAACAGCGATCGCTGCGGCTGGTCGCGATCCGCAGGTCAGATGCGTGCTTCTGACCGGCAAGGGCGATGCCTTTTGCGCGGGCGGCGACCTCGCCGCGCTGGATACGCTGTCTCCTGCCGAAGTGGCGCGCTTCATGGCTCAGTCGCAGGCGATAACGCAGGAAATTGCCACTCTCCCGGTCCCTGTCGTCGTCGCCATCAACGGGGCGGCCGCCGGCGCCGGCTTTTCGCTGGCTGTGGCCGGGGACGTCCTTCTCGCGGCGCAAAGTGCAGTTCTGATCCCGGCGTTCCGGCGTGTTGGCGCGGTACCTGACCTTGGGCTTATCCATACGCTTCACCGCACCATCGGATTGCATCGTACGACCGACATCCTGTTGCGCGACAGGCCGATCGACGCCGCGACCGCGTTGCAACTCGGGCTGGTCAGCGAAGTCGTGCCAGACACCGACCTGGCGGATCGCGCAATGAAGGTGGCGGAAGATCTCGCTGCCGGTCCGACCGTCGCGCTGGGGCTTGCCAAGAAATTGATCCGCGTGGCGGCGACCGGCGCCAGCGACGCCTTTCTCATGGCGGAAGCCTCCGCCCAGGGCATCGCCTTTTCGACAGCTGATTTCCTCGAAGGTGTCGCCGCGTTTCGCGCTCAACGCCGACCCCGATTCAAAGGCAAGTAAGCAATGACGCAAATTTCCATCGAAACGCTGGAACATCTTCGATACGAGCAGCCCGCACCCGGTATTGCGCGGATCGTCTTGGCGAGGCCGCAAGCGCGTAACGCGCAAGGTCTGCGCATGACCTATGAACTCGACGGGGCGTTCCAGGCCGCGGCGCGCGACCCGGACGTCAAAGTCATCATCCTGGCAGGCGAGGATCCGCATTTTTCAGCGGGCCATGATCTGACAGAGACGGGTGAAGGCCTCTGGCCGCTCGTCAGCCTTTGGAGCGACTTCGACGCCGGCGGCACGGAGGGGCGATATAGTCAGGAATCCGAAATCTATCTCGACATGTGCGAGCGCTGGCGGGCGCTGCCCAAACCGATGATCGCCGCGGTGCAGGGCAAGTGCATCGGTGGCGGGCTGATGCTGGCATGGGTCTGTGATCTCATTCTGGCGTCGGAAGACGCACTGTTTCTCGATCCGACCGTCGCCATGGGGGTGATGGGTACGGAATATTTCATGCACCCCTGGGAACTCGGCACGCGCAAGGCGAAGGAGTTCCTGATGCTCGGCGACTGGATGTCGGCGGCGGAGGGACACCGGCTCGGCATGATCAATCGCGTGGTGCCGCGTTCCACCCTCGAACAGGCGGCGCTGGAAATGGCTCAGGCGATCGCCGCCAAACCGCAATTCGCTGTTCGCGCGGCGAAGATGGCGATCAACCATGCCCAGGACCAGGCCGGGCGCGCGCATGCGATGCGCCAGAGCTTCGCGATGCACCAGCTGACCCATGCCAACAACGAATTGCAGAATGGGGCATCGATCATGGCGGAGGGCACCGCGCAGAGCGTAGCAAGGAAAATCGCCGCGTCGGGAGAGCGCGGTGAGTGAGCCTCCGCTGCTGATCGACTATGCAGCGAACGTCGCCACAGTAACGCTCAATCGGCCGGCCGCCCTGAACGCGCTCAGCCCGCAGCTCGCGGTTGAACTCGCCGATTGCTGGCGTGCGCTGGCGGCCGACAACGCGGTGCGGGCGATCGTCCTTACGGGCGCCGGCGACCGGGCGTTCTGCGCCGGCGCGGACCTCAAGCGGTTTGTGCCGCTAGGCAAAGGGCTGCGAGCGCCGGAGGATGAGTGGGATCGGCGGGTGCTTGCCGATCCGAAGATTCTGGACATAGCCTTGCTGCGCACCTTCGACGTGGGAAAGCCCGTCATCGCCGGGATCCAGGCCCAGGCAATCGGCGGCGGCGTCGAACTGATCCAGGCAACCGACTTGCGCGTCATGGCGGACTCGGCGACGCTTTCGCTGAAGGAAGTGCAATGGGGGCTGTTCCCGGCGGGTGGCTCGACCGTCTTGCTCCCGCGCCAGCTGCCTTGGGTGATCGCCATGGAGATGCTGCTCACCGGTCGAGCGATGACGGCCGCAGAGGCGCTGTCTCACGGCTTGGTAAATCATGTCACGCAGCCGAAGCACACGCTCGCCGCCGCACTGCGAATTGCGACCGGGATCGCTGGTCTGGCTCCGCTCGCTGTACAGGCCATCCGCCATGCCGCGCGGCTCGCCCGCAGCACCACGATCGAAGCGGGGATGGCGCTGGAAAGCGAGATATCGGAGCCGATTTTTCACACCGCCGACGCGGCGGAGGGCCTTGCCGCGTTCGCCGAGCGTCGTACTCCGCGATATGTGGGCGCATAAAGGTGCGGAACGCCTTGTTCGATCTTGCCGGGCGCGCGATCGTCGTGACTGGCGGAGCATCAGGGATCGGTCGCGGCATCGTCGACGGACTGACGGCGGCCGGCGCCAGCGTGGCGGGCTGGGATTTGCCGGGCCCGGCGTTTGACGAACTCCAACTGAGTCTCGCGGGCCACGGCATCGCCGTGCGTTGCGACATCCGCGACGAGAAGGATGTCGCGGTCGCGCTCGACGCAACGGTTGCCGCACTGGGCCCGGTCAGCGGCTGTTTCGCCAATGCCGGTGTCGGCGGGCCTCGCAAGTCCGTCGCCAACAGTTCGACTGACGATTGGCAACCCGTGCTGCGCACCAATGTCGAGGGTACGCTGCTGACCTTGCGCGCCGTTGCGCAATCGATGATCGCCGGGCAATGCAGCGGCACGCTCGTCGGCACCAGCTCGCTTGCCGCGGAAAACGGCGCAGCGGGTTCGGCGGCTTACGGCGCAAGCAAGGGCGCGGTTCAATCGTTGATGCGAGCGCTGGCTGTGGAACTGGCGCCGCATGGGATCCGCGCGCATTCCATTCTGCCCGGCTGGATCGAAACCGACATGACGGCAACCGGACTCGCCGATCGGCGCGTCATCGACAACGTCTTGCGGCGTATCCCGATGCGCCGTTGGGGATCGCCGTCGGACTTTGCCGGAATCGCCGTCTACCTGATGAGCGACGCTTCGCGATATCAGACGGGTGGAAGCTTCGTCGTGGACGGCGGCTATTCGATTTTCTGATCCTATTGCGGCATATCGATCAAGCCGAGCGAGCAGGCGCGCATCAGCGCCTGCGCACGCGTCGTGGCGCCCATTTTCGATCGCACGCGTTTGAGATGGTCGCGGATCGTCTGTACGGACAGGCCCAGGATGACGGCGGTTTCCTGCGCATTCTTGCCGAGGGCGACCCAGCGAAGACACTCCGTCTCGCGCCGGGTCAGCTTGACCGCACCCGGCGTCATCTCCCGCGTCAACTCATCCTTCAGGTCTCCCGCAATCATGTGCGAGAGGTAGAACAGGATCGCCATCGCGTCATCGAGGCTCGCTATCTCCTCGCGTGACCGCTCGGAGTAGAAGGAGATGCACACCTCCCTGCCGGCGACATCGAGGCGGACATTTACCCCGGTGCGCATTCCGTAATCATACACCCACCGCATCGTATCCACTTCCACTGCGGTCATGTTCGGCGTGCCGTCGGACAGGATGATGCGGCCCTGGCGATTTTCCCACAGCAGTGGCTTGTTGCCGCTACCGGCGAAGTCCCCCGACGCCTTCATGCGGCGCATCGGGTCCTGCTGGAAACGGGTGGACGCCCACTGGCGATGGACTTCAGGCGCAATTCCATGTGCGATGCAAACCGATGGGCGCTCGACCCGCAGGCCCATCTGATCGGACGATTCTTCGAAACTGAGTAGCATATGGCCGAAGCCGAGCTGTTTTGCCCGCTTCACATGCTGCACGGCAGAGCCTTTTGCGCAGTCGCGCAACTGCCGGAGACTGGGAACATCCTGGATCACACGCAACTCTCCGGCTAAAGCCAAAGGCTAACACGCGAAGCGACACCGGGCAAATATCGGATGACTTAATCAGCGGCCGTGTCGGCCTTGAATATGGGGAGCCTCACCGCGTCATAGCGACGGATGGAACTCAGCCACATCACCGGCACCAGAATGAGCGCCGGCAGTGAGGCCAACATCATGGCCGTAACGATGTGCGCGGGCTCGTCGCCCATCCGATCGATGAGCAAACCGACGGTCAACGGACCGGCGGACGTCCCCAGCAGGCTGATGATGAACAGCATGAGTGTCGTTCCCTGCCCCCGCATTCGATTTGGAAACAGGTCCTGCATCATGATCGTTCCGGTGCTCGACGAAAACGGACCCGCTGTCACCAGCACGGCGAGGCACGTCCATGCTTGCCATGGCACTGCAGCAAACGGGAGCAACAGCATGGGCGGGATCGCAATCATCGATCCGATCGCGGCAACCCGAAACTTGGCGGCCGGCGTACCACGAAGCGTCCAGCGGTCGCATAGCTGAACCCCGACAAAAGCACCCACTATGCCCCCTATGGCGAGCATGAAGCCCATCTGCGTGCCGAAGGTCGCTATCGAAAGATCGAACCTTCGGATGAAATAGGTCGGCATCCACGCGTGTATGCCATAGGACCAGAAGGCCATTGCCGCCTGAGCGACATAGACGGCCAGAAACAGGCGCCAATGGCGCTTGAGATAAGGCACAATGCGTTCCGGCTCCAGACTTTCTGTCAGTACGACGCCTTTGCGGGTCGGTTCTGGCATCATGCGCACCAGGACAGCGATCAAAAGGCCAGGTGCCCCGATGAGCACGAACACCAGTCGCCAAGAGCCGATGCCGGCGATGGTCCATCCTTCACGCTCGACCATCTCGAACACGATCCCGCCGACGATCATCGAAGCCCCGAGGCCAACGAATGCGCCCAGCATGTACACGAACAATGCGCGGCTGCGGTAAGCGGGGCGGAAGCAATCGGCCAGGATCGAGCAGGCCGCGGGCGCAAGACACGCTTCTCCGGTGCCGACGACCACGCGCGCCAGGAAAAGCCATGTGAAGTCCGGCGCCAGTCCGCACGCGATGGTAGCGAGGCTCCAAACCGCCACACCGATCGCCAGGATCGTTCGTCGGTTGTGTCGATCGATCAGGCGGCCAATGAACAGCCCTGCCGTTGCAAAAAGGAACACGAACGCGAAGCCATACAGCAGGCTGACCTGCGTGTTGCTCAGATTCAGGTCGGCCCGGATCGGCACGACCAGCAAGGAGATGATCTGGCGGTCGAGAAAACCGAACAACCCGGCAAGAAATATCGTGCCGATGATGTAGTTGCGTTGCGCGGGTCCGGGATAAACGACCCCGGTATTCATCGGCACCATGGCTGTCATCCCGCTCCTGCTCCCTGTTCGTTTTATAATGAAGAAAAATTGGTGCTGCCCTCAAGTCCCCAAGTTGGGGGGGGACACACCCCCGGAGCCGCGGCTTGGCCCACACCCCCCCCACTATTGGGGAATGGGCCGTCACAACGCGCTGCGCTAAGAGAGACGCTCCACAGGTTGCACGGGGACATCAGTGCCAAACTTCGACAAAGAAATAACCGGAATCGTTGCTGGCGAGCGTCATGTGGATCACCCGCGCCTGGCCAGCATGGTTCGGCGCGCGGCATGCGGGTTCGAACGGCTCGGCGTCAAGCCCGGAGAAACCGTCGCCCTGTTGTTACGGAACGATATTCCATTCTTTGTCGCGACCATGGGGGCACAGGGAGCCGATGCCTATCCCGTTCCCGTGAACTGGCACGGTACCGCCGAGGATGTAGGCTACATCCTGCGGGATTGTAATGCCCGCGTCCTTGTTGCCCACGCCGACCTTCTTGCGAAGCTGGGCGGAAACGTGCCGGCTGGCTGCGCGGTGCTGTCGGTCGAAACCCCAGCCGAAATCATGGACATCTTTGGTTTATCCGCGCAAGTCTGTGCCGTCGCCGAAGGCGACGTTAACTGGGATCACTGGCTCGAAGCGCAATCGGAACGCGTCGAACTCGCCAACAGCCTGCGCGGCAGCATTGTTTACACCTCCGGCACAACGGGTCGTCCCAAGGGGGTCGTTCGCGCGCCTGCCGCGGAGGAAGCGCGCGAACGGATGTTCGGTATCGTCGACGAAATCATGGGGGTTCCGCAAGGGGCGCCAATCCGGTCGGTCGCGACCGGACCGCTCTATCACCCGGCCCCCAATTTTTCGGGAATGCGTGCGGCCCAGCCAGGGTCGTTGATGGTGCTGCAGCCCAAATTCGACGAACAGGCCCTCCTTGAGATGGTCGAGCGCTACGCCATCACGCATCTCAACATGGTCCCGACCATGTTCATCCGCTTGCTCCGTCTCGACCAGAAGCTGCGCGGTCAATTCGATCTGACATCGCTTAGGCGCGTGACCCACGCCGCTGCGCCCTGCCCGATCGAAGTGAAGCACCAGATGATCGATTGGTGGGGGCCGGTGATCCACGAATTCTATGGCGGTACCGAGACCGGAACCGTGACCATCCACGGGAGCGATGAAGCGCTGGCGAAGCCGGGCACGGTTGGCCGTCCGCTCAAGAATTGCATCGTCAAGATATTGGATGACAACGGTCAAGAACTCCCGCCAAATCAGGAAGGCGAAGTGTTTTGCCGTAACTACAACCTCCCGGATTTCAGTTATATCGGCATGCCCGACAAACGAGCCGAAGTGCAGCGCGGTGACCTTATTACGGTTGGAGATATCGGATATCTCGACGAGGACGGCTATTTGTTTCTGCGTGACCGCAAACGAGACATGGTAATCTCGGGCGGTGTGAATATCTATCCCGCCGAAATCGAACAGGCATTGGTCACCATGCCGGGCGTCAAGGACTGCGCGGTGTTCGGCATTCCCGCCGAGGAATTCGGCGAATCCCTCTGTGCGCATGTCGAACTCCTCGAAGGCGCAACATGTACCCCCGAAGAAATTTCGGACTGGTTGCGCGACCGATTGGGCAGCCTGCGCACACCGAAATTGATCAAGATCGCGTCCGACCTGCCGCGCGAGGACAGCGGAAAAATAATGAAGAAGAGCATCCGCGCGACATATTGGGCCGCGACCGGGCGCAGCATTTGAGGAGCGAGCATGCCCGTTCGAGACAATATTACGGCACTCGCCGGAGAAATGCGCGATTGGCGCCATCATCTCCATGCCCATCCGGAAACCGCCTATGAAGAATATGCGACGGCCGACTTCATCGCTGCGAAGTTGGGCGAGTGGGGAATCGCCGTTTCACGCGGGCTTGCGGGCACGGGCGTAATCGGCACGTTGCGCGTTGGCGAAAGCGGCCGCGCCATCGGCCTTCGCGCCGACATGGACGCGCTTCATCTCGACGAAAGCAACCGGTTCGCGCACACGTCGCGCACGGCTGGCAAGATGCATGCCTGCGGCCATGACGGACATATGGCGATGCTGCTGGGCGCAGCAAGCCATCTTGCGCAGACCCGCGACTTCGACGGCACCGTCCATTTCATCTTTCAGCCCGCGGAAGAGAATGAAGCCGGCGCCAGACGAATGACGGAGGAAGGGCTGTTCGAGCTGTTTCCGATGGACGCTGTGTTCGGCATGCACAATTTTCCGATGATCCCGGAGGGACAGATCGTCGTACGGCCAGGCCCGATGATGGCCTCCGCCGACTTCTTCGAGGTCAAGGTGACCGGCAGGGGCGCGCATGGGGCATGGCCCCATACCGGAATCGACGCCATTTCGGTCGCCAGCGAGATCGTGCTCGCTTTCAATCAGATCGTGGCGCGGACGATCGACCCGCTGGAGTCGGCCGTGGTCAGTGTCACGATGTTCAATGCCGGCCATAGCACCAACGTATTGCCTGAAACCGCCACCATTGCAGGATCGACGCGCACGTTCAGCCTCGCCGTACAGGATCATCTCGAACAGCGAATGCGGCAGCTGTGCGAAGGCATCGCAGCCGCGCATGGCGCCACGGTCACGTTCGAATATGACCGCCGCTACCCCCCGACGCTCAATCATCCGGCAGAGACCGAATTCGCGGCCGCCGTGGCGGAGCGCATCGTTGGTCCCGATAACGTGCTGCGCGACGAACGCCCGGTGATGGGATCGGAGGACTTTGCATGGATGCTGCTGCGCAAGGCCGGCAGCTATGTCTGGATCGGAAATGGTCCGGAGCATCAAGGTGGATGCATGCTGCATAACCCCGGCTACGACTTCAACGACCGCATTCTGCCGATCGGCGCCAGCTATTGGGTAGAACTGGCGGAAAGCTGGCTATCGACCGAACGAAAAGATGGAGATACGCAATGACGATCATCGGCCACGACGTTGTCGGCGAGGGTCCGATCCGTATTGTCCTGCTTCATGACTGGATTTCCGATACGACCAGCTGGGACATGTGCCGGCCGTTGCTGGACGGGGAACGATTCAGCTGGGCGTTTGTCGACTTGCGCGGATACGGGCGTTCCCGGGCGTTCCCCGGCGAGCACACGGTAACGGAAGCTGCCGCAGATGTGATGATTGTCGCGGACGCGCTTGGCTGGACGAAGTTCGCCGTGGTCGGGCACTCGATGAGTAGCCTGATCGCGCTGCATCTCGGGCAGATCTTCCCCGAGCGCATCAGCCGGATCGTGGTGACGGCACCGGCGCCGCCTGCCGGGCTGGGCGTGGACGAGCCAACGTTCGACTATCTCGAAAGCGTCGCGCTGGGGGATCACGCGCAGCGAATGGCGGGCTTCGAGGCGATGTGGGGCGATCGGCTGTCGCCGCAATGGCAAATCTTCAAGGAAGCGCGATGGCGTGAGACGGCAGACCCTAAAGCGGCGGCCGGCTTTGTGAAGATGTTCGCGCGGCAGGGGTTGCCCGATCGACAGCTGCCGGTCAGCGTTCCGGTTCTCGCGCTGACGGGAGAGTGTGATGCCGAGATCATGCGGGCTCAAGCAGTCCGCAAGTCACTGGCGCCGCTCTGTCCGGATTTGCTGGTTGAGAAAATTGCCGAGGCTGGGCACTACCCGATGCAAGAAGCGCCTCCTCTAACTTACACGCTGATCGAGCGGTTCTTGGCCTTGGGCTAGCATTCGCGCTTTGTGGCCGCTGACAGGGTCATCGGCGATTCTTTCAGATCAGCGTTGTCGACAATCCAGTCTCGCTACTTCTACACCGCGGAGACCCTCAGTTATCTGCAAGAGGGCGCATACGCGAGCAAGACAAGGGATCGTCCATCGGCCACGGAATGACCGCTTTCGGGCACAGGGAAATTACGGCTTGAATCGCTGACACGAGGTGCATTGTTGTCGAGCCGCTCTTCGGCTCATGGCCGGAATTTCTGCTTTCAACTCGCATCCGCCTCAAAGCGGCCATTCATTATCGCATATTGCGCATCCACCCAAGTATGCGTCCAAAGCAATAGACAGATTTTGTGCCTGGTTGAAACAAATGCGGCTCGGATGAGTGCCCGCCCCCTCCTTTAAACCTGATTTCGCAACAGCCTGTCCCTCTTGGCGCTTCCGTCCAAGAGCCGCCCCGGCTCGCCCCCTATCGCTGGGAAATCTTCAGATAGTGGAGGAAAGCGGATGGCGGATGTCTGGGAGTCCCTTCTTCATGGCTGCTCGGCTTTCATCCATTCGGCAGCGGTATCGGTCGTCGGAACGACCGCGTCGGACACGAGGGCGCTCGTCGGATCGCTGCATGACGGCGCGCGCGATGCAAACACCAAGGCCGCGCTCAAGAAGGTAAAGGACGATGTCGAAACGGCCGCGGCGACCGGCACCGCGCTGATCGACGCGGTCAAGCCGCATCTGTCGACCTTCGCCACCGAAATCGGCAAGATGGGCACCGAACTCGACGCCGCCTTCAGTTGGGAGGGGCTGGCGCGGGCGATCGCCAGCCTCGCCACCGCAATGACCGCGCTCGACAAGGCGATCAAGGCGCTCGCCGATGCCGCAGCGGCGAAGGAAACCGATCCCGGCCGCCGCGAAATCGTCCGCAACGACATCCGCAATATCACGGCGCCCTGGGCGCACCCCTTCCTGCTCGCGCAACAGGGGATGACCGAGGATTTCGACGAGCTGTGCCGCGAACTGTTCGGACTCGACGACGGCACGCGCAAGCTGGGTGAAAAGCTCGACTGGGATCATGACAAATCGACGATCACCGCATCCCTTACGGAGCTTCCCGGCGGCGACCTTGGCGCAATCCAACTCGAAAAGAGCGAGCTCCAGGCCTTCTTCGATTTTTCGGGCGATGCGCTTCTCGGCTTCCGGATCAAGACGACGGTCACCGCCGAACTGACCTCGAAAGGGTTGCTCGATCACCCCCTGCCCGGCGATGCGGCGAAGAGCGAGGGGGTGTTCGTTACTCTCGACACGCGCGACGGCCTGACGTTCGGCGAGGGCAAGGACCGGCGAATGCTGCTTCCGATCCGCGTCGGCGGCGGCAACGCCGAACTTCGCGACCTGACGATCGCGCGCCCCGAACAGGCCGATGGCAATGGCCGGATCGACGTGACCGCCACGGTGGCGGGCAAGCGTGGATCGGTGCTCGCCATAGTCGCGGAAGGTCTCGGCGTTTCGCTGCGCTGGAGCGACGCGACGGGCGGCGCGCTCGAAGTCGTTCCCCGCCCGCCCGACGGGATGGGCATCAAGGTCGACGCGGGGATCGTGAAGGGCGGCGGCTATTTGCGCCACCGCGAGGAACAGAATGATTATGGCGGCGCGCTCGAACTGAAGATCGGGCCGGTCTCGGCGACGGCGGTCGGGCTGTTCACGGTCGATCCCTCGTCGTTCGTCATCGTGATCGGGCTGCGCTTCGTCCCCGCGATCGAGCTGAGCTTCGGCTTCACCCTCAACGGGCTCGGCGGACTTCTGGCGATCGACCGCACACTCGATCCCGATGCGCTGATGGCGGCGCTTGCCGACGGGGTCGTTTCCAACCTGCTCTTTCCCGACGATCCGGTCGGCGCGGCGCCGACGATCCTGCAGCAGCTTGAAACGGTATTTCCCTATCGCGAAGGCGCTTTCGTGATCGGGCCGATCGCCGAACTCGGCTGGGGCAGTCAGAGCGGCCTGATCCGCGCCAAGCTGGGCGCGATGATCTCGATCCCCGGGGAATCGCCGATCACGCTGATCGGCAGCGTGTCGTTGTCGGTTCCGCCCAAGCTCGACGAGAAGAACAAGTTCAAGCTGATCGATCTTAACGCCGATATCGCAAGTCCGATCACCGCCGACGCTTTCGTCACGCGGATCGAACTGCGCAATTCGAGCCTCGCCAAGATTCCGGTCAGCGGATCGCTCGGCATCTATATCGGCTGGGCATCGGACGCCGGCGTCGCCTTTTCGGCCGGCGGTTTCTATCCGGGGTATCAGGGCCCGCCGATGCTCGGCGAGATGAAGCGGATCAGCATCAAGCTCGATCCGCCGATCAAGGGCGTGACCTTCAATGTCTCGGGCTACAGCGCCTTCACCACCAATTCGGTGCAATGGGGCGGCGCGGCCTATCTGAAGGCCAAGATCGGCCCGGTTTCGGGCGAAGGCAGCATCGAGGTGAACGCGCTTTTCCAATGGGCGCCAAAGCTTCACTTCGCTTATGCGATCAGGGCGTCGGTCTCGCTCAAAGCCTTCGGGCACAGCGTCGCGTCGGTCACGTTTCGCGGCAGCATCGAGGGCGTCCATCCGTGGCGGCTCGAAGGCTATGCCGGGGTCGAATTCCTCTGGTGGGAAGCCGAACTCCCCGTCGGCCCGATCACATGGGGCGAGAAGAATACCGAGCTGCCGCCGGTGGTCGATGCGCAAGAGGCCGTTGCGACCGCGCTGGGCAGCGACAGCGGGTGGCGCGCGAACATGCCTGCGGGCGCGGATCAGTACGTACGGCTGCGGGTCGATCCCGAAGCGCCGCCGCTGATTCACCCGATGGCGACCGTCGACCTGATCCAGCAGTCGGTGCCGCTCGAAACCGAAATCGACCGGATCGGTGCCTGCCGGACCAGCGTGCGCCGGCTCTATCTGGCCGAACCCAAGATCGACGGGCTGCCAGCAGCCGCCGCATCCGAATTGACCGAACTGTTCCCGCCGGGCCAGTTTCTCAATCTCAGCGACGACGACAAGGTCGCGCGCGCCGATTTCGAACAATTCCCCGCCGGGGTCCGCATCGCGGCGAGCTATGGTCCGCGCGCCGGGGGCGAGGTCAACGTCGCCTATCAGTGGGAAACGATCTTCCCGCATCAGGGCGGCCTGCGCCGCGACCTCGCGATGCAGCTCACCCCCGCCGCCGCGCATATCCTGAATTCGGGCGCCCCCGCGCTCGCGGTGAAGAAACGCGGCAACCCCTATCTTCCGCCGCGCGCCGAACCGGTGACGGTGCTCGATCCGGGGCTCAAGACCGTCCGCGATCTCGACACGCTCGCAACCGTCGGCGCGGCGGAGTTGATCACCACGACCGCTGCCGCCCGCGAAGCGGAGGCGATGATCGCTTCGGGCGCGCGCGTCCAGATCGTCGGAATGGGGATAGCGTCATGAACGGTACGTTGAAATCCTTCGTCAATATTCGCGCCGACGCAGCGTTGGTGCCGTTCGAACCCTTCGAGCCCGAGAATGTCGTCCTCGATCGTTTCGGTTTCATGCCATGGGTTCGCCTTGGCCTTTCAGCAGGGCTCAGTGGCGAACTGGATGGCAATCGCGCCAAAAGCCTGCTCACCGTGGAGGTGCGGGCAGAAGGGGTCGACGCGATCGAGGCCCCGCGTCCGCTGACGCTTTACGGTCCCGGCGATGTGATCGGAATCGACCGCAGCCAGATCATCCGGCGCTTTCCCGCCCCCGGATCGAATGATGTCGAAACCACGCGGATCGCACATGTCGAATTCGATCGCCCGGAACTGCCCTGGCTCTTTACCCCGCATGGCGTGAACGGCGGCGCGCTGCAGCCGTGGATCGCGCTCGTCGTCGTTCGCGAAGATGCGGCGCGGATCGTCGGTAACGAACCCGGACTGCCCCCGATACTCGTCGTCGACGGCACCGAGCTGCCACCGCTCGATGAAAGCTGGGCGTGGGCACATGCGCAGGTGAAGGGCGGCACCGGGATCGACGCTCCGACCCGCCTGTCCGACGCGCATGGCGCACAAAATCTGTCGCGGCTGCTCTGCCCCCGGCGGCTGGAACCGGGCATCACTTATCTAGCGGCGGTCGTCCCGACGTTCGATTGCGGAGCGCAGGCCGGACTGGGCCGGCCGGGTCAGGGCACGCTCGACCCGGCTTGGCGGCGCGGCGAAACGGGCGAAGTCCGGCTGCCGGTCTATGACAGCTGGATCTTCACCAGCGGCAGCGCGAAGGATTTCGAAACCCTCGTCGAACGGCTGAAAGGAATTCCCGCCCCCTATACCATCGGGCGGCGACGGGTCGATACGTCGGCCGCGCTTGGCGCACCGGCGATGCCCAACGGAACCGGGGGCAATATCCTGACGCTGCGCACCGCGCTCGTTTCTCCCGCCGCTGCCCCGGATGGTGCCGACGAGGCGGCGTGGAGCGTCGGGCGGCGCGAAATCCTGCGCGACACCGTGTCGCCCGGCCCGTCGGATGCCGATCTCCCGCGGGTCGACCCCCGGCTCTATGCCCGGTTCCAGCGCGGGCTGGCCTCGCTTCCCGAAAACATGCCCGCCGCGAATTTCGATAACGACTGGTTCGTCGGTCTCAACACCTCGCCCGCCGACCGCATCGTCGCCGGCATCGGCACGCGCGTGGTCCAGATGGATCAGGAAAAGCTCGTTCAGGCGGCATGGGCACAGGTGGGCGAGATTCGCCGGCTCAACAGCGTCCTCGGCCAGATCCAGTTCGGCCGCTATGTTGCCGAGCGGCTGCACGAGCGTATCTTCGACCGGCTGAAACCCGGAACCCTTGCCCAGACGCTGCGCCCCGTGCACGGCAAGCTGCGCGTCGACGACAGCCGGACCGTCTATGCCCGCGTCCGCGAAAGCCAGGTTGCGCCCGCCGTCATGAGCGCCGCGTTCCGGCGCACCGCCGCGCTGCACCTGCGCGCGACGACCGCAGGTTTTTCCGCGATGGAACAGCTCGTACGGCCGGGTGAGGCATATCGCGACTTCCAGATCCCGCGCGCCGAACTGAGCGGCATCCGCATGGTTCGCGAACAGGCGATCGATGTGATTCCCGACATCATCGCCGGGCGCCTCGGCGTTGCGGTCGGCGCGGTAACTCCCGCGCTGCTCGATCGCCGGATGAAGGCGGCGACAACCACCGCCACCAGGATGGCGCGCCCCGTGTCGGAATGGTCGATCGGTCAGGGAGACATCGACCTGAAGGCGCGCGCGGTGGGCGAGATTGCGCGGCAGGTCGACAGCGCGATCGGCACCACGCGCAAGACCGAAAAGGTCGAAGCGCTCACCGGGATGCTCGTCGCGATCGCCGAGACCGACGGGGTAAGCGTCGCGGCATCGGCGCTGACGCGCCTCGACAAGCTCGACCGGGCGCTCGGACGATCGATCGAGCCGCTGCGGGTAAGCGGGCGGGTGATCGGGATGCCCCCGGCCCGGGGCCGCACGCGGGCGATCGGCCGCGCCGGCACGAGCCGCCGCGGCGCTGCGATGTCGGTCCAGCGGTTCCAGACCGAAGCCTCCAAAGGACTGACGAAGACGCTGGGCACGCTAGGCGTCGTGAAGCGGAGTGAGGTCGCGGCGCACCTGGGCACATTGATCAGCGGTATCGGGACCTTCGAGATACCGCATCAGCCAGTCCTGCCGAAGCTGGAGCTCGACCATAAGGCGCTACTCGCCGACCTCGCGCCGGCGCGGACCGCAACGGCCTATGCGCGCGCGCGTCTGGGACCGAAACTCCCCGACTGGCTCGATACGCGGTGGTTCGACGACCTGCGGATCCAGCCGATCATGGCGGGGACGCAATTCCCGCGGCCGATGTACGAGGCGCTAGCCGATTACGACATGGACTGGCTCGTTCCCGGACTCGGCGCGCTGAGCGCATCGGATTTCGTGACGGTCCTCGAAACCAACCCCCGCTTTACCGAAGCGTTCCTCGTCGGCCTGTCCGACGAGATGGGACGCGAACTGCTGTGGCGCGACTATCCTACCGACCAGCGCGGCACCTATTTCCGCCGTTTCTGGGATGCGCACAAGGATGAGATCGTCCGCGACATCCATCGTTTCGGCGCCGGCAAGCTCGGCAGCCATATCGGGGGAGCACAAGCCGCCAACGGCGAAATCAAGGGCCGCGCGGTCCTTGTCATCAAGGCAGAGCTCATCCGGCGCTATCCCGACGCGATGTTCCTTGCGGTCAAGGGCAGCGGCAGCGATCCGGCGACGGTCGGGTTCGAAGATCCGCCGGCTCCGGGGGAAAAGGGCGCGCCCTTGTTCCACGCGCTGATCCAGCCCGACACGCTGTGCGTGGGCTTCGACCTCACGATCGACGAGTTGACCGCGAGCGGCGCGCATTGGTGGTTCATGATCGGCGAACATCCGACCGCACCGCGTTTCGGGCTCGACAGCAACGGCCAGACGCGCCCGGCGGGCAACGGATCGGTGGTACGCGACGAGATCGGCTGGAACACGTTCGGCACGGCGGCGGGCGGTTTCGTCGGCACCAGCCCCGGTTTCAACATCAAGCCCAAGGAAGGCGACGTCTTCCCCTGGGCACAGGACAGCGCGGCAGTTGCGCACGCGCTGCTGCAAAGTCCTGCGCGCGCGATGTTCTATGCCCGCGCCCTCATCGGAGGCAATTGAGATGGCACGCGAACCCACCCTCGGCCAGCTTCGCCAGAAACGTGCGAGCTACGAAACCGCGCGCACCAGGGCCGGTGCAAAGATCGACGCGGCGGCGCAGAAGATGCGCGAGATCGACGAAGCGATGACTGCCGCCCGCAGCGTGGGCGATCTCGCCACCGAAAAGCGGCTCGGGCGCCAGCGCGAGACGGCGGCGGGCAAATATCGCGAGCTGCACGAAGGTCTCGGCCAACTCGACCGCGAATTCGAACTGCCCGATCTGGGCCGATTTATCGACCCTTGCGCGGTCGAATCGGACACGCCTCTGATCCTGCTGCCCCTGCGTGTCGAGACGCGATACACTGCCGATCGCAAGCATCTGCGCGTTCGCATCTATCCCGACACCATTCATATCGACCGGCTCAACCGCAGCTTCGCGACGAAAGAACGCGAGGCGGGTGAAATCTATTGGCGCGGCGTCTGGTCGGCCGGTGAATCCGGGCAGGAACAGGCATGGGCGACGCTGGTCGGCGCGGTGGGTGCGTCGCGTGCGGGGTGGATCGCGCATGCACTTCGTCCCACCAACCTCGCCGACCGCAGCGGCGCGAGCGAGCCCGCTTTTCCGGAGATCGCACCGACCGATCCGCTGACGATCGCCGCGCGGTTGTTGCCCGACCAGTTCGTCGTCGTCGCTCGGCAAAAGGGTGGCACCGTCCGGGTGAATGGCAAGGCGATCAAGTCGCCGCTGCCGATGGGCATCTTCGAAGGCCCCGAAGAATCGCTCGTCGAGGTCGACGGCGTTCCCGTCGCGCCGGGTGCCGAGTGGATCGTGCGGTACGACGATGCGGTCGAAGCGGGGATGGCGGTGACGGTCAAGCTTGCCGAACCCGGCGGACGCGTCGAGAGCCTGCTCGTCTATGGCATCCGCCGCAGCATCGACGGAGCGAAGGGCGCAGCCGAACTGGGCGCATTGCTTGAATCGCACGATCTGTCGCGCGGCATCGGTTTCCTGCCGCAGGGCACGCCGACCAACAATCGCGAGGAAGGCCGCAGCGCCTGGAGCGCGAAACGCGCGGCCTCCCCTCCCGGCCTCGATCCCGCAACAGCCGAGCCTGTCGCCAATGCAGCGGTCGTCGCCGAAGCTCTAGGGATCGATCCGGCGCTGCTTGCCGATGTGCCCGAAGCCGCGCGGCCCGAGGCATGGCGCGCACGCGCGATGAATATCGCGCTGTGGCGACCGACCTGGGGCAATTTCCTCGACAAGTGCGACGGGATGGGCGGCCCGAAGCTCAGCGACATGCAGAAAGCCGACGCACGCCGGCTCCACCGCGACGCAGTCTATGGCCGCGGCCCGCTGCCCGCGATCCGCGTTGGCGACCAGCCCTATGGCCTGCTGCCCGTCGCTGCAACCGATGCCGAATGGTCGGGAACGGGTTTCGAAGGGCAGATGATCGACCTGCTGCGGCGCGTGCGGACCGAATGGCGCGCCGCGCTGCGCAATGTGCCGCATATCGTGAACGGCGAAACCCGGATATCGGAGACGCTGATCGAACTGCTCGGCGCGGGTCCGGTCAGCCGCGCCGTCGACGCGCGCGGCGCGGTCACGCGGCCGACATGCATGCTGTACGAAGAGGTTGCGGGCGCGGTCGACACCGATGCCGAAGCCGAATTGCTGATCGGCGGCCTCGCCTGGCAGGCGCTCAACAATGCGAGCTATACCAATATGCCGGTCTCGCTCGAAGAAGAGGCACGCCCTGTGCGCCTGCCCTTCGCGCTGGCGGGCGACGCCGCCTTTTGCCGTGCAATCCTCGATGGCGGCTCGCCCGGCGCGCCGAAAAGCGTGTTCCAGGCGCTCGTCCTGCTGGGCTGGGAGCAGATCAACGAGAAGGTCGCGGCGGAAGGTGGCCGCGGCCGGCTTGCCGATCTGGTCGCCGCGACATCGGCCGACACCCGCCTCCGCAACGCTTTCATCCGCAGCGCCGAGCAGATCGAAGTGCCGCAGCCCATCGTCTATGAAGCGCAGGCGGATATCTTCGCGGCATTCATCGATCCCGCCGCGAGCATCAACGCCTATCAGCCGATCGAGGCGGCGCGAACGACCTATGCCGAGATGGCGATCACCGCGACCTCCGAAGCGACGCGGAAGATCTTCGCCGATCTTGCAATCTACGCCTGGTCCAACGCGCGCGCCGAGCTCGATGACATGCGCGAGGCGCTCGCGGTGCTCGCGGACGAGACGATCGGCGAGGAAGAGCGCCGGATTCTCGTCGGCGAAACGCTCGATGTCGCGTCGCACCGCCTCGATGCGTGGGTCACGGCACTCGTCGAGCGGCGCCGGCGCACGCGGCGCGCCGCCAAACCGGGCGCGACGCTGATCGGCGCTTATGGCTGGGCCGAAGGCATCGTCCCGGCCGGGCCCCGCGAGAGCGAGGGATATATCCACGCGCCGAGCGTTCCGCACGCCGCGACTGCCGGCGTACTCCGCGGTGCCTATCGCGCCCACGAACGCAAAGCCTTTGCCATCGACCTGACGAGCGCACGCGTGCGCGATGCGATGGACCTGATAGAGGGTATTCGCCAAGGGCAGAGCCTCGCCGCGTTGATCGGTTACCGTATCGAACGCGCGATGCACGTCGGCGATCTCGATGCGTTTATCTTTTCGCTGCGCGTCGCCGCGCCGCTGGTCCAGGGTCGCCTGACCGATCGCGACGAGCCGGAGACGACCGCGCAGGAAGCGCTGGCGCCCAGCAACGTCGTCGACGGCATCCGCTTGACCGAAATGTGGAAAAACGGGCGCGACGGCGTGATTGCGGCGATCAGCCGCAAGCCCGAGAACAACCCCTATGTCACGACATGGGCGGCGCCGACCCAGCCCCAGATCGACCGTCTCGATAAATATATCGCCGACGCGGCGGCGGCACTCGACGCGGTCGCCGATCTGCTGCTTGCCGAATCGGTGCACCAACTCGTCAAAGGCAATACCGAACGGGCCTCGGCGGCGATCGACGCCGCGGCGACGGGGGACTCGCCCGTACCGATCCCCGACGTCGCGCTGACTCCCGCGGGCGGCGCGATCGTCACTCACAAGCTGTTGATCGTCGGCGGCGGTACGTCGTGGAACGATCAGCGCCCGCGCGCCAAGGCGTCGCCGGAGATCGAGGGGTGGGCTGCCGCCCGTCTCGGCGATCCCGCGCGGATTGTCGTGCATAGTGACGCCGGTGGCCGGCGCACGCTGGCGGATGCGGGGCTTTGCGCGCTCGACCTCGTCTATGGCGCGCCCGAGCAGATCAGCCTATATAACGCCCTGCGCACGGCATTGGGGCTCGCTGCCGACACGCTTCTTGCCGACACCGCCGATCCGGCGTGGCCCGCCGGATCGATCGCGCTGGGCGAAGCGGTGGTCCTCGCGGCCGCCATGCGCCAGCTTCTGGCTACTGCTACCCCAGCTGCCGGAGAGGATCTTGCGCTTGTCGTCGAAAAGCTGCGTGAAACCGGCGCTGCGACGCTCACGGCTACGGCAACGCGTGCGCAGACGGCGCTGGCAGGTTTCGGGGCGGCCATCGACGCGCTGGCGGATGCGATCGACGACGATGCAGGGCGCGAACAGGCGTTGGTCGCGCTCCACGCCTATGGCGTCGCGCCGCCGATGGGCGGCCAGCGCGCAGATGTCGCGGCGCTGGCGCTCGCTGCCGCGCGGCAGCGGCATGAACGCGCCGTCGCCGCGCTGGCGGGCGAGACGACGCGCGAATTGCTGGTCGAGGTCGGCCGGGCTGTTTTCGGGGACGGCTTCTGGATTCTCGCCCCGCTCGATCCGGCCGCCGGTACGCCCGAAGTCTGGGACAGCGCGCTCAAGACGCCGCCCGTCGGCGCGACCACACCCGCCGTGCGCCGCTGGCTCGCCGACATGGGCTCGGTACGCGATGGCGTGTCGCGCTATAACGAGGTTTTGCTGTTGGCCGAGGCGTTGGGTGTTTCGGCCCGACCACGGATCGCGCAGATCGCCGCGCTTGGCGAAAAAATGCCCGAAAGCTGGGTGGCGGAGCCGTTACCGGCACCGCCCGATTGCGCCGTCACGAGTTGGCTGATCGACGCCACGCCCGATTACGGGCCGGGCAAGCCGACCGTCGCCCTGGTGGTCGATCAATTCACCGAAAACCTGCCCGAGCCGCCGCACCGGATCAAACCCGAAGACCCGGAAAAGCCGCCCCGCCACGTCAGCGGGATCGCGATGCACGCCCGCGCCGCGTCGGCGCGCCCGCCGCAGGCGCTGCTGCTACCGGTGCCGCCCGATACGAAACCGTGGAGCAGCGCGCGGATCGAAGCGGTACTCGACGATACGATCGAACTCGCGAAGCTGCGCACGGTGCGGCTCGAACATACGGCGGTCGCGGGCCAGATCCTGCCGGCAATCTATACGCAAAGCTGGTCGCTCCAAGGCGAAAAGATCCTCGATTACAAGGAGCTTCTTACCGACGCCGCGGCGGTCAGCATCATGCCCTATCTGGGGAGGCAAGCGATATGAGTATCGTCGACACCAGGCATATTCCGCTGATCGGCAGCCTCGCCGAGGTCGCACGCGAAGGCATCAACATCGGCATCTATCTGGTCCCGCCAGCGCTGACGCGACTGGAACCTCAATCGATCAGCGGCGATCCGACGCCGGGCCTCGAAATGGCGGTGCATGACCCGCTGTGGATGCTCGGGCGTCAGTGGCAGTTTGCGGAATTTTCGGGCGAAGACGCCGGAACGCCGCTGACGGTCCAGGTCAAGGCGAGGGCGAAACGCGTATCGGCATGGAAACCCGCGGGCGCCGCTTCGGCGGTGCCGCTCGCTCCCGGGGCGCTGCTCGATCAGGCGATCGAACGCGAACCGCGCGAGGCCGCGCCGGGAGTTCGCGCGCGCGCCGAAGCAGCCGGCCTGCTAATCGTGATGCTCGGCGAGGCGGGTCTCGATGCCGGTGCCACGCTGCTTGCAGCCTATCCCTTCACCCTTCCCGCCTCCGACGTCGGCGCCGCGACGCGGCTGATTGGCGCACGCAGCCCCGATGGAGAAGCGATCGCAGCTGCGATCGAGGCCGGTGACACGCCCTGGCTTGCCGGAGCGCCGGCGGCCGCACACGATGCCGCTACCGCCTGGCTCGACTGGTATCGCACCCAGGTCTCGCCGCTTGCGACATCGGAGAGCTGGCTGCCCCGGCATCTCGAATATCGCTTCGCGATCCGCGCCGGATCGGGCGATGGGCAAGCCGGCTTCGAAGCGCCGATGCACGAAGGCGGGGCGATCGACTGGTATAGCTTCGATGCAAGCGGGGCGCCCATTGCGCTGCCGGGCGAAGCACCCGAAAGCGACGAAGAGATCGACCTGACCTCATTCGCCAGCCCGCTTCGCTACAGCGGCATGCCCGCCGACCGCCTGTGGCAGTTCGAGGACAGCGCGGCGAACTTCGGCGCGATGGACGTTCAGCCCAACGATCTCGCGCGGCTGTGCCTGATCGAATTCGCGATGATCTATGGCTGCGACTGGTTCCTGACGCCGCTCGATATACCAGCGGGCGCCTTCACAGAGCTTGGTTCGGTGACGCTGCGCGACAGCTTTGGCGAAACCGAGACACTGGCACGCAGCGCCGATGGCGCGGGCGACGCGCGCTTCCGCCTGTTTCGCAACAGCCGCGGCGACGACGCGCTCGACGGCTTGCTCGTCCCGCCCTCCTCGCTCGACGTCCACGAGGGGCGTCCGATCGAACAGGTCAATTTCCTGCGCGATGAAATGGCGAACATGGGCTGGGCGGTGGAGCGCGTCGTCCCCGACGCGGGCGGCGATCCGCGTCGGGGACGACGCGCGCTGACCGGGCCCGAACGTGCGGAGGGCACCGAAAATGCCGACCTTACCTATCGGCTGATGACCGGCGTGCCCGACAACTGGATTCCGCTCGTCCCTGTCCCCACCACCGGCCGCGGCGGTTTCAAGCTGCGCAAAGGGACGATGACGGGAACGGAGCAGGCAAAAGGCCGCATCCTTGCCGCGACCCCGTTCGACCTGATGGACGAAGAATTGCCCCGCACCGGCCTGAAAGTGATGCGCGTGCCAAGCATGACGCGAGACGCAAAGGGAAATCGCATCCGCTGGATCGCGAGGCGGATCGAAAGCGGTTTCGGTGAGGGGTCGAGCGGACTGAAATTCGACGACGCGCACGCCTAGAGCCTTTGTCCCGGCCGGATCCCATTAGCGAGCTGGCCGGTTGCCATCGATAGCGCGGAGGCTTTTTCCTCCTTCTCTTCTGATCCCCAGTTCAAGCGCCGAGGACAATCCACGGCACAATCCCGCATGCCCGATCCAGAAATTTCTGGCCGAGCGATGCTCGGAGAGGCTAGGCCGGCCGAGGCTGCACCGCGGTCGGCACAAGAATTTTCCGGCACTGAAACGATCGAAACCATGATGAACCATCCGCACTTCTATCCTGTCGGCACCGTCGGGCAGCCTTGGGGCGAGACCGAGGTCGAGCTATGGCGAAGCCGTCAGTCGCGATTGCGTCGATATGACCTCGATATCCTGCCGCGTATCGACGCTTTGGCCGATCGCTACGAGAAGGTCGCCTATGGCGAGCTGGACTATGCCGGGGAGCAGTACACCCTGTACGCGCTGCGCGACCGGCGTTTCGATGCCGCCCTGCCGACCGCGCTGATTACCGGCGGCGTGCATGGATATGAGACCAGCGGCGTCCTCGGCGCCCTCGCGTTTCTGGAGGAATCCGCGCCGGACTATACCGGTAAATTCAATCTGCTGGTCGCCCCCTGTGTCAGCCCGTGGGCGTATGAACGGATCAATCGCTGGAACTACGACGCCGTCGACCCGAACCGGAACTTCCGCTCCGACGGACCGGCGCGCGAGGCCACCGCACTGATCGAACTCGTCGAATCCACGCAGGGTCAGTTCCTTGTGCACATCGATCTCCACGAGACGACCGACAGCGATGCCAACGAGTTCGGGCCCGCGCGGGCCGCGCGCGACGGCAAGGACTATGTCACAGAAGTCATTCCCGACGGCTTCTATCTCGTGGACGACAAAGGGAATCCGCAACCCGAATTCCAGAAATCGATCATCGCCGCGGTCCAACGGGTGACCCATATCGCCCCCGCAGACGAAAAGGGCGAGATTATCGGTTCAACCGTTGTTGCGGGCGGCGTGATCGAATATCCGCTGCAGGCGCTCGCCCTCTGCACGTCCATCACGGGCGCGCGTTATACGACGATCACCGAGGTTTATCCCGACAGCCCGCGCACGACGCCGGAAGAATGCATCCTTGCACAGGTGGCAGCCGTTCGCGCGGCGCTGGATTTTGCGCTCGAACACCTCTGAGGGTATTCGGCTCGAAAGACGAAATGGCCGACCGCAGGCCGGCTGCTCTTGGCGACCAAATGAAGAAAACGGACGTTCCAAGGCCACTCAATGTAGATATAAGGAATTCTTTATATATGCATTGACAGTCGCCGTGCACCTTCTATCCTGGAGGCTGTCGAGGTTCTTCGCGTCGCCGCAAGCGGCGGGAAGCTAAGACGGGAAGCCGGTGTAAATCCGGCGCTGCCCCCGCAACTGTAAGCGGTGAGCGGCGGTCGATACGTGTCACTGGTCCGGCAAGGGACCGGGAAGGCCAGACCGCCGCGTCGATCCGCGAGCCAGGAGACCTGCCTCGTCAGATACGTCCTCCGGCGGGGTGTCCGGTCAGGCCGCATGCATGGCTGCGCCCGACCCTTGCTTTGCGGGCGCGGAGTCCCGTGCGTACGCGTCTGCCCGGCGCCTTGCCCCTTGCAAGGTGCTTGAAGAAATGACTGTCAGCGTCGCCACCCTCGGCTTCCCCCGCATCGGCCTTCGCCGCGAGCTGAAATTCGCGCTCGAAAGCTATTGGGCCGGCAAGACCACCCTCGCCGAACTGCAGACCGCAGCCGCTGGCCTCCGCGCCTTGGGCTGGGCGCGCCAGAAAGCGCTCGGCGCCGACATCCTGCCCTCGAACGACTTCTCGCTCTACGACCATGTTCTCGACACCAGCGCGCTGATCGGCGCGGTCCCCGCCCGCTACGATTGGAGCGGAGAGACCATCAACCCCGACCTCTATTTCGCGATGGCGCGTGGTGTCCAAGGCAACGAAAAAGCGCGTGATGCCGGCCACGCCGCATGCGGCCACGCCCATGACACCACCGCGCAGGAAATGACCAAATGGTTCGACACCAACTATCATTTCATGGTCCCCGAACTCACCGCCGGCCAGACGTTCAAGGTCGCCTCGACCAAGATCTTCGACGAATTTGAGGAAGCGAAGGCGCTCGGTTACGTGACCCGCCCCGTCCTCCTCGGTCCCGTCTCCTATCTGATGCTCGCCAAGGGCAAGGCGGTCGAACCGCTCGCGCTGCTGCCCGGGCTGCTCGACACCTATGCCGAAATCCTCGCCCGTCTCGCCAAGGCCGGCGCCGAGTGGGTCCAGATCGACGAACCCTGCCTCGTCCTCGACCTCACGGCCGAACAGCGCACCGCCTTCGAGCGCGCCTATGCCCGCCTCGCCACCCGCGGGCCCAAGCTGATGCTCACGACTTACTTCGGCGGTCTCGGCGACAATCTCGATCTCGTCGCCGACCTCCCCGTCCACGGCCTCCACCTCGACCTCGTCCGCGCGCCGGACCAGCTCGAACCCGCACTCGCCAAGCTCCAGCCGCACGTCCTGCTCTCGCTTGGCGTCATCGACGGCCGCAACATCTGGCGCGCCAACCTTCCCGACCTCTACTGGCGCCTCAAGGAACTGGCGGGCAAACGCGACCTCATCCTCGCGCCGTCCTGTTCATTGCTCCACACCCCCGTCGACCTCGCGCTCGAAACCGGCCTCGCCCCCGAAATCGCGCAGTGGCTCGCCTTCGCGGTGCAAAAGATCGAGGAACTTGCCGCGCTCGCCAAGGCGCTCAATGAAGGCGAAGACGCCAGCTTCGCTGCCTTCTCCGCCTCGCGCATCGCCGCGGTCGCGCGCCAGACCTCACCGAGGATCCACAACCCCGCGGTCGCATCCCGCCTCGCGAGCCTCGACGAAAGCGCCACCCACCGCGCCGCGCCCTTCACATCCCGCCGCACCGCCCAACAAAAGCGCCTCGCCCTCCCCGCCTACCCGACGACGACGATCGGCAGCTTCCCGCAGACCCCCGAGGTCCGCAAGGCCCGCGCCGCGCATATCAAGGGCGAAATCGACGATGCCGCCTATGACCAGTATCTCCGCGTCGAAACGCGCGCCGCGGTCAAATGGCAGGAAGAAATCGGCCTCGACGTCCTCGTCCACGGCGAGTTCGAGCGCAACGACATGGTGCAATATTTCGGCGAGCAGCTCGCCGGTTTCGCCTTCACCCGCGCCGGCTGGGTGCAAAGCTATGGCTCGCGCTGCGTCCGCCCGCCGATCCTCTACGGTGACGTTTCGCGTCCCGAGCCGATGACAGTCGCTTGGTGGCGCTACGCGCAGGACCAGACCGACAAGCCCATGAAGGGCATGCTCACCGGCCCCGTCACCATCCTCAACTGGTCCTTCGTCCGTGACGACCAGCCGCGCGAGACAAGCTGCCGCCAGATCGCGCTCGCGATCCGCGACGAGGTGCAGGATCTCGAGGCCGCCGGCGCTGCGATCATCCAGATCGACGAAGCCGCGTTGCGCGAAGGCCTCCCCCTTCGCCGTTCGGAGTGGCAGCATTATCTGGATTGGGCGGTTGAATGCTTTCGCATCACCGCGAGTGGCGTCCGCGACGACACCCAGATCCACACCCATATGTGCTATTCAGAGTTCAACGGCATTATTCGCGCAATCGGCGCGATGGACGCCGACGTCATCTCGATCGAGACCGCACGGTCACAGATGGAACTCCTCGACGCCTTCGCCAGCTACTCTTATCCCAACGAGATCGGTCCGGGCGTCTACGACATCCACAGCCCGCGCATCCCTGCAAAGCGCGAGATGACCGATCTCCTCATGCTCGCCGCAAAACATGTTCCGGCCGACCAGATCTGGGTCAACCCCGACTGCGGACTCAAGACGCGCAAATGGGACGAGGTGCGCCCCGCGCTCGTTGCGATGGTCGCCGCAGCCAAGTCGATGCGCGCCCGCGCGCTCGCCAAGGAGGCCTATCTTGCAAAATGAGGTGATGCCGGAAGGCCAGCCCGCCGTCCGCGTAACCGCCATGCCCGCCAGCGCCAATGTTTATGGCGACATTTTCGGCGGCTGGCTGATGGCGCAAATGGACCTTGCCGCATCGTCGGTCGCCTCGCTCCACGCGCGCGGCCGCGCCGTGACAATTTCGGTGGAAGGAATGACCTTCCACCGGCCCGTTTTCGTCGGTGATGAGGTGTCGGTCTTCGGCAGGCTCGCCAGGGTCGGCCGCACGTCGATGCACGTCGAAGTCGAAACTTGGGCGCGCGACCGCCATGCCGAAGAGGCTCATAAAGTGACGCAGGCGGTATTCATTTTCGTCGCCGTTGGGCCAGATCGACGGCCACGCGCGGTCAAGCCTCTCACTGCGGGACCGCCAGGTTGAAGTGGCCGGTTGGAGACTAGCTGCTTTCGTCGGGCGCGCGCCCGGTAAAGCGGACGGCCGACTGTCGACCCTGTCGGTGTAAGCGAGATACTCCGGGTTCGGTTCAATTGGCCGGATGTGAATCTGAACTTTACGCGTCGACTTTCCGGGTGGCCACCGCGGGTATCCACCGTCGGGTGAATGCCCACCAAAGGATCGCGGCTATGCTGATGCCAGCCCCCGTGATGCAGACGCCTGTCCAGCCAGCATGGGCGTAGACGATCGTCGAGGTCGACGAGCCAATCGCGCTGCCGAGCGAATAGAACATCATATATGCGGCCGTGAGACGATTCTGCGCGTCTGGCCTGACGCGATAGATCATCGCCTGATTGGTGACGTGGGTCGCCTGCAATCCGAAATCGATGATGATAACCCCCGCGACCAGCCATAATATGGAGCAATCCAACAGCCAGATCGGCAGCCACGCGACCAGCATCAAACCGAGTGCAACCCCGGTTGTGCGTTCCCCGTATCCCCTGTCGGCCCACCGTCCTGCCCGTGTCGCCCCGAGTGCGCCGGCCGCTCCGGCAAGTCCGAACAGGCCGATCGCGGTGTGGGACAGCGAATATGGCGGCGCACTCAACGGAAGGACCAGCGGCGTCAGCAATGTCGTGATGTTGGCGAAGATGAGCATGGCGATCACGCCACGGATGCACAGGACCGGCTCTTCGATCAGGAGCGTGGGGAGCGACCTGATGAGGCTGGTGTATGAAAGACTCGTGCGCCGTCTCGCCTGTCGCGGGAGCGTCCGCCAAAGCAGCAGCGCCACAACGGATGTCAGCAAAGCGGAAACCAGATAAACCGTCCGCCACCCGGAAAGATCGGTCAGGAATCCCGCGACGCTGCGCGCGAGAAGGATACCGAGCACTATCCCGCTTGTGACCATGCCGACAACATGGCCCCGGTCGGACGGCAGTGCGAGGCTCGAGGCATAGGCCACCAGCGCCTGCGTAACAACAGCCAGAAGACCCATTGCCGCCATCGAGGCCAGCAACATGGCGGCGGTCGTCGAAACGCCCACACAGATCAGGGCCAGAACGGACAGGATCGATTGTCCGACAATGAGCTTGCGACGATCGACCAGATCCCCGAGCGGAACCAGAAGGACAAGGCCCAGCCCGTAACCAAGCTGCGTCATCCCCACGATCAGCCCCGCGAAACCGTGAGAAAGCCCGAGGTCTTTTGCCATCACGTCGAGAAGTGGATGGGCAAAATAGGCGTTGGCTACGGCCATACCGCTGGCGACGGCAAACAGCAGGATGGTGGAGCGCCCAAGCGTCGACGCGCCTTTGCGGGATGTGCCAACGGCCCCGGTCGCACCGGCGACCTCTTGGCCGACCGGCAGGCGTGCGCCATCGTTCGCGCCGCCCGCCGGCGACGCGCCTTGCTCGATGATCATTGCAAGCTCCTGTCGAATGGTTTAATAACGCAACCATTCTTGATTAGCCAAATGGTTTAATGATGCAACTAAAATTTTCCACATGCATCGGGTACGGGATTAGGCGATGGTCGCGCGAAAGAGTCTGAAGGGCGATTACTGCCCCAGCGCGCGCGCGCTGGATGTGATCGGGGATTGGTGGTCATTGCTGATCGTGCGCGACGCCTTCGACGGGCTTGCGCGCTTCGGCGAGTTTCAGAAGAGCCTCGGCATTGCCAAGAACATTCTCACGGAGCGCCTGCGGGCGCTGGTCGCAAACGGGATTCTGGAACTCGTCGCGGCGAACGAAGGCGGAGCGCGCATGGAGTATCGCCTGACAGCGATGGGGAAAGATCTTTTTCCGGTGATGGTGGCACTCAGGCAGTTTGGCGAGCGCCACCTGTTCGCCCCGCAGGAGGCGCATTCGCTCCTCGTGGAGCGCGACACGGGTCAACCGGTCCGATTGGACGTCCGAACGCAGGGCGGTCGGTCGATCAGCCCGGACGAAGCTGTGATTCTTAGGGTGTCGGAAGATGAATAAGGAAGCCAATCCGAAGATTTGGAGAATAAGAAGCAGGATAGCGTAGACATGATTCGACGGTCTTTACCGCGGGTGGCCGGTTGAGCCGTTCCGCTTTCGATTTCAAGTTTCGGGAAGCTGACATTTTACGCCGCCCTTTGAAAGCTCGCCAATGCCTGACGGCCATGGCGGAACCAAAAAGGTCGCTATGCCGGCAATCTGGTAGTACTGGGTCGCGTCGGCCCTTGTCGCCATTTCCCGCGTGACAAATGTCGAGCGCGCCAGCGCGATCTTCCTTGCCATACAGACGTTATTGCAGGCCGCCGTCGCGGCGGCGCCTCTCCCCTTGTTGCACTCGCTGCCTCGCGCACCGGCACCGCTTGCGGCGCTATATGCGCGACCCGCAGCCTTTAGCTGCCGCGACCGGACGGCGAAGCGCCGGCGAACATATCCTGAAACCGCTCGCGCAGCCTGTTTTTCTGGATTTTCGCCATTGAGTTGCGCGGGAGTTCGTCGACGAACCGGATTGCGCGCGGCTGCTTGAACCGGGCCAGCGAGCCGGAAAGATGCGACAGGATCCGGTCTTCCGACAGGTCGCCCGACGGGGCGATCGTGATCACCGCCACCACGGCTTCGCCAAGATCGGGATGCGGAACCCCGATTACAGCGGACTCGCGAACCCCCGCGATCTCGTCGAGGACCGTTTCGATCTCGGCCGGGTAGATGTTGTAGCCGCCCGAAATGATGAGATCCTTTTCGCGGCCGACGATCGAAATATAGCCTTCGTCATCGATCCGGCCGAGGTCGCCTGAAACGAACCAGCCGTCGCGAAATTCCGACGCCGTCTTTTCCGGCTGCCGCCAATAGCCGCTGAACACATTCGATCCCTGTATCTCGATCATCCCGACCGCGCCGGCCGGCACCGGCGCATGCGTTTCGGGATCGGTGATGCGAATGCCGACTCCGGGCAAGGGAAAGCCGACGGTCCCCGCCCGCCGCCGGCCCGCATAGGGGTTGGATATGTTCATGTTGGTTTCGGTCATGCCGTAGCGTTCGAGGACCGCATGCCCCGTCCGCGCCTCGAACGCCTGATGCACGTCCGCCGACAGCGGTGCCGACCCCGATATGAAAAGGCGCATGTGACGGACCAGCGCCTCGTCGAACCGGGGATCGTCGAGCAGCCTGATATAGAAGGTCGGAACGCCCATCATCGTCGTCGCGTGCGGCAGCGCCGCGATCACCTCGTCGATGTCGAAGCGCGGCAGGAAACGCATCGACGCGCCCGCCGCCATGATCGTGTTGGTCGCGACGAACAGGCCGTGGGTGTGAAATATCGGCAGCGCGTGAAGAAGAGCGTCCTTGCGTTCGAACGCCCAGTAATCCTTCAGCATCAATGCGTTGGATGCGAGGTTTTCATGGCTGATCATCGCGCCCTTCGATCGGCCGGTCGTCCCCGAGGTATAGAGGATCGCTGCAAGGTCGCCGGCCGCAAGCTCCACCGTCGAAAATTGCGATGCGCAGCGTGCCGCAGCGCGCGCCAGCGAACCGGTGCCGTCCTCTCCCAGCGTCTCGACGACCCCGACACCCGCCGCTTCGGCGACCGGGCGCAAGGCGTCGAGCGTATCGGGCCTGCAAACGAAGAGGCGCGCTTCGCTGTCACCAAGGAAATAGGCGACTTCCGCCGCCGTGTAGGCAGGGTTGAGCGGAAGGAAGATCGCACCCGCGCGCACCACGCCAAGATAGAGCGCAATCATGTCGATGCTCTTCTCGCATTGCACCGCGACGCGGTCGCCCTGCGCGACGCCCAGATCGCCCAGCAGATTGGCGTAACGTCCCGACATCTCGCCGATCGCGCCATAGGTCACGACGCGCGCGTCGGGCAGGACCGCGAACGGCGCATCGTCCCCCGGAAAGTCGGCCAGCAGCCGGGTAAACAGATTGGTCACTTTAACGCCTCGTATTGAATCCGGGAACCTCGGGGACGGTGATATCCTCGCGCGGGATCGCGGCAACGATATTCTCTGCCTGCCGGAATAATTCGCTGTCGATCGCAAGCCCGCTTGCCGATGCATTTTCCTCGAGCTGCCCGGGCCGGCTCGCACCGACGATCGCCGAAGCGACATTGGGTTCGCGAAGCACCCAAGCCAGCGCGAACTGGACGAGCGTCACGCCGGCCTCGGCGGCAAGCAGCCCGATATCCTGCACCGCCCGAAGTGTCGCTTCGGTCATCTTCGGCCCCATCATCCGGCCCATCACATCGTCGGCGGCGCGGCTGCCGGCGGGAGGCGCCTGACCCGGGACATATTTGCCGGTCAGCACGCCCTGTCCCAGTGGCGACCAGACGATCTGCGAAATGCCGTTCGCGGCGGAAAGCGGAATCACTTCCTTTTCCGGCCGCCGCCAGAGGAGCGAATATTGCGGCTGGCTCGATACGAACGGTTCGACGCCGGGGACCGCAAGCGCCTCGCGGATATTCGACGGCGACCATTCGGAAAACCCGAGATAGCGCACCTTGCCCGCGCGCACGGCGTCGCTCAGCGCCTCCATCGTTTCCTCGACCGGCGTATCAGGGTCGTAGCGATGACATTGGTAGAGATCGATATAATCGGTGCCGAGCCGCGCGAGCGACGCATCGAGCTGCTTTACGACCTGTTCGCGGCCGAGACCACGGTCGCTGTCGCTCATCGGTCCGAACAGCTTGGTCGCGAGGATATAGCTGTCGCGCGGACGCCCGGCGAGCGCCTCCCCGAGGAAGCTTTCGGCCGCCCCCCGCCCATAGACATTGGCCGTATCGATGAAGTTGATGCCGAGCCCCAGAGCACGGTCGACCACCGCTGCCGCGGCCGACCGCTCGATACCGACGCCGAATGTCATCCACGAGCCGAGCGAGATTTCCGAAACCTCAAGGTCGCTCGAGCCGAGCTGCCGATAGTGCATGACGCCTCCTCAATCGCTGGATGCCAGATAATGATCACGCAGTTCGCGTTTGAGTATCTTGCCGATCGGACTGCGCGGCAGTTCATCGACGATGCAAAGCTCGGCGAGGCGCTGCGTCTTGCCTACCCGGCCGGCGAACCAATGCCGGAGCTCGCCGGCATCGGTCGTCGCCCCGGCGGCGCGAGTGACGAAGGCGACAGGTGTCTCCCCCCACTGTACCGACGGCACGCCGACCACCGCGGCGTCGACGACATCGGGATGCTGGCGAAGCACCGTCTCGAGATCGGACGGGTAGATGTTGAAACCGCCCGAAATGATCATGTCCTTCTTGCGGTCGAGCAGGATCAGGAAACCGTCCTCATCGAAGCGGGCGATGTCGCCGGTGCGGATATAGCGGCGCCCCGCCTCGTCGAACCATTCGGCCTCGCGAGTCTTTTCGGGCTGGTTGAGATAGCGGGTCATCATCGAAGGCGAATGGCCGACGACCTCCCCGACCGTGCCTTGCGCGACTTCGGTGCCCTGCTCGTCGATCAGCCGGACCAGATGTCCCTCGGCCGGCCTGCCCACCGTGTGCAGCTTGTCGGGAAACAGATGCGCGGCAAGCGTCATCGTGCCGCCGCCTTCGGTCATGCCATAGATTTCGACCAGCCCGCCCGGCCAGCGGCGCAGGATATCGGCCTTCAGCGCGGCCGCGAAGGGGGCCGAGGTGCAGGTTTTCATGCGAAAGCTCGACAGGTCGAAACGATCGAAGTCGGGATTGTCGAGCAGCCGCTGATATTGCACCGGGACCAGCATCGCGTGGGTGACGCGGTGCATTTCCGACAGCGTCAGAAACTCGAGCGCATCGAACTTCGCCATCAGCACGACGGTGCCGCCATGGGCCAGCGCGGGGATCAGGCTTACGAGCGTCGTGTTCGAATAGAGGGGGGTCGAAACAAGCGTGACGGCGTCCGACGCGTAACCCGTCACCTGTCCGCGCCGGATATGCTGCCAGCGCATCGCGTGGCTCTGGACGATGCCCTTGGGCTGGCCGGTCGTCCCCGACGAATAGATGATGTTGAACGCCGCGTCGGGTGCGACCTCGACCGGCGCCGGTGTGCCCGCCCCGGCACGCCAAATGTCGAATGCATCGCGTTCAAGCGCGATGCGGTGCGGCTCGCCAGGCAGAATCGCGCCGAACCGCCTTTCGGCCCCGGCATCGAGGAAAAGGAGACGGGGTTCGGCATCCGCAAGCATCGCGGCGAGGCCCTCGCCGGACGACGAGGGCGCGAGCGGCACCGCCACCGCG
>NZ_DATMST010000154.1:0-4412 GCF_035565275.1 Sphingopyxis sp.
ATCACACTGACCCCGCCCGACGCCGCCGACGACGCCGATGTGCTCGAACTCGCGCCCGAGGCGGTAGAGGTCCCCGCGCCCATCGTCCCCGCGCCGGCCGCGCCCGCAGTCGACCCCGAACATCTCGCGGCGCTCGAGGCGCAGATCGCGTCGCTCGAGGACCGCCTCGTCGAACAGGACGCCGCGCTGCGCCGGGTGCTCGATCTGCTGATCGAATGGGTCGAGCGCGATCCCGAAAATGCGCCCAACCCGGCCAACTCGCGGACCTGGGCCGCCTGACAAACCGGCCCGGATCCGCTATCACGCCGATGTAAGGGTGAGCGAAGATGCAGAACGGCCTGTCGGTCGATGTCGAGGACTGGTTCCAGGTCGGCGCCTTCGAGCGCACGATCGACCGTGCCGACTGGCCGACGCTCGAATGCCGCGTCGAGGCGAATTGCGACGCGGTGCTGCAGATCTTTGCCGATGCGGGTGCGAAGGGCACCTTTTTCACGCTGGGCTGGGTCGCCGAACGCTATCCTGCGCTGATCAGGCGCATCGTCGCGGCGGGGCATGAGCTTGCCAGTCACGGTTATGACCACAAGCGCGTGTTCAGCATGACCGCGGCCGAATTTGCGGCCGATCTCAGGAAGACGCAGGCGATCCTCGAGGATCTCGGCGGCGTGGCGATCACCGGCTATCGCGCGCCGAGCTTCTCGGTCGATACGCGCACGCCTTGGGCGCATGCGGTGCTGGCCGAACAGGGTTATGCCTATTCGTCGAGCGTCGCGCCGGTCGTCCACGATCATTATGGCTGGCCGCAAAGTCCGCGCCACGCATGGCGGCCGCTTGCCGACAGCGATCTTGTCGAATGGCCGGTAACGACCGCGCGCTTTGCCGGACGCACATTGGCGGCAGGGGGCGGTGGTTTCATGCGGATGCTCCCATACGGCTTCACCCGCTGGGCGATCGCGCGCATGAATGCGGAGGGGCACCCCGCCATCCTCTATTTCCACCCGTGGGAAATCGACCCCGGCCAGCCGCGCGTCGCCGATGCGCCGATCAGGTCGAAAATCCGTCATTACAGCGGCTTGTCGGCCATGGCTGGCAAGCTGAAGAAGCTGCTTTCGGACTTCGAATGGACGCGCGCCGACGCGTTGCTTCCCGCACAGCAGCAGCGCGCGCAGCCGTGGCGCGCCGCGGCGTGAATGCGCCGACGCTTCCCGTGAAGGATGGTTTTTCCGGCGCGCCGTTATCAGACGCGGGCGAATGGGACGCCTATGTCGCCGCGCGCTCCGGCGCGACGCCGTTCCACAGCCGTGCCTGGTGCGAGGCGATCACCAGGGCGACCGGGCATCGCTGCCATCTCGTCGCCGCGCGCGATGCACACGGCGCGCTGACCGGCATCCTGCCGCTTCACCATGTCCGCTCGCCCCTGTTCGGGCAGGCGCTGGTCGGCAGCGGCTTCGCGGTCGATGGCGGTATCCTGGCCGACGATCCGGCGGTGGCGGCGACGCTCGCGCACGGCGCCGCGCAAATGGCCAAATCGCTCGGGGTGCCGTCGGTCGAATTGCGCGGTGGCCCGCAGCCCGAAGGAGAGGGCTGGAACCGGGAGGAAGGCGTCTACGCCGGCTTCGCGCGCGACCTTGCCGCCGACGACGATACCGAACTGCTCGTCATCCCGCGCAAGCAGCGCGCCGAGGTGCGCAAGGTGCTGGAAAGCGCGCTGACGGTCACCGCAGGAAGGGACGCGGAGGAACGGCGCGATCATTATCGCATCTATGCTACCAGCGTTCGTAATCTCGGTACGCCGGTCTTTCCGAAAAGCCTGTTCGATGCGGTGCTCGATGCGTTCGGCGACGATGCCGATATCCTGACCGTGCGCGAAGATGGCCGGCCTGTCGCGAGCGTCCTCAGCTTGTACTGGCGCGGCACGGTGATGCCCTATTGGGGCGGCGGTACGGCCGACGCGCGGCGGTTGCGCGCCAACGAACTCATGTATTTCGCCCTCATGCGCCATGCCCGCACGCGCGGCTGTACCCGTTTCGACTTCGGCCGTTCGAAGCTCGGCACGGGACCCTTCGCATACAAGAAGAACTGGGGCTTCGAACCGCAGCCGCTCGTCTACGCGCGCTGGCTCGCGCCGGGCGAGGCGCCGCGCGATACCAACCCGAACAGCGCCCGGTACCGGCTGCAGGTCGATCTGTGGAAAAAGATGCCGCTGTGGGCGGCGAACCGGATCGGCCCGCTGATCGCGCGCGGGCTGGGTTAGGGGCCCGGCTGATGTCCGAAATCCTGTTCCTCGTCCACCGCGCGCCCTGGCCTCCAGACCGCGGTGACCGGATCCGCAGCTGGCATATGTTCGAGGCGCTGACCAAGCTGGCGCCCGTGCATGTCGCGACGCTTGCCGATAACGAAACCGATGCCGCCGTCGCTCGCGAAAAATTGGCGCCGCTTTGCAAGAGTCTGGCGATCGAAGTGCGCAAGGTGTCGCGTCCGCTCGCGCTCGCCGGGGCGGTGCTGCGCGGCGAGCCCGTGTCGAACCGGCTGTTCCGCAATGCCGCCCTCGCGCGCCATATCGACGCGCTGGTCCGCCGGAAAGGCATCACGCATATCGTCGCCTTTTCGGGCCAGATGGCGCAATATCTTCCGGCGGCTTTCGCGGGCCCGATATTGATGGATTTCGTCGACGTCGATTCCGCCAAATTCAGCGCCTATGCCGAACAGGACAAGCGTCAGCCGCTCCATTGGGTCCACGCCCGCGAGGCGCGCGTGCTCGGCGCGTACGAAGCCGGGATCGCGCGCCGCGTTGACGCCAGCCTGTTCGTCAGCGAGGCCGAAGCAGCCTTGTTCCGGACTTATTGCGGGCTTGGCACCGACAAGGTGCGCGCGGTCGAAAATGGCATCGACACCGATCGCTTCGACCCGGCCATTCCGTTGGAAACGGTCGGGGCGGGGGCGGGGCCGCTTGCCGTTTTCACCGGCCAGATGGACTACCGGCCCAACATCGACGGGGTCTGCTGGTTCGCGAACGACATCCTGCCGCGGATCCGTCAGCGCCAGCCGCAAGCCCGCTTCGCCATCGTCGGCCGCGCGCCGACCGACGAGGTGCGTGCGCTTGAAGCCCTGCCGGGGGTGGTCGTGACAGGCGAGGTAGCCGACGTCCGACCGTGGCTCGCCGCCGGCGATGCCGTCGTCGCGCCGCTGCTGCTCGCGCGCGGGGTGCAGAACAAGCTGCTCGAAGCGATGGCGATGGCGCGGCCGGTGGTTGCGAGCGTTGCCGCTGCCACGGGAATCGATGCGGTGCCGGGCGAACATCTGCGCGTCGCCGAGGGAGCGAATGCGATGGCCGATGCGGTTTGCACGCTGTTCGCCGATCGCGCTGCGGCCGTCTCGATGGGCAACGCCGCGCGGGCGCGCATGATCGCGCGCTATGGCTGGGACGCGCGTATGGCACCGCTTGGCGACCTCCTGAGGCTGCCCGCATGAGCCTTTGGCAGCGCCACCTCGCCGCACTCGGGCTGCTATCGGCCGCGATCCTCGCGATCTTCTGGCGCGACGCCGCCGACATGGCGGGCATCTGGTGGACGAGCTCGACCTTCACGCATTGCCTGCTGATGGTGCCGATGATCGGCTGGCTGGTGTCGCAGCGCGTGTCGCTGCTGCGCCCGCTGGCACCCGTCTTCTGGTGGCCCGCGCTCTTGTGGATGGCGGGGGCAGGGCTGGTGTGGCTGGTCGGAGAGGCTGCCGGGGTCGGCCTGTTCCGTCAACTCGGGCTCGTGCTGATGCTGCAGGGCGCGGTCGCGGCGACGCTCGGCGAAAAGCTCGTGCGCGGACTGCTCTTCCCGCTCGGTTATGCGCTGCTGCTCGTGCCGTTCGGCGAGGAGCTGGTTCCGTTGCTCCAGACGCTGACGGCGCATATCAGCATGGCGCTGCTCCACCTGTCGGGAATATCGGCCGAGATGGAGGGGGTGTTCATCACCACGCGCGCCGGTTTCTTCGAGGTTGCCGAAGCCTGCTCGGGCGTCAATTTCCTGATCGCGATGCTCGCCTATTCGGTGTTCGCGGCGCATCTCTGTTTCAAAAGCTGGACACGGCGGATCGTCTTCGTCGCCGCCGCGCTCGCGACGACGATCCTCGCCAACGCGCTTCGCGCCTACGGGACGATGGTCGCGGCCGAAATCTGGGGGATCGAGGCGGCGGGCGGTATCGATCATATCTTTTACGGCTGGATTTTCTTCGGGCTCGTCATCCTGCTCGTCATGCTCGTTGCGCTGCGCTGGTTCGACCGTCCGGCGAACGATGCCGCGGTCGACGTTGGCGGGCTTGACCGTCCGTCGCGCTTCACGGGGCCGGCGAGGGCGGTGCTGCCCGCCGCGCTGGCGATGCCGCTGCTCTTCGTCGTTTGGGGCCTGCTTGTCGGTGGCCGCAGC
>NZ_DATMST010000155.1:0-6458 GCF_035565275.1 Sphingopyxis sp.
CGGGCGGCTTCGGGCTGGTCGCGCCGACCGACGCCGCCTTCCTCGCCTCGGCACGGGCCTTCGGCGCCGACGCCATTTTTTCGGGAACCGCAGGCGACGGTGCGTTCGGTTATCAAACCTCGATCGCCCCCGCGCTCGATGCGTTGCGCTACGCCGGGATCCGCGCCGCGCTGAGGGCCGCGGCCGACCAGGCGGAAATCATGGACGACAATATCTGGAACGCGCTGCGCCACGGGCTGCGGGCCTGGTTTCGCGGTATCAGGCTCTGGCCCGTCGACGATCTGCTCCTGTCGACCCGGTATGCCTCGGAGCGGCCCCGGCATCCGTGGCTGGCCGATGCCGGGCGCGTTCCTCCGGGGCAGAGGCGATACGGACTTGGCCTTCTCGCCATCCAGCCTTTCCTCGACGGTTATGAACGTGCGCGGCATGTGCCGAAGATTGCTCCTTTGCTCTCCCAGCCGTTGATCGAATTTGGGTTGGGTGTTCCGAGCTGGCAATGGGGCGAAGGGGGCGTGAACCGCGCCCTGGCGCGCGAAGCGTTTCGCGAAAATCTGCCTGAAATTGTGCTCACGCGTCGCAGCAAGGGACGTATCCTGTCGATGTTTCTGCCGGCGTTCGAGGCCAACCGGCAGCGTCTTTCCAGCTTTCTCCTCGACGGATGGCTTGCCGGATCGGGTATTCTCGACCTTGATGCCATCGACGCCCTCCTTGCAGGTCGAACGCAAGCCGATACCAGCGCCATGCTTCGAATCCTCGAATTTGCCGATATCGAGCGATGGGCCCGTTCGATCGCCGGATCGGACGCACACCGCCAATGAGGCGCGGTGCGGCCGACGGTGAGCAAGCCACATATGATGAGGCGAGCGAAGCCTGCTCGCGATGGAAGATTGCGGCTTTGATCGTTCAGGGCGCGGCGGCTTGCGCAGGCAGTCCCGCGCGCAGCGCGCGCCACCTCCTATATTGATCCACCTTGGAAGAACCGGGGTCTTCCTCGCCTTTCAGCCAGAAGCGATACCAGTCGAGATTTCGCTCATAGACGGCGCGCTTGTGGGCCGGCTGATATTTGATGTGAATTTCGTCGGCAAAGGCGAACAGCTCCGCGGGCTTGCCGGCGAGCCGGAGCTTCGTGTTGAGTTCGACGAGATTGCGGACCTCAGATTCGGGAAGCTGCATGAGGAGCGGCGTGTCGATCGCCTCGATGTCCGATACCGGCGCAATGACGCGCCAGCGCCCGGGATCGCTGTCGGGGTCGCCGGCCTTCCAGAACTTCCGGAAGATTTTGGCAAAGCCGCGATCGGGAAACGCGTTGGACCAATAATAGTGGGGCCCCGCCTGTCCCGACGCGATGGTGGCCGCGGCGAACCGTTTCGACTTCCGGATCGCCCAGAGCGCAACGCTCGAGCCGTGGCTCAGTCCTCCGATCCCGATCTTCGCCGGATCGATCCGCTCAGCGGCGATGAGACCGTCGACCGCCTCGCCGATCGCCGACAAGGCCATCTCATAGCTCGCTTCCATAGGCGCGTTCGCGGGCGGGCGCTGGCCGTTCATGCACAGCACCGCAATCCCGTGCTCGACCAGCGGCAGCATCGGAATTTCGTCGCCGACACCGCCCTTCAGGAACCCCGCGCAGCGATAATATTGAATCACAAGCGGTAGGGGCTCGCTTGCACCCGGCGGTGTGAGCAGAATGCCGTCATGACCATTCTCCCAGCGCAGCGGCGCCGCCACGGCGCGGATCCGGCTCCGCAGACCCGCATTGGGATCGGCAATGACTGTTCGCCGTCCGTCGGAAAAGGCGATCCGCACGAGGCGCGGCGGCTCCACCGGGCCGCTTGCGGCGCAGATCAGCGCCTCGCGCGCCGCCGTGCAGCGAGATTGCCAGATCGGCGCCCGCTCGGCGCCGTCCGTGGTAGCCAGGTAACGGGCCTTCGCGCCGCCGATGCGCCAGAGCCAGATCTTCTCGCGGGCGCCGACATCGGTTTCGAATAGGATCAGCATGTCGTGGCCCGGACGCTCGGCAATGGCGGCAAGCCTGGCCGACCGGCACGGCGCGGCACGGCAGGCGATGCGTCGCCCATCGGCCATTGTCACCATTAGCCGGGTGCCATTTTGCGCTCGCTCGATTGCGGCACGACCACCTTTCGCGAGATCGATCTCGCGACCCTGCAATGAAATGACAGGAACCGGTCGTGATCCGGGAGGGGCAGTGGCTTCGACACCGAGATCGACGGCCGTGTCCTTCCTCGGAGCGTCCCACAGGATGCGCGCGCGATCGAACCAGTTTCGGGTCCAGCGCTGGGCAATACGGCGCCCGTCCTCGATCTTGCCACCCGCCACGGCTTGTCCCAGGTCGACGCTGTCGTCGACCAGCACACCTTCGTCATAGGCCCGTTTTTCGGCGGCCGCGACTTCGGCGCGCGTCGCACTCGTCGTGTAACGCAGGGTGCGGCCATCCTCCGACAGCGAGAAGTCGAGGATATCGGCGGCATCGACGATCTCGCGAGCGGTGCCTCCATTTTCGCGCCAATGCCAGATCGCGACGATCCCGTCCCTGAGCGCCAGGAAGCGAAAGCCCCGCGAATCGGGATCCCAGAGGACCTTGGCTTCGGCAACCGAGCCGGCGCCGTCGTGGCGCACCGCTCCCGCATCCCCGGCATGCACTACCGCGTCGCCGCCGACATCGGCGACATACCAGTCGAGCTGCGTGTCGTTGGCGCGTACCGACGGGCGCGATATCCGATAGAGGACGCGCGTGCCGTCGGGGGACAGGCTCGGGCCCGTGATGTCGGCGACCTCGACGATATCGTGCGTCGTGATCGAAACGGGCGTGCCCGGCTCTCCCTCCGGGAGCGGCATCGCCGACGCGAGCATCGCGGCGGCGATTACCACCCGACCACCGCCTGCAGGGCGAAGCTGCGCCCGACGGCGCTCGCCTGCTCGGGATCATAGCCGATGTTGACGCCTGTCGAGCGGAATTGCGCATAGGGCGGGTCGCGGTCGAACAGATTGTTGACGCTGAAGACGAGGCGGAAGGACCGCTTGTCGGGGTCTCCGATGCGCGCGCCGAGCTGAAGGTCGACGGTCGTCCAGGGCCTGACTCTCTCGACCGGGGTCACGGTGAGGTTGCGGTAGCTGGCGACATGGCTGACGCCGATCCCGCCGTCGAACGCTCCGAGCGCGATGCCGGCACGCCCGCGAAGGCGTAGCTTGACGGGTGCGCCAAGCGTTCCGGTGACATTGTTGCGCGGCGCCGTGTCGGTGATCCGGTTGTCGATCGTGAACAGTCGCGAGCCGCCGAGCGAGAGGTTGATACGACCTCCGGCGAGCGCCTTGCTGTAACCAAGATCGAAATCGAGCCCGCGAACGGTCGAGCGCGACAGGTTGCGTGTGCGGGCATCGACGATCGCCACGACTTCGCCTTGGGTAATCCCGATCGGGTTCGAGAAGCTGGGGTTGGCGAACAGCGCCGCCACCAGCGCTGGATCGGGAGTATCGTCGATCAGGCCGGCATAGACATCACGATGTGTAAAAAATTGCTGGAGGAAGCTGTTCGCCGACGCGATCCGGTCGCGATACCGGATGTCGAAATAGGTGAGGCTGAACTTCGCGCCCGGCAGGAAGCGCGGTTCGAAATCGATGCCCGCGGTCCAGCTCGTCGCCTTTTCGGGCCCCAGATCGGGGCGGAAGCCGAGTAGCAGCAGCACCGAGGTCTGACCGGTCGGCGCGGCCGGATCGGTGATCCGGAAGGTCTGGTAACGCGCGTTCGCGGTTCCGACGAGTTCGTCGAAAAAGGGTGCGCGGAACGAGCGACCATAGGATGCGCGAAGCGCGAGGCCGGGAAGCGGCTCCCAGCGCGCGCCGAATTTCGGATTGGCGGTGTCGCCGACGTCCGAATAATCTTCATAGCGCGCCGAGGCCGAGACAGCGAGCGATCCGGGGAACGCCCCGTCGGCGTCGAAGACGGGGATGGCAAGCTCGCCGTAAATGGCTTTCACGATCCGCTTGTCGGGCAGGCCCGCGGCGCTGCGCTCCTGCGGCGTATCCGACACGATATCGATCGTCTCGCGATACCTCAGCCTGTCATCGCGCCATTCGGCGCCGAGCGCGAGCTTCACGTCGCCCGCGGGCAGCGCGAACAGCTTGCCGTCGGCCCGCAGGGCCGCGGTCCAGCTACGATAGCGCGTGCGCACCGCAAAGCTGCCGCGCAGGCTGTCGATCAGCGCGGGATCGTTGACCGCGCCGTCGCCGAACAGATTGATCGCCCGCGCCGGGTCGGGAGAGGCGATCGCGCGCGCCAGTTTGAGCAGATGCACGACATTGAGACTGTCATAGCCCTCGCGTTGCTGGCCGTGACCGCCCGACAATTCGATGGTCCAGCTTCCGACATCGGCGCGGACGCCGAGCGCGGTGTTGAGCGCCTTGACCGTGCCCCGGACCCCCTCGGGGCCGAAGTCGGCGACCGGGTCATAATAGACGGTTATGTTCCGGCCGGTACCGATCGGGTCGACATAATAGGGATTGGCCGGGCTCACGGTCTGCTGCGATACGCCGATGATCCGGCGGCGGGCTTCGAAGTCGCGCTCCGCGTATAGACCGCGCGCGAACAGGCTGATGTGATCGCCGAGCCGCTGTTCGCCGCTGGCGTAGAAGCTGGCGCTTTTCTGGTGCGGCAGGATGTCCACATTCCGACGGGCGTCGCCGCGCCGGAAGTCCGCGCTCGGGACGAGCTGTGCGGGCGTCAGCGCCGTGCCGTTCTGCCCGCGCGGAATGAGAAAGCGCCGACCGTCCGCCGCGACGATTGTGCCGGGATTGCTGAAACTGGATCGCAGGTCGGGGCCGCCGAAGGGTCGCAGATCCTCCGATGCGAAGCGGCGCTCCTCCGATCCGAGACTGCCGCGCTGATAATATTCGCCGGCGACGACGAGATGGCCTGTGTCCCACGCGGTGCCGGCGATCTGCCCGATCTGGATTTCGCCATAATCGCCGTCAGCCGTGCCGACGCGCAGTCGCGTCTCCGCACCCTCGAACCGGTTCCGGAAGCGGATGTTGACGACGCCCGCGACGGCGTCCGAACCATAGATAGCCGAGGCACCGTCGGTCAGGATTTCCAGCCGTTCGACCGCGAGCGAGGGCAGCATCGAAATATCGGCGAAGGCGCCGGACGCGCCGCTCAGCGCCGGGCGCGTCCCGTCGAGCAATGTCAGCGTCGACCCGGTGCCAAGTCCGCGCAGGTTGATGCCCGTGCCATATCCGATATTGCTCGCGGCATTGCCGCGCGCGCTTGTCCCGATATTGGCTTCCGCCGGCCCGCCCGAGAAATTCTGCGGGATCGTCTGGATGAAATCGGCAAGCGTCGCGCGGCCGCTGCGGTCGAGCGTCTCGCGGTCGATCGTCGCGACCGGAGACCCGACAGGCCCCGTGCCGCGAATGCGCGTGCCGGTGACGACGATCGCATCCGCGGTAGCCAGGTTAACCGCCTGCGCGGTCGCGCCTGTCGGTGCTCCCGCTGCCGCGATCGTGCCATCTCCCCGTTCGCGCAGGACGAGGGTTCCTTCGACGCGTTCGGCGATCAGCCCGGTGTCCGAAAGAAGGCGATCGAGCGCGGCGTCGGGCGCGAGGCGACCGCGTACCGCGGTGCCGCGTCGGCCGGCAAGCAGGCTCGACGCCGCGATCACATCGCGTCCCGAAACCCGTGAATATTCGCGCAGGGCGTCGTCGAGGCGCTGCGCCGCGATGTCATAATATGCGTCGCCGGTCTGCGCCTGCGCGCTCGGCGCCGCCATGGCGAAACCGCTCGCCGTCGCGAGCAAGGACGCCAGATATAGTCTTTTCATCAAACCCTCCCTTGCAGCCAAATTCTGGCTGTCTGGGTGGCTCGATGACGCGGGGAGTCTCAGCCCCCCGTTTTTCGCGGGCGGCTTTTACGGGCGCTTGAGAATGGGGCCCGCCGGTCCGATCTCGACCCCGAGGTCGAGGGCGGCGGCCAGCTTGCGCGCCAGCGCGTCGCTATCGCCGATCTCGAACCGCCCGCTCACCGGAATCGCCGCGAGCGCCGGGTCGGCGAGGGCGATCTTCTGCGCATTCACCCGGTTGGCGCGATCGACGATTTGGCCGAGGGGCAGATTGTCGGCCTCGAGCTTGTCCGCGGCGACCGGGTTTGTCATCGCGGGCGTGCGGCGCGGGCCTTCGGCCCCGACCTCGGCGCTTTCGCCGGGTGCGAGGCGGAGTGCGGGCCGGGATGCCGGGCGCGCGGCGACCTCGACCGAGCCCTTGAGCAAATGGATGCGCGGTGCGGCGCGGCGCATGTCGATCTCGAACACGGTTCCGAGCGCGGTCGTCACCGACGTCCCGGCGATGACGCGGAAGGGGCGGGCGCCATCATGCGCGACGGTGAAGCGGGCACGGCCGCCCGTCATGACCACGATCCGCTCGCTCGCGGTAAAGCGCGGCTCGATCCG
>NZ_DATMST010000156.1:0-1719 GCF_035565275.1 Sphingopyxis sp.
GCCGAAGCCGGCGCGCGCCTCAAGCGCTGGCCGTTCCACCCCAACGGCACCGAGGGTTTCGCGAAGGCCGAGGTCACCGTCGGGGGAATTTCGACCGCAAATCTGTCGTCGCAAACAATGATGGCCAAAAGCGTTCCCGGCCTGTATGCGGTCGGCGAAGCCGTGGACGTCACCGGGTGGCTGGGCGGCTATAATTTTCAATGGGCCTGGGCCAGCGGATACGCGGCGGGTCAGGCCCTTTAGGAAAAACCCACATATTTCCTCGTCATGCTGAACCGGTTTCAGCATCCACGACCCAATTGCCGGACTCGGGCGATAGACCCGAGCCGAATCCCGGGCGGCGAAGAACGAAACCACGGCGCCTTTGCCGTCCAGGACAAGAAGAACAAAATGCCTTTCGAACATCTCTCGCCCGTCCTTGCGGACGCCCTCACCGCGCGCGGCTATGAAGCGCTCACCCCCGTTCAGACGCAGGTCACCGAGGCCGAAGCCAAAGGCCGCGACCTGCTCGTCTCCGCCCAGACCGGCTCTGGCAAGACCGTCGCCTTCGGCCTCGCCATGGCCGATGAGCTGATCGAGGGCGAGCGCCTGCCCTTCGCCACCTCGCCGCTCGCGCTCATCGTCGCACCGACGCGCGAACTCGCGCTGCAGGTCAGCCGCGAACTCGGCTGGCTCTATGCCAAGGCCGGCGCCCGCATCGCGACCTGCGTCGGCGGCATGGACGCCAGCAAGGAACGCCGCGCGCTCGGCCAGGGCGTGCAGATCGTCGTCGGCACCCCGGGGCGTCTGCGCGACCACCTCGAACGCGGCGCGCTCGACCTTACCGCGCTGCGCGTCGCGGTGCTCGACGAGGCCGACGAAATGCTCGACATGGGCTTTCGCGACGACCTTGAGGAAATCCTCGACGGCACCCCCGCGACGCGCCGCACGTTGCTCTTCTCGGCGACGCTCCCCAAGCCGATCGTCCAGCTCGCCAAGCGTTACCAGCAGGACGCGCTGCGCATCTCGACCGTCGGCGAAGACCGCGGCCATGGCGACATCGCCTATCAGGCGGTGACCGTCGCGCCCGCCGACATCGAGGGTGCGGTCGTCAACCTGCTTCGCCTCCACGACGCCGAGACCGCTATGCTGTTCTGCGCGACGCGTGACAACGTCCGCCGCCTCCACGCCAGCCTCGTCGAACGCGGTTTCGCCGCGGTCGCCTTGTCGGGCGAGCATAGCCAGAACGAGCGCAACGCCGCGCTGCAAGCCCTTCGTGACAGACGCGCCAAGGTCTGCGTCGCGACCGACGTCGCCGCGCGCGGTATCGACCTGCCGACGCTCAGCCTCGTCATCCACGTCGAAATCCCGCGCGATGCCGAAGCGCTCCAGCACCGTTCGGGCCGCACCGGCCGTGCGGGCAAAAAGGGCACCGCGGTCATCATCGTCCCCTACCCGCGCCGCCGCCGCGTCGACGGCATGCTGCGCGGCGCCCGCATCAACGCCGAATGGATGGACGCACCGACCGCCGCCGACGTGCGCGCACGCGACCAGGAACGGCTGATGGAAAAGCTGCTCACCCCGCAAGAACATGAGCCCGAGGATCTGGAACTCGCGCAGCGCCTGATGGCCGAGCGCACGCCCGAAGATATCGCCGCGTCGCTCGTCCGTTCGCACCGTGCGCTGATGCCGCCGCCCGAGGATCTGCTCGACAACGGCCCGCGCGCGCGCGGCGACCGC
>NZ_DATMST010000157.1:0-6583 GCF_035565275.1 Sphingopyxis sp.
AGCACGCCCGCGATCAGCAGCGATAGCGCCGCGCGCCATCGCAGGCCGTGCGCCGCAGCGTGGATCAGCAGCGCGCCCGAACCAAGACCGAGCAGGGCCGATGCGGGCAGCAGCCAGCCGATCTGGCCGACCACCGCATAGGGCGAAGCGACGTCGCGCAGCAGCAGCGCGACGAGGCGGGCCGCCAGTGTCAGCGTCGTAGCAATACCGAACAGCAGCGCGAGCACACCCCCCGCTCCGGCGACGACGTCGCGCCAGCCGGTCGCCCGGCGTGCGACCGCGATCCCGGCGATCGCGAGGACCGCGCCCACCGCGACAATCGTGAACAGCCAGCCGAGCCATGACGGATAGGTGACCAGATACTGGCCGAAAAGATCGGCGAAGATCATGTCGCCGTCCGAGCCCCCGAAATCTTTCGCCTGCGCAAGATCGCGTATCAGCGGCAATACCTGGTCGCCCATATGCTGGATGCTGCCGGCATTGAGGCTTTCGGGCGTCGACAGCGGCGTGTGATAGGCCATCTGGTGCCCGACGAAGGCGAAGTTCATGCCCGCATGGTTGTGTTCGAGCGCCGCGGTCAGATCGGTATCGTTCGGCATCTGCTTGTAGATCGTCACCATGAGCGAGTCCGCTGCGGGCGATGCGACATTGCGCCGGTAGGCTTCGATCAGCGTGCGATTGCCGGCACTGGTCTGGAACATCAGCGCCCGGCCGCTGTCGCCGCGGGCTTCGAGGTTGACGACCACGCCGACGCGATGGCGAAGCGGATCGGCCTGGAAAAAGGCGTTGGCCCCCAGAAGTCCGGCTTCCTCGCCGTCGGTGAAGAGGAAGATGACCGACCGCCGCGGCTGCCCGGCACTCCGGAGCGCGCGTGCCACCTCCAGCGCGACGGCGATGCCGGCCGTGTCGTCGCCGGCGCCCGGCGACAGCGGGGCCGTGTCATAATGCGCCATCAGCACCACGGCGGGCAGCGCCGGATCGCTGCCCTTCAATTCGCCGACGACGTTGCGCACCCGCCCGCCGATCGCGACGTCGGCGGAGGTGCGGCGCGTCACGATTGCGTCTTGCGTGCGGACCTCGGGATCCAGTCCGAGTTCGGTCATTCGCTGTACCAGATAGCGCCGTGTTTCCTCGATGGCCGCCGAACCGATCGGATGCGGCTTCGTCGCGATGGCGTGCACGTCCTTCATTGCCCGTCCCGCTGAAAACTGCCCTGCGGGCGCCTCTTCAGGCGCGGGCGCGGGCAGCCGGTTGCCGAGACCGGCGAGCGCGATCGCCGCGATCAGGGCGACCGAGGCGAGCAGCCAGCGCAAACGGCCCGGGACGGAGCTGGAAGAAGGGGCTGCGTGCATCGAACGGAGTTCCTTTGATCGGACAGGGCGCCGGACGCGAATGGCGTCCGGCTCACTCCAGCATTTTCATAATTTTCCGATTTGTCAAATATTGGCCTGTGCAGGCTTTGCTTCGAGCGCACGCCTTGACGATTCCGGTTTTCAAAAGTGCGCCGAAAAGAAAGGTCGCGACGGTCTTTTGCTTGATGTGCGCTGCAAAGATGCAAATATATGCTAAATGAGAAAAATGATCGAAAGGACGAAGATGGCTGAGCGGCGAGCCCAGGCCAATAGCGGGGAGAATAACCCGGGCTTGTTTTTGAGGGAATTCCGGACCGCGAATGGCTGGACTCTCGTCGAAGTAAGCGAGCGGACGGGAATCCCCGTGTCGACCCTGTCGAAAGTCGAGACCGGCAAGATGTCGCTGAGCTACGAGAAGCTGCTGCGGCTCAGCCGTGGCCTCGAAATCGACATTACCCGCCTGTTTTCGCCGGGGTCGTCACGGCCGTCGGCGCCCCAGGCGGCATCGGGACGCCGCAGCATCACCCCGGCGAACGAGGGACCGTCGATCGAGACGACCACCTATAATTATACCTATCCCTCGGCTGACCTGCTCAACAAGCTGCTCAATCCGATGATCATCGAAATCAAGGCGCGATCGATCGACGATTTCGGCGATCTGATGCGCCATTCGGGCGAGGAATATGTTCTGGTCCTCGAGGGACAGTGCGAGTTCCACACCGATATCTATGCCCCTTCGCTCCTGAAAACCGGCGATTCGGCCTATTTCGACGCGACGATGGGTCACGGCTATGTCGCGGTGGGCGACGGGCCATGCCGCATTCTCTCGGTCTGCTCGGCGACCGACGCCGATCTGAAATCGTCACTGCACCCCATCGAAGCCTGAGGAGCGCCTTTTCGGGCGCATTTTCCGTCGCAACGGCCGCCGGTCCGTCGCCGCGCTGGCGTAAATCGGCCATTGACAAAATCCCGGGCGCGATGCTTTGTCTTAAATTGAAAAAATTTTCATTTTAAGAAACATCGTCGCATGCCCCATCGCGAGGCTGCGACGCCGGGATGAGTGAGGGGCGATATGCGGTTTTCGGCATCGGTTAAGCTGTTGAGCGTGCTGGCGCTTGCGTTGACGATATTCGCAATCCCGTCGCCATCGATATCGGCACCCGCTGCCGCGCCGTCCGCCGGGGAGGCGGGGGCGCATCCGCCCGTGCGATCGCTGACCAAGGGCGATGTTGACGCATGGCTCGACGGTTTCATGCCCTACGCGCTCGAACGCGGACGTGCGGCGGGCGCGGTGGTCGTCGTGGTCAAGGACGGCCAGATCCTCACCCAGCGCGGTTTCGGTTTCGCCGACATGGCGAAGCGGCGTCCGGTCGACCCCGAAACGACGCTGTTCAAACAGGCGTCGGTTTCGAAGACGATCACCTGGACCGCGGTCATGCAGATGGTCGAGGCGGGCAGGATCGACCTCGACAAGGATATCAACGCCTATCTCGATTTCCGGATTCCGCCATATCAGGGCAAGCCGGTCACGATGCGGAACCTGATGACACATACCGCGGGTTTCGACGAAGTGCAGCGCGGTCTCAACAGCTATGACATGAAGGATATGCCGTCGCTCGGGACGGCGGTGAAGCGTCAGGTTCCGCCGCGCATCTATGCCCCGGGGACGACGCCGGCCTATTCGAATTACGGCACCACACTGGCCGGCTATATCGTCGAGCGCGTGTCGGGCATCCCCTTCAACGATTATGCCGAGCAGCGCATTTTCGCGCCTGCGGGGATGACACGGTCGACATTTCGTCAGGACCTGCCCGCCGATCTGCGGCCGCTGCTCGCGAACGGCTATATTCTCGGTTCGGGCAAGCCCGGCAAGGTGGAGCTCAACAGCTTCGCGCCTGCCGGCGGTCTGGCCGCGTCGGGCGCCGACCTCGGGCGCTTCATGATCGCGCATCTCGATAATGGCGGCGCGTTGCTCAAACCCGAAACGGCGCGACTGATGCATGACAGCATCACGAAGATGATCCCGCCGCTGAACGGCATGGCGCTCGGTTTCTACGAGCAGAATATCAACGGCCGCAAGGTGCTGTCACACGCGGGCGATTCGATCGTCTTTCACAGCCAGCTATGGATGTTTCCCGGCGAGAAGGTCGGCGTCTATATGTCGATGAACGCGGCGGGCTCCGACAAGCTGTCGGCGGCGATCCGCAGCCATTTGTTCGAGGCGTTCGCCGACCGCTATTTCCCGGCGGTGCAGCGGGACGGCCGCGTCGATGCGGCGACGGCGCGCGAGCATGCCCGGATGATGGTCGGCACCTACAACAAGACGCGGCGGCTCGAAACGAGCTTCCTGAAAGCGCTCGAACTCACCGGGCAATACAAGGTCTCGCTCGACGCCGACGGTGGAATTCTGTTCAAGGCGGCGCCGGACATCGGCGGCGCGGCTCGCAAATGGGTCGAAATCGCGCCATTCGTCTGGCGCGAGGTTGGCGGAAAGATGCGGCTCGCTGCGAAGGTCGAGAATGGCCGCGTCGTCCGTTTCGGTATCGACTCATCCTCCCCCTTCATGCTTTTCGAGCCGGTTCCCTGGTATAGCTCCACCGCCTGGCTCACGCCGGCCCTGTTCGCCAGCCTTGCCGCCTTGTTTCTGACTGCGCTTTTCTGGCCGGTCGCGGCGCTGGTGCGGCGTCACTTCGGTGCGCGGCCTGCGCGCAGCGTGTCCGGATGGCGCGCCTATCGCCTGACGCGCGCGCTTGCGGGGCTGGCGGTCGCGGTGATGGTCGCATGGCTGCTGTTCGCTACCGCGCTCCTCTCCGACTTCTCGTCGATGAATGGTGAGCTCGACGGGATGCTCGTTGCGCTGCGAATCGCGACGCCGGTCATTTTAGGCGCGCTGCTCGTGGCCGCGGCGTGGCATCTCGGGCTGGTCTGGAAGGGCGCGCCGGGCAAATTCGTGCGCGTCTGGAGCGTGGTGTTGCTGGCATGCGCGGTGATCCTGCTCTGGATCGCGATAGTCTTCCATCTCATCGGATGGGGTACGGCGTTCTGATCCTCTCGGCGCCCGCCGCCTGAATGAAATCGCCCGTCGAAATTTGTTGAAATTTCAAAAATAGAAAATTATGACCTGAATAGGCATGCTGAGGCGCAATAAGGACAATTGCGCGAGGCGTGCGGTTTATGGTTCTTGCAGGGTGAAATTCGTGAACATCCAAACCTCTCTCGACGCGGCCGCCGGATCGCTCAGCCTGCCGCAGCCCTATTTGCTGTTTCTCGGCGACACGACGCAACGCGGTTACGCCAAGACCGCCTTTGGCCTGCGCGACTGGGCGCCCGAAAAATGCGTCGGCGAATATGCCTTGCCCGGCGCGACGGTCAGCGCGGGGCTGGAGCAATTCACGCCCGTCGAGGCGAAGGCGCGGGGCGCGCGGTCGCTGCTCATCGGGGTCGCCAACAGCGGCGGCGTGATTCCCGAAAGCTGGATGCCCGCGCTGTTCGAGGCGCTCGACGCCGGGCTCGACATCGTCAGCGGCATGCATATGCGGCTCGCCGACATGCCGGAACTCGCCGCGCGCGCGGAACGTTTGGGCCGGCAACTGATCGACGTGCGCCATCCGCCAAGCGGGCTGAAGGTCGGTACGGGTCGCAAGCGCAGCGGCAAGCGGTTGCTGACCGTCGGAACCGATTGCGCGCTCGGAAAGAAATACACCGCGCTGGCGATCGCACGCGCCTTCGCTGCGCGCGATGTCGACGCCGATTTTCGTGCGACGGGCCAGACCGGGATCATGATCGCGGGTGGCGGCGTGCCGATGGACGCCGTCGTTTCCGATTTCGAGGCGGGGGCGGCCGAGGCTGTGAGCCCCGATGCTACGCCGGACCACTGGGACGTGATCGAAGGCCAGGGGTCGCTCTTTCACCCCGCCTATGCGGCAGTGTCGCTGGGGCTGCTCCACGGCAGCCAGCCCGACGTGATCGTCGTATGCCACGAACCGGGCCGTGAAGAGGTCATGGGGACGCCCGGATACCGGCTGCCCGGTATCGAGGAGACGATCGACCTCAACCTGCGCCTCGGCGCGCGCACCAATCCGGCGATCCGCTGTGCGGGCGTTTCGTTCAACACCGCGCATATGGACGCGGAGGCCGCGGCAGCGCTGATGGAAACCGAAAGCGCGCGGCTCGGGATTCCGGTAGCCGATCCGATCCGCGGCGGCGTGGCGTTCGACCGTCTCGTGGATAGCTGCCTCGCATGAGCGCAGGCGCGGCCATGGCAGGGGGAGCGGGCCCGTCCTGGTTCCAGCGCTTCCTGCTGCCCGGCTTCGCGTTCAAGGCGGTGGTGATCGGGGGCGGCTATGCCACCGGACGCGAGCTCGCCGAATTCTTCCTCCCCAGCGGCCCGTGGGGCGGGCTGGCGGCGATGCTGCTGGCGATGCTGCTGTGGAGCATCATATGCGCGACAACCTTCGCGCTCGCGCGTGCGGTCGGCGCTTTCGACTATCGCAGCTTCTTCGAAAAACTGCTTGGCCCGGGCTGGGTCGTGTTCGAGGTCAGCTATGTGCTCTTCGTCACGCTCGTGCTCGCGGTGTTCGGCGCCGCGGCGGGTGAAATCGGGGCGGCGATATTCGGCTGGCCGCCGCTGGCCGGGACCGCGCTGCTCGCCGGATCGATCGCGCTCTTCGTCACCTTCGGCAACGCTTCGGTCGAGGGACTGTTCAAATATGTCTCCTTCCTCCTCTACGGCGTCTACGCGCTGTTCATGGTGCTGGCGCTCGGCAGCTTCGGCGACGGGATTGCGGCGCGTTTCGCGGTTCCGGTGCCGGCCGACGGCTGGGTTCTCGGCGGGCTGACCTATACCGGATATAATGTCATCGGCGCGGTGGTGATCCTGCCGGTGATCCGCCATCTGACGAGCCAGCGCGACGCGATCGTGTCGGGGCTGATCGCGGGGCCGCTAGCGATGGCGCCGGCAATCCTCTTCTTCGTCGCGATGATCGCCTTTTATCCCGGCATCATTCACGAAACGCTGCCATCGGATTTCATGCTGCAGCAGCTCGACATGCCGCTGTTCCACCTGTTGTTCCAGCTCATGATCTTTGCCGCGCTGCTCGAAAGCGGCGCCGGGTCGGTGCACAGTTTACAGGCCTATTTGTCTGGCCTGCTTCAATTGTCTCGTCATTGAGCCACTGTTCGATAGCCGCGGACTCTTCGGGTGTGCATAAGCCGAGATAATATTGTAGATC
>NZ_DATMST010000158.1:0-11210 GCF_035565275.1 Sphingopyxis sp.
TGGGCGCGGTCGCCGGGCGCTTGCAGTCATCCGGCGCGGTCCGGCGATGCGCCGTGTCACTGTGATGGCGCGGATAGTCCGGCATCGCGGCGCGGGGTTTCGTGCCGCCCCACTCGGACGTCACATAGCCTATCTCGAACGCGACGGTGTAACCCGCGACGGACGCGACGCCTCTATGTTCGATGCCGCCGGCGATGAGGCCGATCGCGGAGCCTTCGCTGAGCGCTGCGGCGGCGATCGTCACCACTTCCGTTTCATTGTCAGTCCTGAGGATGCGGCCGAGCTTGGCGACCTGCGCGGCTACACGCGCGACCTGATGCGCCAGCTTGAGGTTGATCTCGAGACGCGCCTCGACTGGGTCGCGGTCGATCATTGGAATACCGACAATCCGCACATCCATGTCCTGGTGCGCGGCGCCGCCGCAGACGGCACCGATCTCGTTATCGACCGGGGCTATATGGCAGAGGGTGTGCGCGGCCGCGCGTCCGAGATCGCGACTTTGGAGCTTGGCCCCAGGAGCGAGCTTCAGGTTGATGCGGCCCTGCGCCGCGAAGTCGAGGCCGAGCGCTGGACCAGCCTCGATGCCGAACTCGCGCGCCGGTCACGCGAGAATGAAATCGTCGACCTCCGTCCGATCGCGGGGCGCGAGGCGGGAACCAACCAGCACCTGTTGGGGCGCGTCGCGAAGCTCGAAGCGCTGGGGCTCGTATCCCGGGTCGGCCCCGCCCAATATCTCATCGATCCGGCGGCCGAGGGGAGGCTTCGCGCCATCGGGGAACGCGGCGATATCATCAAGACCATGCACCGCGAGATGTCGGCGCGCGGGATCGCATTCGATCCTTCGGCCCTGGCAATCGGCGAACAGGGCGAACGGGCAGTCATCGGCCGCCTCGTCGCACGCGGGCTCGACGACGAACTCGCGGGCTCCGCCTATGCGATCGTCGACGGGGTGGATGGCCGAACCCACCATATCCGCTTTCCAGACCTCGAGTGGACTGGCGACGCAAAGCCTGGCTCAATCGTCGAGCTGAGGCACTGGGACGGCCGCGACGGCGCCCGCCACATCTCGCTCGCGGTTCGCTCGGACCTCCCGCTCGGCGAGCAGGTGGAGGCCCGCGGCGCGACCTGGCTCGATCGGCAGCTTGCCGCGCCCGACCGGTCGATGCGCTCGCAAGGGTTCGGCCGCGAGGTCCGGGATGCGATGAAGGCGCGCACCGCCTTTCTCGAGCGCGAGGAATTGTTGCCGCGCGGCATGGAGCGCCGGTCATCCCGGGAGCGGATCGAGACACTCCGCCGCAGCGAGGTGGACGCGGCCGTTGGCGCGATCGCGGCGCGGACCGGCCTCGAGCATCGGCCATCGGCACCGGGCGAGCATGTGAGCGGCATCTACCGCGAGCGCGTGCAGCTCGCCTCGGGACGCTTCGCGATGATCGACGACGGGCTCGGCTTCCAGCTCGTGCCCTGGCGACCGGCGCTCGAGCCGCACCTCGGCAAGCATATCAGCGGAACCGCCACAGCGACCGGCGGCATCGACTGGTCACTCGGCCGCGGCCGCGGGATCGGCATCTGACCGGACAGGAGAAAGCCCATGAACGACCGCATCCTCTGGGGACAAATCACCGTCATCTTCCTGATCGTAATTGGCACGGTATGGACCGCGACGCAGTGGACGGCATGGGAGCTTGGCTATCAGGCGGCGCTCGGCGATCCCTGGTTCCGCCTATCGGGCTATCCCGTCTATCCGCCGCCGGCTTTCTTCTGGTGGTGGTTCGCCTTCGATGCCTATGCGCCGCCGGTCTTCTATCGCGGCGCGGCTATCGCCGCCTCGGGCGGATTTCTGTCGATCATCGTCGCGATCTTCATGTCGATCTGGCGCGCCCGCGAGCGCCGCCGCGCCGAGACTTATGGCTCGGCGCGCTGGGCTAGCGACCGCGAAATTCGCTCCGCCGGCATGCTCGGCGAGGACGGGGTGATCATCGGGCGGCTCGGGAAACGCTATCTGCGGCACAATGGCGCCGAGCACCTGCTCTGTTTCGCGCCGACGCGGTCGGGGAAGGGCGTCGGCCTCGTCATCCCGACGCTGCTGACATGGCCCGGCAGCTGCATCGTCCACGACATCAAGGGCGAGAATTGGGAGCTCACGGCAGGCTTTCGGGCGAAGCATGGCCGCGTGCTGCTCTTCGATCCGACCAACAAGGCGTCGGCCGCCTATAATCCGCTCTTCGAGGTCCGCCGCGGCGAGTGGGAGGTGCGCGATGTGCAGAATGTCGCCGATGTGCTCGTCGATCCCGAGGGCAGCCTCGAAAAAAGAAACCATTGGGAAAAGACGAGCCACGCACTCCTCGTCGGTGCGATCCTTCATGTCCTTTATGCCGAAGAGGACAAGACGCTCGCGGGCGTCGCCGCTTTCTTGTCGGACCCGCGCCGCCCGATCGAGACGACGCTGCGGCGCATGAAGACGACGAAGCACCTCGGTACATCGGTTCACCCGGTGGTGGCTGCAGCGGCACAGGAGTTGCTCAACAAGAGCGAGAATGAGCGGTCGGGCGTGCTCTCGACCGCCATGTCCTTTCTCGGCCTCTACCGCGATCCGGTCATCGCGGCCGTCACCGGATCGTCCGAATGGCGGATCGCCGACCTCATGGAGGATGATGTCCCGGTCTCGCTCTATCTCGTCGTACCGCCGGGAGACATCAGTCGAACCAAGCCGCTGATCCGCCTCATCCTCAACCAGATCGGAAGGCGCCTTACCGAGGAGCTCAACCCCGCGGCGCGGCCGCGCCGGCTATTGCTGATGCTCGACGAATTCCCGGCGCTCGGGCGGCTCGATTTCTTCGAAAGCGCGCTGGCCTTCATGGCCGGATACGGCATCAAGGCTTTCCTGATTGCGCAGTCGCTTAACCAGATCGAGAAGGCTTATGGCCAGAACAACGCGATCCTCGACAATTGCCATGTCCGCGTCAGTTTCGCGACGAACGACGAGCGAACCGCCAAGCGCATATCGGACGCACTCGGGACCGCCACCGAACAGCGAGCGATGAAGAATTATGCCGGCCACCGGCTCTCGCCCTGGCTCGGTCACCTGATGATATCGCGTACCGAGACGGCCCGCGCATTGCTCACGCCCGGCGAGGTGATGCAGCTTCCGCCCGACGACGAGATCGTGATGGTCGCGGGTCTTGCGCCGATCCGGGCGAGGAAGGCGCGATATTTTCTCGACGCCCGGTTTCGTGCTCGGATCATTGCGCCGCCCGATCGGAAGGCCGGACCGATGAAGCCTCATGACTGGGCGCGGAGAGAAGAAGCTGCGCCCGCTCCGGCTCGTCTCGCGCTGCCCGCGCCTGAAGCGAAGGAGCACGACAGGGAGAGCGACACTGCGAATAGCGGGATCCGGCAGGAACCCCAGCTTCCGGAACATGAAGATGTCGCGCCGCCAAGCCGTCCTGTGCAGGGCGAGTTCGACTATGCCGACGACGACGCACAGGGCGACGCAGCCCGCGCCCGCGCGGCTGCCGATCGCCGCCTGTCGCGCGCGGCGCGGAGTGCCTCGCTCGATCCCGGTGACGGGATCGACCTGTGAGCCGCGCCCATATCAAGCAGACGTTCCGCCTCGACGCTGGCCTCGTGCGAAGCGTGGAAGATCGAGCCCGGCAGCGCGGCACCACCAAGACCGAGGTCGTCGAGGCGGCGCTCACCACCATGTTGCTGCCACAGGATCAGGACCGGGCCGAAGCTCTGCTGATCCGGCGCCTCGACCGCCTGGTCCGGCTCCTCGAACGGCTCGAATGGCATACCGACCTCACCAACGAGACGCTGGCGCTCTTTGTGCGGCATTGGCTGACCAGCACGACACCGCTACCCGACGCCGCGCTCGCTGCTGCGCAGGCGACCGGCAAGCGGCGGTGGGAGGGATTTGTCGATGCGCTCGCCAAGCGGATGGACGGCGGTGCCAAGCTGGCGGAAGAGTTAAGCCGCGGCGAAGCTCAATCGGACCCGGCGAGGAAATAGGCGCGGAGGCGGTGGGACACGTCGGGGTTGAGTTCGACGAAGACGCGGCGACCATCATAGAGATCCGGTTTGCGCCGGATGAGGTTGGCGTCGCAGAGCTTCTGACAGAGCCGAATGGCGCTGCTCATGGGGATGCTCGGGGTAACGCATAGCGAGGTAACCGAGATCGGCTTTCGCTCGCATTCGTGGATGAAGAGATCGATCAGCATCTCCCACGCCGGATCGCCAAAGAGCTCGGGCGCGCCGAGCAATTGTTGGCGGAGCAGCCGTCGCCGCATCGTCGCCCGTGCGTTGGCGAGCGCCAGGTCCTCGTCGTCCGAGGTCTGCTGGCTGCCAGGACTTTGGAGGGTGAAAGGGGCCGCCGCCTCGCGAGTGGCCGTCGGATCGCGACTGATGAGGTGATGTGCGTAGGCGGCGGTGACGATGATATGGTCGAGCACCTCGATCCCCAGCGATCTGCCAATCTGGTCAAGTCGCCTCGTCACTTCGATATCTTCCGCGCTTGGGCTCGGATCGCCGCTCGGGTGATTGTGGACGAGGATGATCGCGGCGGCGTTCACCTCGAGGGCACGCCGAAAGATGGTTCTCGGGTAGAGGCTGATCTGGGAAATCGTCCCGCGCTGCATCTCTTCGTCGGTGATCAGGCGGTGCGAAGAATCCAGAAACAGGATGCGGAAGCGCTCGTCCGCAAGGCTGCCCATCGACAAGATCAGATACTGTCTGACCTCAGCCGCGAACGGATCGATGCGAATTCCGCGGATGTCGGAACTCGCCGCCGCGATTGCGGCGTCGCGGGCGTGCAGGATCAGGGACGCCACTAGCGAATTGCTGCCGACGATTCTCGCTATGGCTTCGGGCTCTTGCGCCCACAGGCGGCCGAGCGACTGGAATTCGTCTAGGAGGGCTTTGGCGAGTGCTGCCCCTTGTCCCGGGGCTGCGATTTCCACGAGATGTGCCAGGACGGATCGCTGCCGCACTGCTTCAGGCGACGCTGGTGATGCCAGGTTGCAAGGATTAACAGGGGTGGCACCAGCCAGGACGATGCCACCTGCATCGTCAGATATACGACAGGACTGATGGAGAGGTCCACGGCTCGGCTCAGATGGGCGAGCAGGGGCAAAGCATGAAGGATCGCCGCGGGAATGGTCCAGAAGCGGCACGCGACCATCGCCAGGGCAAGCGTCGCTAGGGCTCCAAATGCGTCTTGCGCGAGATAACCAATATCGAGCACATGATAGGAGACCAGCCCAGAAGCGACCAACAAGCGATCCCAGACCACGATGGTAACGGCTATCGCGACCATCGCCCGCTCCGGGCCGCCACCCTTCCACGCCGCATAGACGAGAGCGATCAGCAATATCGTGGCGAAAATGGCTATGCGCATTCTCGTGACTTTTCATGCGGATCGCTCTCGGTCAATTCGCTTCATGCAGCCGAAGAAAGCGGAACGACCTCCGTGCCGGCAACAGACGGGCATTCGCGCAAATCGTACCCGGCCGTTTCCTTGCCGATCTCGGCCAGCTCATTGTGCGCGCGAAGAATGCTGCCGCTGACCTTAACGAGCGACATCTGCGCCTCGACCAAGCGTATGATCGTTCCTTGGCCCGTTTTCGCCGGTGCGCCGATCGCGCGCCGGGCCATAACGACGCTGGTGGTGAGCGAAGCCACGGCAATCAGCGCGTCGTCGATACTTCCCTCGGCATTTGGGACGTCGCGATGCAGCCGGGCCGCCATTGCGGCAATATTCTCAGACATAGGTTCTCCTTCGCCGAAGCCGCAGAGCCTCAGCCAATTGGACCGATTTGAAGAGAGGTCAGTTCTGGATCAGCTGGTTCAGCGCTTGGGCAACGCCGAGACCACCCAGGACAATCCAGACCGCAGCGGCAAGTCCGGCGAGATAGATCCAAAGCCGGTTTGCCGAATTATGATCGCGCTTGAAAAGACCTCTGAACGGCGGGCGAATTCCCGATGACCCGCCCTGCAACGCCGAACTGTCGTGCAGTTCCATGAGGTTGGGCGAGCCGCCGTCCGGAAACTCGGATCGCACCAATGCCGGCGTCGCCGGAACCTCCACCGCGTCGTATGTCACTCGGTCGTATTTCTCCTTCATCTGACGGTAGATGAAGGCGGACTCGTTCCGGTCCTGCGCGCCAAGTGTGTCGCGCGCCAGATTCAACCGCTGATCGACGGTGTGCTTCGAAATATCGAGAAGCCGGGCGATCTCTTTCGAGGTCTTGTGCTCGATGAGCAGGTCAAGGCACGCGCGCTGCTTCTCTGTCAGGCGGTTCCATCGAGCTTCGTCGTCAATTGGGTGCGACCCCGAATCATTCATGTTTACATGATTGTCGAAATAGCGCCGCGCGCAAGCATCATCGGAGTGAGTCGCGGTAAGATGGCTGCAGACCGAGCCGGCCGCATAGGCAATGGCTAGTCATTCTTTCCGATGGTTTGACGCGCGTAAATCCCTGTTGAAGCCGGGACTTTTCTGCGTCTCTTACTCGTCCCCGTCGAGCCGGGCGCCGTTGCCCGGACCAATGAACGGGGACTCCGATGGGCGCAGCATCGACTGGCAATGAGCCGCAGGCACGCGGCGCGCGCATGCTCCGGACCGCGCTTGGCGGCGCCATCGCCGAATGGCTTGCCGACCCCTCGGTCATCGAGATCATGCTCAACCCCGATGGCCGTCTTTGGGTCGACCGGTTGGGCATCGGCATCGCCGACAGCGGAATCCTTCTTGCCGCCGCCGATGGCGAACGCATCATTCGCCTCGTCGCGCACCATGTTGGCGCCGCGGTCCACGCTGGCTCGCCGCGCGTCTCTGCCGAACTCCCGGAGACCGGCGAGCGCTTCGAAGGGCTGTTGCCGCCGGTGGTGGCAGCGCCGACCTTCGCCATCCGGAAGCCCGCCGTCGCGGTGTTCACCCTTCACGATTATGCCACCGCCGGTATCATGTCGGACCTCTCGGCCGAGATCCTCCGCTGCGCAGTGTCCGAGCGGAAAAATATTCTGGTGGCCGGCGGTACCGGTACCGGAAAAACTACGCTTACCAACGCATTGCTCGCGGAAGTTGCGAAGACGTCGGATCGTATCGTTCTGATCGAAGATACGCGCGAGCTTCAATGCGCCGCGCCCAATCTCGTCGCCATGCGAACGAAGGACGGCGTGGCGACGCTCGCGGACCTCGTGCGCTCTTCGCTCCGTCTACGGCCTGATCGCATCCCGATCGGCGAAGTCCGGGGAGCGGAGGCGCTTGAGCTTCTGAAGGCGTGGGGCACCGGTCACCCCGGCGGTATCGGCACGATCCATGCGGGGACCGCACTCGGCTCGCTGCGCCGGATGGAGCAACTCATTCAGGAGGCCGTGGTGACGGTCCCGCGCGCGCTGCTCGCCGAGACGATCGACCTTGTCGCCGTGCTGGTACGCGACGGCACCGGGCGCCGCCTTTCCGAACTTGCCCGTGTCGATGGCCTCGACCCTGTGACCGGCCAGTTCTGCATCACCCCGCTCATCCCCGAAGGAGAAATATGATGACCCATGCCTTCCGGCATGGCGCCCGTCGCGCCATGCTCTGCTCTACCGCGCTGTTCGTCGCGCTGGTCGTTTCCGCCCCGGCGCATGCCGGCGGTTCGTCGATGCCGTGGGAAGCGCCGCTGCAATCGATCCTCGAGAGCATCGAGGGGCCGGTCGCCAAGATCGTTGCGGTGATCATCATCATCGTGACGGGCCTCAGCCTCGCATTCGGCGACACGTCGGGCGGGTTCCGCCGCCTCGTCCAGATCGTGTTCGGTCTGTCGATCGCATTCGCGGCGTCGAGTTTCTTCCTGTCCTTCTTTTCCTTCGGCGGCGGAGCGCTGATCTGATGGAGGAGGTTCCGGGCTTCTTCGCCCCGGTTCACCGGGCGCTCGCCGAGCCGATCTTGCTCGGCGGCGCGCCGCGGTCGCTCGCGATCGTCAACGGCACGCTTGCTGGGGCGATCGGACTCGGACTTCGCCTTTGGATCGCCGGCATCGCGATCTGGGCGATCGGCCATGCGCTCTCGGTCTGGGCGGCGCGCCGCGATCCCCTCTTCGTCGACGTCGCAAGGCGTCACCTCAAATATCCTGTCTGGATGCGGCCATGATGAACCTTGCCGAATATCGCTCGAAATCCGCCTGCCTTGCCGATTTTCTCCCGTGGGTCGCGCTGGTGGGCGAGGGCGTGGTGCTGAACAAGGACGGATCGCTGCAGCGCACGGCGCGCTTCCGCGGCCCCGATCTCGACAGCGCCACGCGAGCCGAACTGGTCGCGGTGACCTCACGCCTCAACAATACGCTGCGGCGCCTCGGCTCGGGCTGGGCGGTGTTCGTCGAGGCCCAGCGGTTGCCGGCGAGCGGCTATCCGCAGTCGGAGTTTCCCGATCCGGCGTCCGCGCTTGTCGACATGGAGCGGCAGGAGCAGTTCCGGGAGGAAGGGGCGCATTTCGAGAGCCGCTATTTCCTGACTCTTTTGTGGATGCCGCCGGCGGAGGATGCCTCGCGCGCGGAAGGGTGGCTCTATGAAGGGATGGCGCGCTCGGGCGTGGACCCGCGCGAACACGTCGCGAGCTTCACCGACCGGACGAACCGCGTCCTCCATCTCGTCGAAGGCTTCATGCCCGAGGCCGAATGGCTCGATGACGGCGAGACGCTGACCTACCTCCATTCGACCGTCTCGACCAAGCGGCAGCGCGTCCGCGTGCCTGAAACGCCGGTCTATCTCGATGCGCTGCTCACCGATCAGCCGCTCGTCGGCGGGCTTGAGCCGCGGCTTGGCGACCAGCATCTGCGGACGCTGACGATCACGGGATTTCCGTCGTCGACCTGGCCGGGGCTGCTCGACGAACTCAACCGGCTCGCCTTCGCCTACCGCTGGTCGACCCGCGCGATCATGCTCGACAAGACCGATGCCACCAAGCTGCTGACCAAGATCCGGCGGCAATGGTTCGCCAAGCGTAAGTCGATCGCGGCGATCCTGAAAGAGGTCATGACCAATGAGCAGTCGGTGCTCATGGACAGCGACGCCTCGAACAAGGCGGCCGATGCCGACATCGCGCTGCAGGAGCTGGGTGCCGATCACGCGGGCATCGCCTATGTGACCGCCACGGTCACCGTGTGGGACGCCGATCCGGCGCTCGCGGCCGAGAAGCTACGGCTCGTCGAGAAGGTCATCCAGGGCCGCGACTTCACCTGCACGATCGAGGGCATGAACGCGATCGAGGCCTGGCTTGGGGGGCTTCCGGGGCACGTCTATGCCAATGTCCGCCAGCCTCCCATTTCGACGCTCAATCTCGCCCACATAGTCCCCCTCTCTGCCGTGTGGGCGGGAGCGGAACGGGACGAACATTTCGGTGATGCCCCCTTGCTGTACGGCAAGACCGAAGGTTCGACCCCGTTCCGTCTTTCCCTTCATGTCGGCGATGTTGGGCACTGCCTCGTCGTCGGACCGACCGGCGCCGGCAAATCGGTGCTGCTCGCAACCATGGCGATGCAGTTCCGTCGCTATCCGCGGGCGCAAATATTCGCCTTCGACTTTGGCGGCTCGATCCGCGCTGCTGCGCTCGCCATGGGCGGCGACTGGCAGGATCTCGGCGGCGCCTTGCACGATGGCGAGGGCGGCGTTTCGTTGCAACCACTTGCGCGGATCGACGAGGCGGCTGAACGCAGCTGGGCGGCCGAATGGCTCGCCGCGATGCTAGCGGGTGAAGGCGTCGAGATCGATCCGGCGGCAAAGGAGCATCTCTGGTCGGCGCTCACCTCGCTCGCGACTGCGCCGGTGGCCGAGCGCACGCTGACGGGTCTTGCGGTGCTGCTTCAGTCGATCGAACTCAAGCAGGCACTCGCGCCCTATCTGGTCGGCGGTCCCTGGGGCCGGCTGCTCGACGCCGACGAGGAGAAGCTCGGCGAGGCGATGGTGCAGGTGTTCGAGACCGAGGGTCTCGTCGGCGCAGCCTCGGCTGGCGCGGTACTGTCCTATCTCTTCCACCGCATCGCCGGCCGGCTCGACGGATCGCCGACGCTGATCATCATCGACGAAGGCTGGCTCGTTCTCGACAGCCGAGCCTTTGCCGCGCAGCTGCGCGAATGGCTCAAGACGCTGCGCAAGAAGAACGCCAGCGTCATCTTCGCGACGCAGAGCCTTGCCGATATCGAGACTTCGAGCATCGCGCCGGCGATCATCGAAAGCTGTCCCACGCGTATCTTCCTGCCGAACGAGCGCGCGCTCGAACCGCAGATAGCGCGTATCTACGAGCGATTCGGGCTCAACGACCGGCAGGCCGAGATATTGAGCCGAGCGACGCCCAAGCGCGACTATTATTGCCAGTCGCGCCGCGGCAACCGCCTCTTTGACCTCGGGCTCGGCGACATCGCGCTCGCCTTCACGGCCGCCTCCTCGAAAACCGACCAGACCCGCATCGGCGAGCTTTTCGCCGCGCACGGCCGCGAGGGCTTCGCGGCTGCGTGGCTCTCCCACCGCAAGCTCGAATGGGCGACCGAGCTGCTGCCCCCCGCAGTCGCCCCCAATGAGGAGTCCCCCCAATGAAGAAGAATATCCTCCGCTCGATCACCGCAGCGGCGCTCGTCGCCGCGAGTGTGTCGGGTCCGATGCTTTCAGCGCCGGCGAGCGCACAGGTCGGCGGCATCGTCCACGATCCGCGCAACTATTCGCAGAATATCCTGACCGCCGCGCGCACGCTCGAGCAGATCAACAACCAGATCAAGCAGCTCCAGAACCAGGCGACGTCGCTGCTCAACGAGGCACGCAACCTCCAGAGCCTGCCGACCTCGACGCTCGGCGAACTGCAGGCGCAGATCGACCAGACCAAGCAGCTGCTCACCGAGGCCGAAGGCATTGCCTATGACGTCGCCGATATCCGCAAGGGCTTCGAGCAGCGCTACAAGGGAACCGCCTTCTCGGGCCCGACGTCGGCATTGGTCGCCAATGCCGAGGCGCGCTGGAAAGACAGCGTCGGAGCGTTCGAGGATGCGATGAAGGTGCAGGCCGGTATCGTCTCGAACATGGGCGGGACGCGGACGTCGATCTCGACGATCGTCGGCGCCAGCCAGTCGGCGACCGGCGCGCTGCAGGCGGCGCAGGCGGGCAACCAGTTGCTCGCGATCCAGTCGCAGCAGATCGCCGACCTTGCCGCCGTCATGACGGCGCAGGGCCGCGCCGAGATGCTGGGC
>NZ_DATMST010000159.1:0-3226 GCF_035565275.1 Sphingopyxis sp.
ATTGCTCGCGCCGAATGCGATGCCCAAGCGCGGCAAGGGCGGGTCGGCGCGCGGCCGCATCGCGCTGCTCCACGCGCTCGCGCATATCGAATTCGTCGCGATCGACCTGGCCGTCGATCTGGTGGGGCGTTTCGGCGGCGAGTTTCCGCGCGCCTTCGTCGACGACTGGATCGCGGTGGCCGCCGACGAGGCGATGCATTTCGCGCTGCTCGACCGGCGCCTCCGCCAGCTCGGCAGCTTTTACGGCGAACTGCCCGCGCATGCCGGTCTGTGGGAGGCGGCCGAGGTCACCTCCGACGACGCGCTGGCGCGCCTCGCGATCGTACCGATGGTGCTCGAAGCACGCGGGCTCGACGTCACGCCGTCAACGGTCGAACGCTTCCGCGCGGCCGGCGATGAGGTATCCGCGAAGATTTTATCGCGGATTTACAATGATGAAATCCGGCATGTGAGCGCCGGCACAGCCTGGTTCGGCTGGAAGTGCGACGAAGGGGGATTCAACGTCGTCGAAACGTGGCAGAGCCTCGTAAAATTGCGATTTCGCGGCGCTCTGAAGCCGCCATTCAACGACTCGGCGCGCCGCGCTGCCGGTTTAACGCAAGAATTCTACGCTGTTATTGCTTCGTAAGGATTGGAACAGCACACAGGCTTCCGCGGGGGATGAGCAATCATCCAAACCAACAAGCACCGGCGCCAAGGCCTTTTGTGACTTTGGCGACATGGCAAATGCGGGGTCGTCGTTTTGATTAACACTCTTCTGGCGCAGAAGTTGCACCAAGTCGCAATCGTCTGCGTGGCAGCATGTTTCGGACTGGCCACACCGGCCGCCCACGCTGCCGAAACCAGCGCCGATGCCGGTATTGTCGTTCCCGACGAACCCGATGACGACAGCTTCACCACTGGCGTTCCGTCGGCCAGCGAGGATAGCGAAGCCCGCGCGATCTTTCAGGCGTGGAAGCGTCTCGACACCGGCCTCACCGCCTCGATCGGTGTTGCGGTGCCCTCGCGCCGCCCGATCGACCAGATGTCGCTTTCCTCGTCATACGGCATGCGCGTCCACCCGGTTACCGGCAAGGTCGCGCGCCACAACGGCATCGACATTCCGGCGCCGCGCGGCACCCCGATCTATGCGACCGCCGACGGCATCGTCGGCCGCGCCCAGCGCCTCGGCGGCTACGGCAATTATGTCGAAGTCGAACATGGCAACGCCATCCAGACGCGCTACGGCCATATGTCTTCCTATGTCGTCACCCCCGGCCAGTCGGTGAAAAAGGGCGACGTCCTCGGTTACGTCGGCTCGACCGGCCGTTCGACCGGCAACCACCTCCATTACGAAGTCCGCATCGAAGGCGCGCCGGTCAATCCGATGCCGTTCGTTCGCTCGGACCAGATGGCGATCGCCGCAATCACTGGCAAGAATGTCGCGATGGGCGGTCCCGAATAACAATCTTTCCTGGGTCGGAGAGGAAGGGGCGCCAGGCGGGATACCGTCGAGGCGCCCTTTTTATTTGAACCGGAGGTTCCTATCTAGCGGTCATGGCCACGCAGTTTTCCGATATCACCCTGTCGCCCGCCGCCGCGGCGCGCGTTCGCTGGATCGCCGACCGCAAGGGTGAGGGCGAGGCCGCATTGCGTCTCGCGGTCGATGGCGGGGGCTGTTCGGGCTTCACCTACCGATTCGGCCTCGCCGAAAACATCGACGCCGACGACATCGTTACCGAGACCGACGGGGTGAAACTCGTCGTCGATCCTGTCAGCATCGACTTGGTCCGCGGCTGTGTCGTCGATTTCGTCGATTCGCTCGGTGGTTCGTCGTTCAAGGTCGAAAATCCCAACGCGGCTTCGGGCTGCGGCTGCGGGTCCAGCTTCTCGATCTGACGCCTTTCACAGCTGCCAGCTTGCTGGCATAGGTGCGCCATGAAAATCGCGACCTTCAATATCAACGGGATCAAGGCCCGTTTGCCGCGCCTCGTCGAATGGCTTGAGGAAACGCAGCCCGATGTTGCCTGCCTGCAGGAACTGAAATCGAGCGATGAAACGATGCCGACGAAGGAGATCGAGGCGGCGGGATACGGCTTCCTCTATCACGGCCAAAAAGGATTCAACGGCGTCGCGATCCTTGCGAAGGGCACTCAGCCCGTCGAAACGCAGCGCGGGCTCGCGGGCGAAGCCGAGGACGAGCAATCACGCTACCTCGAGGCCGATGTCCATGGCCTGCGTGTCGCGTCGATCTACCTGCCCAACGGCAATCCGCAGCCGGGGCCAAAGTTCGACTACAAGCTGCGCTGGATGGCGCGGCTGCGCGAGCGGGCGAAATTTCTCCTCACATCCGAAATCCCGACGATCCTGACCGGCGACTATAATGTCATCCCGCACGACGACGATGTGTGGGACCCGCGTGCGATGTCGACCGATGCGCTGATGCAGCCCGAATCGCGCGATGCTTGGTTCCGGATGCTGGGGGACGGCTGGACCGACGCGATCCGCAGCCGACATCCCGCGGGTGGCGTCTGGACCTTCTGGGACTATCAGGCGGGCGGCTGGCAGCGCGATCACGGTTTCCGCATCGATCATCTGCTCTTGAGCCCCGCGCTCGCTGACCGGCTGGTCGACGCGGGCGTCGACAAGGATCATCGCGGCCGCGAGAAGGCGAGCGACCACGCGCCGACCTGGGCTATTCTCGACTGACGTTCAGGCGTCGGGATAAAGCGTCGTGATCACCCGTTGCGGGTCGAGCGCATAATGATGCGCGACCGCACCCGCGATCACGCTCTCCAAGCTGCGCGTCGGTTTGAGATCCCGGCCCTCATAACGTGCGGCCGCGCCGAGCCCCGGCCAGTCGGCTGACACCTTGCCGCCCGCCGCCAGCCCGCCGCCGAGCAGCATCGCGGTCGATGCGGTGCCATGGTCGGTGCCGCCGGTGCCGTTGACCTCGACGGTGCGGCCGAATTCGGTCGCGACGATCACGAGCGTGTCGTTCCACGACGGACCAAGCCCCACCTGTAGTGCGCCGATCAGCTGGTCGAGCCCGCGGAGCTGCGCCGCCAGCCTGTTCCGCTGGCCGCTGTGCGTGTCCCAGCCGCCGGTTTCGACCATCATCACGCGCGCGCCGTCGGCAGGCAGCATCAACGACGCCGCGAGCTTGCCAAGATCTGCGCCGTTTCGGCCATTGTTGCCGCCGATATCGCCCGCCAGCTCCTGCGTCTTGATGGCGCTGTCCCATAGA
>NZ_DATMST010000160.1:0-7905 GCF_035565275.1 Sphingopyxis sp.
ACGCGGCGGGGACGGCGGTGGCGGTCTCCTCGCGGCGAGCACCGGGGGCGATGCCGGGGACGGTGTCCTCAGCAATCTCGGGACGATCGGCAATCAGGCCGTGATTGCCGGCGGCGCTGGAGGCAATGGGACGTCGCTGGGCGGCCGGGGCGGTATCGGTGTTGCGGCATGGGGCGGCAGCGTCGACAACAGCGCGGCGGGCACTATCCTCGGCGGCGCGGGCGGGACCCTACGGAATGCGGGCTCCTTCATGCGGGCCGGCGATGGCGGCGCGGCGGTGCTGTTTCTCGACGGGCAGGGGGGTGATCTGACCAATGCGGGCACGATCGAAGGCGGCGCAGCCGGCGCGACCCCTTTCGGGGACAATGTGGTCGGCATCGGCGGCGTCGGCGTTCGCGGCGCTGCGACGGGCAATATCTCCATCGTCAATTCGGGAACGATCACCGGCGGCCTGAACAGCCGAAACGCCGTGCGATCGGCGGCGATCGCGCTGTTCGGCAGTGATAACCGGCTCGAATTGCGCGCCGGCTCGACGATCATCGGCGATGTCGCCGTTTCGGGTGGAGCCAATAATGCGCTGGTCCTTGGCGGGCCGACCGGCACGACTTTCGACGTGTCGTTCATCGGCGCGGCGCAGCAGTATCGCGGGTTCGACCTTTTCGAGAAAACCGGTTCGGGCACCTGGACGCTGACGGGGACCGGCAACCAGAACTGGTCGATCGCCAGCGGGACACTGAACGGCGACACCGACAGCCTCGCCGGAAACGTCACCTTCGCCCGCGGCGCCGGCGCGCGCGGCGTGGTTTTCGATCAGGCGTTCGACGGGACCTATGGCGGCATGATCGCGGGCGACGGCTTGGTGACCAAGATCGGCGCGGGGACGATGACGCTCACCGGCGTCAGCGGCGCGGGTCAGGATTTCACCGGAAATGTTGAGCTCGAGGCTGGCGCGCTGGTGCTGAACGGCGCGTTCGGTGATGCAACCGGCAGGATCGCGAACTTGCGTGTCGGCAATGGCGCCACGCTGGGCGGCAACGGCAGCTTCTTCGGCAATGTCAGCGTCGCCGATGGCGGCGTCGTCGGCCCCGGCAACAGTGCCGGTACACTGACCCTTGCGGGCAATTTCGCGCTCAGCGGCGGATCGATACTGAATTACGAACTCGCCCAGAGCGGCGTCGTCGGCGGCGGGATCAACGATCTGCTCGTCGTTGGCGGTGACCTCACGCTCGACGGCACGCTGAACGTGACCGCGTTGGCCGGCTTCGAAGCCGGCTATTATCGGCTGATCGATTATGCCGGCGGGCTTGCCGACAACGGGCTCGAACTGGGCGCGATGCCGACGGGTCTCACCGGCTCGCTCCAGACCGGCATCGCCGGGCAGGTCAACATCCTGTTCAATGACGGCGCGCAGCGGGTGCAATATTGGGACGGCGGCGACGCGACGGGCAGGTCGGACGCCGTGAATGGTGACGGCGGTACGGGTGTGTGGGGCACGGGCAACACCAACTGGACCGCGGCCAGCGGCTTCGGCGTCAACGATGCTTGGGCCGGGCAGGCCGGCGTGTTCGCGGGCGGTGCGGGCGGCGTGATAACGGTCGACGGCGCGCAAAGCTTCCAGCACCTGCGCTTCGATACCACCGGCTACGCGTTGCAGGGCGGCTCGCTCGCCACGACCGGCGGCTTCTCGCTCGTCGAGGTGAATGCGGCGGCAGCGAGGATCGACTCCGCAATCGCCGGCAGCGCCGGCCTCACCAAGACCGGCGCGGGCACGCTGACCCTGGGCGGCGTAAACGGCTATGCGGGCCTCACCACCGTCAGCGCAGGCAATCTGTCGCTGACCCTCGGCAGCTCAATTGCGGGTGCGGTGCGGAACGATGCCGGCTTCGTCAATGCGGGCATAGTGAGCGGGCTGGTGACCAACGCCGGCACCTTGGCTTCGACCGGCACGCTGAACGGCGGGCTCGTCAACCGCAGCATGGCAAGTCTTTCCGGCCAGCTCAACGGCACGCTCGCCAATGAGAGCGGCACGGTCGCGCTCGCGGGGGCGCTATCCGGCGTCACGCGTCTCGATCAGGCGGCCGGCGCCAGCCTTGATCTCGCCGGGTTCGATCTGACGGTCGGCACGCTCGACGGCGCGGGCAGCATCGCGCTTGGCGGCGGCACGCTGGCGATCGGCGCCACGGGCAGCAGTTCGGCCTTCGACGGCACGATCGCCGGTGGCGGCGCGGTGACGATTGCCGGCGGCAGCTACCAAGGCAGCGGCACGATCGATGCCGCTATGACCATCGCGGACGGCGCGCGGCTGATTGGCGTGCAGGGCAGCACCCTTTTGCTTGGGTCGCTGGTGCTGGAAGCGGGATCGCAGGTCGACGTGACGCTCGGCGCATCGTCGAGCGTCGCGCTGTTCGATGTTGTCGGGAACCTCACGCTTGACGGCACGCTCAACGTCAACGCCAGCCCGGCGTTCGGGGCGGGCGTCTATCGCCTGTTCGATTATGGCGGCACGCTCACGGACAACGGGCTCGAGCTCGGAACGGTGGCCGGCGCATCCAGAGATGGCCTGTCGATCCAGGCTGGTGCGGGCCGGGTCGATCTGGTCGATACGACCGGGGCGGAGCTGACCTTCTGGGACGGCGGCGATGCCGGGCTCCACAATAATGGCGCGGTGGACGGCGGCAATGGAAGCTGGACCACCGGCGGCACGGCCTGGACCACGGCCAGCGGCGGCGTGAACAGCGCGATGACGCCGCAGCCGGCCTTCGCCGTATTCCAGGGCAACGGCGGCACGGTCACGATCGACAATGGTGCTGGCCAGGTTTCGGCAACGGGCATCCAGTTCGCGGTCGACGGCTATACCGTTGGCGGCGGCGATCTGGCGCTGGCCGGCGAGCGCGCGGTGATCCGCGTCGGCGACGGCACCGCGGCGGGCGCAGCGTTCACCGCGAACATCGGCGCGTCGCTGACCGGCTCGGCGACCCTTGTCAAATCGGACCTCGGCACCCTCATCCTCAGCGGAACCAACAGTTACACCGGCGGCACGATCGTCGAGGCGGGCACCTTGGTCGGCGACACCGTCGCGCTGCGCGGCAACATCGCCAACAACGGCACCCTCGTCTTCGACCTGGCGAGCAGCGACACCTACGCGGGAACCGTCACCGGCACGGGGGCGACGATCAAGGCCGGAATGGGTGGTCTGACGCTCACCGGTGCGAACGCGACCGATTGGCAAGTCGGGGCTGGCAGTCTGATCTCGACCGCCACGCTGTTCACCGGCGATGTCGATCTGGCGTTGGGCGCGAGCTTCGTCTTCGACCAGGCAAGCGAGGGGGTTTATTCCGGTGCGATCACGGGCAGTGGCACCGTGGTCGTGCAGGGCGGCGGCGCGATGCGCTTCGACGGCGATGGCTCGGCTTTTCAGGGAATCACCAACGTGGGTCAGAGCCAGATGCTGGCCGTGAACGGCACGCTGGGTGGCATGTTGAGCGTCGCGGCGGGCGGCCGCCTGCAGGGCACTGGCAGGGCCGGGTCGGCCAACATCGCGGGCACGATCGCACCGGGTAACTCAATCGGTCAGCTCGAGCTGGCCGGCAACCTCGCCTTCGCCGCGGGAAGCATCTACGAGGTCGAGGCAGACGCGGCAGGCGCCAGCGACAGGATCGTCGTGGGCGGCACCGTCACGATCGATACCAATGTCGGCGTCGCCGTGCTGGCGGTGGACGGCAACTATGCCGCCAGCACCAGCTATACGATCATGACCGCGGCGGGCGGCGTTACTGGCACCTTCGGCGCCGTGACCTCGAACCTCGCGTTTCTGACTCCCACGCTCAGCTATGCGGCCAATTCGGTAATGCTGAACCTGCGGCGCAATACGGTGGATTTCGGGTCGGTGGCCCAAACCCGCAATCAACGTGCCGTCGCTCCGGCGGTCCAGGCGCTGGATATGGGCAATGACGTGTACGACGCCGTGGTGGCGCTTACTGCACCGGAAGCGCGCGGCGCCTTCGACCAGCTGGCGGGTTCGGATCATGCCAGCGTGCGCGGGCAATTGCTCGAGGACAGTCGCTTCGTGCGAGATGCGATGCTGGCGCGCGGCGAGCTGGCGGGCAGCACCGGCATGGCGCTCTGGGGCCACGCGCTCGGAAGCTGGGGCAGCGTGGACGGGGACGCCAACGCCCTGGGGTATGATCGTGACCTGAAGGGCCTGCTCACCGGGTTCGATGGATCGCTGGGACAGAATATCCGTGTCGGAGCGGCGTTCGGCTACGATTCCACCACGCTCAGGACGACCCGCGCCGAGCATGACATCGACGCTTTCCATGCCGGCGGCTATATTCTCGGCAGCTACGGCATGGCCTCATTCCAGGTCGGCGGTGCCTATGTCTGGAACAATGTCCACGCGTCGCGGCGGGTGACCTTCGGCACCCTCGATCAGGCGCTCTCCAGCGACTATGCCGCGCGCACCTTCCAAGCGTTTGGTGAAGTCGCACTCAAGGGCGAGATTGGCGGCATGATGCTTCAACCCTTCGCGGGGCTGGCGCATGTCACGCTGTTCGATGCCGAGGTCGATGAGCAGGGCGGCAGCGCCGCGCTCCGTGGGGGCAATGGCAACGAGCGGCTGACCTACGGCACGCTGGGATTACGCACGCGGGCAAATCTCGCGAGGGGTGATTTTGCCCTTCGCTTTGCCGGCTCGGCCGCATTGCGCCATGTCTTTGGAGACCGCGTGCCGCTCATTGATCTGGGTTTCTCCACCGGGCAGGCGTTCAGCATTGTCGGCACCGCGATCGACAGAAACAGCGTCTCCGTTGATGTCGGGCTCGAAACCGACCTCGACCGCAATATTGGCTTCAGTATCGGCTACATTGGCAACTACGGTGACCGCACCACCGATCACGGAGGGCGTGCGTCGTTCAGTTGGCGGTTCTGAGGTCAGCCAGGTGGGCGTGGTGGTTCGAAGTATGCTTTCCTCGACTTTTATCAGAAAGCTGACTGACCGCTATCGGCCAGAACCGATCAGCGCGTACCCGGAATTCCAGCAAGTTCGGCTGGTGTGACGACGGGCTCTTTCCGATCCTTGCGTTCCGAATAGCGGTCGACGAGCTGGTCGGCATGGCCGCGCGTCAGCACGGTGAACCGCACGAGCTCTTCCGCGACGTCGACGATGCGGTCGTAGTAGCTCGACGGCAGCATGCGGCCGACCTCGTCGAACTCCTGATAGGCCTTGGCGACGCTCGACTGGTTGGGGATTGTGATCATCCGCATCCAGCGGCCGAGGATGCGCAGCGTGTTGACGCTGTTGAAGGACTGCGAGCCTGCAGAGACCTGCATCACCGCGAGTGTGCGGCCCTGCGTGGGGCGCAGCCCCTTGTAGGCAAGGGGGAGATGGTCGACCTGTGCCTTCATGATGCCTGTGATCTGACCGTGGCGTTCGGGGCTGCACCAGACCTGGCCTTCGGACCAGAGCGAGTGTTGGCGAAGTTCCTCCACGGCAGGATGGTCGTCGTCGGCAATCAGGTCGGGCAGGGGGAGGTCGGACGGGTCGAAGATGCGTGTTTCGCAGCCGAAGAGCTGCAGCAGGCGTGCCGTTTCCTCGACGACAAGCCGCGAATAGGAGCGTTCGCGCAATGATCCGTAGAGCAGCAGGATGCGTGGCGCGGGATCGATCGGGCCGAGGCCGAGCGCCGGCTGCGTGCGGACATACTCTGCGCTCAGGGCGGGGAGGTGGTGGGGATCGGCCAGCGAGCGGAGGCGCTTATAGATCAGTTCTGTCATGATACTCAGGCTTGTGAAGGAACAGTAGTGGGGAACCAGCGGCGTCCGAGACGGAAGGCGACGCCGACAAGCAGGATGAGGACGGGCACTTCGACCAGCGGGCCGATTACGGTCGCAAAGGCTACGGGCGAGGCGAGCCCGAAGGCGGCGATCGCGACCGCTATTGCTAGCTCGAAGTTATTCCCCGCGGCGGTGAAAGCGACCGCGGTCGTACGCGGATAGTCGGCCTCGATGAGTTTTCCTATCCAAAAGCTGATAAGGAACTGGACGACGAAATAAATGGTGAGCGGGATTGCGATCCGGACGACATTGCCGGGAATGGTGACGATCTCGCCGCCCTTGAGGCTGAACATCGCGACGATCGTGAACAGCAGCGCGACGAGCGTGATCGGGCCGATTTTGGGCAGGAAGCTCGTCTCATACCACTCGTCACCCTTTGCCTTCGCGAGGAAGCGACGCGTGAGATATCCTGTGAGGAACGGGATACCGAGATAGATGAGCACCGCTTCGGCGATCGTCCAGAAGCTCACGTCGATGACGCTGCCTTCGAGACCAAACAGCGGCGGGAGGACGGTGAGGAAGAACCAGGCATAGATGCTGAAGAAGAGAATCTGGAAGATCGAGTTGAAGGCGACGAGCGCCGCGACATATTGATTGTCGCCCTTGGCCAGCTGGTTCCACACGATCACCATCGCGATGCAGCGGGCGAGCCCGATCAGGATCAAGCCCGTCATATATTCGGGCTTGTCCGCGAGGAAGATGACCGCGAGCGCGAACATCAGCACCGGCCCGATGATCCAGTTCTGGATCAGCGAGATCGCCAGAACACGCTTGTCCTCGAACACACGTGGCAGTTCGTTATAGCGCACGCGCGCGAGCGGCGGATACATCATCAGGATGAGGCCGATCGCGATCGGGATGTTCGTCATGCCGATCGACATCGCATCGATCGCAGCGGGGATTTCCTTGAACAGCGATCCCAGGAGGACGCCGACCGCCATCGCAAGGAATATCCAGAGCGTCAGATAGCGATCGAGGAATGACAGGCGATCGCGATTTGCGACAGTCATGACGCTGTCCTCAGGCCCGAACGCGATTGCCGTTGGCATCGATGACCTGTTCGCCATCTTCCTTGGCGAAGACACCAAGCTGCTGCTCAGGCAGGATATCGAGCACGGCCTCGGACGGCCGGCAGAGCCTGACCCCGAGCGGCGACACGACGAGGGGGCGGTCGATGAGGACGGGGTGCGTCATCATCGCGTCTATTAGGGCACTATCGGCGAGTTTCTCGTCGCCGAGGCCAAGTTCCGCATAGGGTGTACCTTTTTCGCGGAGTAAGTCGCGGGGCGTGATACCTGCTCGGTCGATCAGCTGTTTGAGCAGAGCACGAGCTGGCGGCGTTTTCAGATATTCGACGACATGCGGCTCGACCCCGGCATTTCGGATCAGAGCGAGCGTGTTGCGCGAGGTGCCGCATTCGGGATTGTGGTAGATGATGATGTCGGTCACGGGGCTGATTCCTTCAGCAGCAGGTGAGTTCGGCGAGCAGCGGCTCGCATAGCTCGGGGCGGCCTTGGCAACAGTCCTTAGCGAGGAAGAGCATCAGCTCCCGGAGCGTGTCGATATCGGCTCGCTGTATCTGCTGCCGGCCGAGCTTCTCTGATTTTACGAGACCGGCTTTGGCCAGCACAGCAAGATGGGTCGAGAAGGTACTTTGGGTGAGGCCCGATGCGTCAACAAGCTCGCCGGTCGACAGTCCTTCGGGCTCATGCCGAATAAGCAAGCGGAAGGCTTCAAGACGCGTCGGATGGGCGAGGGCGGCGAGGGCAGGAAGCGCGGAATTGATGTTCATGCATCGGAATTATCCGATGTGTTAGCGCTCGTCAATTCCTATCGGAAATATCCGATGAATTGGGGCCGACGGTTTGCATATTCGATCTGCTGCCTTGAAAGGCGACAGTCTCCAACCGGCCAGGGTCAAACCCTTTCAGTAAGACGCGCCATCAACAAGACGACGCGGCAAATCGCGCCACAAATCGGGTTCGAACATCCTGAGATTGACTCCCATGCGCTGGTAATTGGGATCAGTTGGCGTCCAGTGTGTCGTACAGCCACAGGCTTGGCAGTGCCACG
>NZ_DATMST010000161.1:0-13586 GCF_035565275.1 Sphingopyxis sp.
GCTCGATGCCGCGGCCTCGTTCGACCCCGCCGAGGCGACGCGCGAATTCCGCATCGGCGTGCGCCTGTCGGGCGAGATGCCGCGCTTCTCCTCGCTCGCCCTGCGCGTGCGGGACGAAGCGCCGCATGTCAGACTGGCAAGCGTGACCTTTCGCCGCCGCGACCTCGTGATGGCGCTCGCGAACGGTGACCTCGACCTCGCGCTTGACGTCGCGCTGCCCGCCGACGACCGGCTTTGCCGCCATCACCTCGGGACCGAACCGATCGTCGTCGCGGCGCGCAAGGGGCATCCGCGCGTCGATGGTTCGATCGATCTCGATGCCTATCTTGCGCTCGATCACATCATCGCGACAGCGCGCCCCTATGGTCCGGGGGTCGAGGATATGGCGCTCGACCGCATGGGGCTGACGCGTCGCGTCGCCCTGCGGTGCCAGCATGCGATCACCGCCTGGCAGATCGTCACCGCATCCGACATGCTCTTTTCGCTGCCGCGCTCGCACGCCGAAGTGCTCAACGCGATGTGGCCGATGCAACTCGTCGACCTGCCGCTCGCCGTCGAACCCGGTGGCAGCTATCTCTATTGGCATCAGGCCGCCCAGGCCGATCCGGGGCTCGCCTGGTTGCGCGCGATCATTGTCGACGAGCTGACGAGCAGAATCTCGCCATTCGATTTATGAATAGCATTTATTCTTACCTATCATTTTTCATGATGACCGAGCACAACTAGGCTTCTGGCGAACCCCAACGGAGGATTTGCCATGTCGCCGATCGAACTCGAAGCCGAACTCAACGACCTCAGAATGTCGAAAGAGGCGCAGCCGCTCTTCGATGCGGTGAAGCGGCACATCGCCGAAAATGTCGATCCGATAACCGAGGAATTCTTCCGGCTCGGCGAAGGCCGCGCCAATCGCTGGAGCTGGGCGCCCGGCCAGCTCGAACTGCTCGAAGGTGCCAAGAACAAGGCGAAGGCCGCGGGTCTCTGGAATTTCTTCCTGCCGCATGGCGACACGGGAACGCCGCTCAGCAATCTTGACTATGCCTATATCGCCGCCGAACTCGGCAAGTCGCCGCTTGCGTCGGAATCGCTCAATTGCTCGGCGCCCGACACGGGCAACATGGAAGTGCTCGAAATGGTCGGCACGCCCGAGCAGAAGGAGCGCTGGCTGAAACCGCTCCTGAACGGCGAAATCCGCTCGGCCTATGTGATGACCGAACCCGACGTCGCATCGTCGGACGCGAGCAACCTCGAAACGAGCGCACGGCTCGAAGGCGACGAGTGGGTCATCGACGGCGAGAAATATTTCATCAGCGGCGCCGGCGATCCGCGATGCAAGATCCTGATCTGCATGGTGAAGACCAGCCCCGAAGCCGCGCGCAAGGCACAGCATTCGCAGATTCTCGTGCCGATGGACACGCCGGGGGTGCAGGTGCTGGGCCCGATGCATGTCTTTGGTGACGACCACGCGCCGCAGGGGCATATGCACATGCGCTTCGACAATGTCCGCGTTCCGAAGGACAATATGTTGCTCGGCGAGGGCCGCGGGTTCGAGATTTCACAGATGCGCCTCGGGCCGGGCCGCATCCATCATTGCATGCGCACGATCGGCAAGGCCGAACGCGCGCTCGAGCTGATGGTCAAGCGCGGCAATTCGCGCACCGCGTTCGGCCGCCAATTGTCGCAGCTCGGCAAGAATCTCGAGGTGATCGCGCGCGCGCGGATCGAGATCGAGGCGATGCGCCTGATCGTGCTCAAGGCGGCGAAGGCGATGGACCTGCTCGGCAATCGCGAAGCGCGCGTCTGGGTCAGCATGGCCAAGGCGATGGTGCCCGAACGCACCTGCCGGATCATCGACGAGGCGATCCAGATTCACGGCGCGACCGGCGTCTCGCAATGGACCCCGCTCGCCGACCTTTATGCCGACGTGCGCCACTTGCGCTTCGCCGACGGCCCCGACGAGGTGCATTATATGGTGGTCGGCCGAGACGAGCTCGGGCGGCACTGAGGAACGGACGCTCGCTGGACGCCTGCCGAGGCCGGGTATCGGCCGGCGCCCCTGCTCACGTCAAACGCGTGAGATGTCCGGCGAGCAAGAGCTGGAGCTAGCGAATTTCTTCCCGGTGCACGGTGCGCAGTTTCACGATCAGGCGCTGCGCCACATAACCCGCCGTTGCCTCGTCAGGATGACCGCCCGGCCCCTTCGCCAAGGCGCACTTTGGCCTATAACACCCATTTTTCAGGTCCTTACTTTCATCAAAGCGCCGCTCTTGTTAGCGACGAATAGTTATTATCGTCGGCGAACCGAGCCAAATGAATGGGGTGTTTTTGCGTTAAGCATTGCCGCGTCATTGTATCAAAATGTCGCGAATACCGCCTTGGCAGTGAAATTGAAGAACCCCGCCGGCCATAAAAGCCAGCGGGGTCAGTTTGGGGTGCCAGTACACGAAGGATATCCTGGAAACGCGCTAGGGCAGCTGTGGTTCCGGAACCAAATCACTCGGTCGACGTATGAACTCGGGGTCTCACATTAGCATGCAGGAGGCCGCCATCGAAACCAGACTTGTCATAGCCTACGCGCTGATCGCCCTTATATTCGGCGCAGCAATGTTTCTTATCGTCCGGTTTCGCAAGGAGCGGGCCAGGCGGCGCGACATGCGGCGCGGGAAGTATCGGGACGAACTCTGAGGCTGATTACGCAAAGGCCCCGCCAGCGGGACGAAGGCAGCGCAGCCGGTCGGTTTGGGTCGGTCGAGTTGGGTGCCTCTGTTAGATTTCCTCACCGTTTTCGGCTTCCTCCGTGCGCCCGGCGCTTCGGGAAACTGTCGGACTCATCTTTTTTTTCAAGCAGCAAGTTGCCTGAACGCATCAAGATTGGAAGCGGCGCGATCCGGGCATGAAATACTTCGTGTTTCACCGGCGCTGGCGAATAGAATTTGAGCGTGCCATCACTCAGCCTGCACACCTGACCGACTGGCTCTACAAAAATCCACTTGAGATTTGCAACTCCCGGCTGTCAGATGGTCCGGGGAACTTCTGACAGGTGGGGGATAGTTAATGACAGCGTTCGGCAATCCAAAAAAATCGGAAATCGTGCGGTCGTGGTCGCCCGCAGCTCGGCAATCAAATTTCCGCAATTTCCGTTTCTATCCGATCTTGGTTTTTGCCTTATTCTGCACGCTTGCGCCAATAGCTTTTGTAGTTGCGGTCATATCAAGGATCGCGCTCGGCTATAGCACCGGCACAGCGGGTATTCCGGGCATGCTGGTGGTTTTCACCGTCGCGGGCGCGGTTTTCTTCGTTGGTCAACGAGCGCTCCGCCTCCGAGATGGCGGCGGCCCGTTCCTGATGGCCTTCATCTTCGGTTCTGGGTTGCGGCGTCACCTTCGTGGACCGCGCGGGCAAAACCGCGATCGAGGGCAATGTCATTGGTCCGTTTTTGTTCGTGATGGCTGGGGTGTCCATTTTGGCCGGCTTCTGGCTCATTGAGCCCCGCGCCACCGAGAAGAATTGAATCATGAAAACCCCGCCGGGTGAGACGAGGTCGATGGATTGGAAATGATTTTGGGGCTAAGCCCTCCGGGCGGGCGACGATCATCGAAGCAACCGAACTGGAGAATGAAAGCGGATGCCCACTCCGGTTTCGTGCCTCGTGACGATGATGCACCCGAGCGGCCCCCGTTCGACAGCCCCTTGGGATCGAGGATAGCCGACATGCCGCGATCGCGCGGGCCGAATTGCAGAGGCTCTATGCGCAGATCGAAAAGGGCAAGAAGAACGACTAGCCACGACACGGAAGTGAACCGTTCGCCGCGTGTTTCCGACGTGAAAACTAGCCTAATCGGCTGATTTTCATAGAAAAATCGGTGGAGGCCCGAGCCGGAATCGAACCGGCGTGCGCGGATTTGCAGTCCGCTGCGTCACCACTCCGCCATCGGGCCTCATGCCGAACGCCGTATCCCTGAGGGAACGGCCGGGTGTTGGACGGCGCCGCTAGTGAGGGGCTTTCGCCCCCTTGTCAAGGATTCGCCGGAACCGCGCGGCAGAGGCCGGCCCGGGGCCGCCCCCGCGCCGCTCCAAGGCCGCGATGCGGACTTGGCGCCATCCCCGTTGCCAGCTATGCGCGGCGGCGGTGCGGCTGCGGGGCTGTATTACTATTGCAATACAGCATTGCTTCGGCTAGAGCTGCCCCGCAAAGGTTCAGGCCCCAGGGAATCGGAAAAGGCTGATGGCGACAAAGTTTAGCGAAATCACCGCGGCGGAGATGCGTTCCGCCATGATCGACAGTCAGCTGAGGACGAACGACGTCATCGACCCGGCCGTGATCGCCGCGATGAACGCGGTGTCGCGCGAGGCGCATGTGCCCCCCGCGCTTGCCAGCGTCGCCTATATGGACCGCGCGATCGCGCTGGACCACGGCCGCGCGCTCAACGCGCCGCTGGTGACCGGCCGGATGCTTGTCGCCGCGGCGATCCGTCCGGGCATGCGCGTGCTGCTTGTCGGCAGCGCCACGGGCTATACTGCCGCGCTCCTCGCGGCGCTGGGCGCCGAAGTCCATGCCGTCGAGGAGCAGGGCGAATTGATGGCCGCAGCGCGCGCCGCCGTCTCCCATGACAATATCCACTGGGTCGAAGGCCCGCTGACCGCCGGCGCGCCCGATGCCGCGCCGTTCGACCGCATCATCGTCGAGGGTGCGATCGAAACGCTGCCCGATGCACTCGCCGCCCAACTCGCCGAGGGCGGACGGCTGGTTGCGGCGCGGCGCGAGGGCGCGGTCGCGCGCCTCGTCCAGGGGATCAAGGCCGGCGGTACCATTCCGCTGCGCAGCTTCGCCGACATGGACGTCGCGCCCCTTCCCGGCTTCGCCGTGCCCGCGGGCTTCAGTTTCTAAACATCCTCCTCTTGTTTCAGGCTGAAATAACGATGCTCGATACCAACAAGAAGCAGCCTCTCCGTCGCTCGCGCTGGCTGGCCGGGTTTGCGCTCGGCGCGCTGACCCTGCCCGCCGCGGCGCAGGCTGAAACATTGCAGGACGCATTGGCCAAGGCCTATGAAAACAACCCGACGCTGACCGCGGCGCGTGCCGGACAGCGCGCGAACGATGAAAATGTCCCGATCCAGAAGTCGCAAGCGTTGCCCGATATCGGCGCACGCGTCGATTATCAGGAAAACCTCGTACTTCCCGGCAACGCCTTTTTCTCGCCCAAGCGTAACGTGAACGTCGGCGGGCAAGTGACGGTCCCCATCTATCAGGGGGGCGCGGTGCGCAACGCGATCAAGGCCGCCAAGTTTCGCGTCGAGGCCGGGCAGGCTGACCTCCGCGCGACGGAGGCGAGCATTTTTTCGCAGACCGTTGGCGCCTATATGGACGTCATCCGCGACCAGGCGATCGTCCAGCTCAACCAGAAGAACGTCTCGGTCCTCCGCACCAATTTGCAGGCGACGAGCGACCGTTTCGAAATCGGTGACCTGACGCGTACCGACGTTGCGCAGTCGGAGGCACGGCTCGCGCTCGCCGAGGGCGATCTTCGCACCGCCGAATCGAACCTGATCGCCAGCCGCGAATCCTATATCCGCCTCGTCGGCGACGCGCCGGTCGATCTGGAACAGCCGCCGACGCTGCCCAATCTGCCGGTAACGGCGGAGGAAGCCGTCGCGATCGCGCTGAACAACAATCCCGACATCGATGCGGCGAACCAGCTCGTCAGCGCCAGCCGCGCCGACATCGGCGTCGCGCGCGCGAGCCGTCTGCCCAAATTGTCGGCGACGACCAGCGGCGGCTACACCAACAATCTGAACTCGATACCGCCGGAAAACACCACGTCGGAAAATGTCACGAAGAGCGCGCAGGCCGGGCTGTCGCTGACGATCCCGATCTTTCAGGGGGGGCGCCCCTCGGCGCAAGTGCGCCAGGCGCAGTCGCGCACCAGCCAGGCGATCGAAAATTATGTCGAGGTCGAACGCGGCGTCATCGCGCAGACGCGTGGCGCCTACGCCGCGTGGCAGGCGAACGAGCGGATCATCGCCGCGACGCAGCAGGCGGTCAGCGCCAACGCCCTCTCGCTCGAGGGTGTGCGCGCCGAGAACAGCGTCGGAACGCGGTCGATCCTCGACATCCTGAATGCCGAGCAGGAATATCTGAACACGCAGGTCCAGCTCGTGTCGGCGCAGCGCAACAGCTACGTCGCCGCCTTTTCGGTGCTCGCCGCGATGGGCAAGGCCGAGGCGCGCGATCTGGGCATCGAAGGCGGCGCGCTTTACGATCCGGAGGTCAATTACCGGCGCGTGAAAGGCCAGATTTGGGACTGGGCCGACGATCCGGCGCCGCAGCAGCAGGCGAACGACACGCGCGCGGTCCCGGCGGCAAACGCGAGCGTTCCCGAGGGCCCGCCGTCGCTGCCCCGACAATAAAGCTTGGCAAAACCCGCCCCGAACCGGTAAGAAGATGGTTAATTGCCCCGATTTTGCGGGGCGGAGGGGGCTGATTGATGGGCGACATGTCGCGGGAACCGTCGATGGAAGATATCTTGTCGTCGATTCGGCGCGTGATCGCTCGCGACGAAGCGCCGGGTTCGGCGAACGATACGCACCTCACCGAAGCTGACGATATCCTCGACCTCGATGAGGAAGAAAGCGCACCCGATTCGACAGCCGCGAACGGAGAGCTTGTCTCTGAAGCGAGCGCCGATGCTGCGCGCCAGTCGCTCGAAGCGCTGACCGCAGCCGTGGCGCCGGTTGCCGCGGCAGCCGTAGCCGCGACGCCTGCTCCCGCGGGCCGGACGATGGAGGATGTCGTGCTCGACGCGCTGCGTCCGATGCTCAAGGAATGGCTCGACACCAACCTGCCGCCGCTCGTCGAGTCGATGGTAGCCAAGGAAATCAGCCGCATCACCGGTCGCCGGCTGTAATCCGGGCCGCGACGCGGCGGGAGTTACCCCACCCAGTCTTCCAGCAGGTAACGTGCGATCGCCAGCGGCGGCGGCGCCATGAACGGCGCGCCCATATCCCCCGCTAGCGCGGCGCGTACCCCGGCACGGTCGACCCACATCGCCGCCTCGATCTCGGTCGTGTCGAGCGTCAGTGCAGAATCCTGCGCCACCGCGCGGCAACCGATCATCAGCGACGAAGGGAAGGGCCACGGCTGGCTCGCGATGTAAGATACGTCGGAAACGTGAATTCCCGCCTCCTCGAACAATTCGCGGGCAACCGCCTCTTCCAGCGATTCGCCGGGCTCGACGAAGCCCGCCAGTGCCGAGAAGAAACCGGGCGGAAAACCGCCCTGCCGCCCGACGAGCACGCGCCCCTCAAATTCGGCGAGCATGATGACGACGGGGTCGACGCGCGGGAAATGCTCGGCATTGCACTGGCCGCACTTGCGCCCCCATCCGCCGCGAAACAAGGCGGTCGGCGCGCCGCACACCGCACAGAAACGATGCCGCGCATGCCAGTCGACCAGGCTGCGCGCACCGCCGTAGAGCGCCGCCTCTTCGGTCGACAGCAAGGGCAGCAACCGCATTACGGTGCGCGAACGCGCGTCGACGCGTGCGCCCTGAGCAGCTTCGCGTACGAAACGCGGTGCCCCCGCATCGTCGATGCCGAGTAGCAGCAATGCGCGATCGTCGGCGGGGTCGAGCGGCTCCCAGACGAGGCCGCCGCCGGCCCCCGGCACGAAGTCGATGCCGTCGAGCGCGAGGCAGGTCGCGCGCGGGTCGTGCACGGCCGCGGCGAAGGCCGCCTCGTTGGTGCGCATCTGGTCGGCGCGGTCGAGCCGCGCACCGGTGAAACCGAGCGGCAGCGGCATCAGGCCATCACATCCTTGAAGAAGGTCTCGCCGAACTTCGACTGGAAGGGCACGGCGTCGGACGGCATGATCTGCGTATAACCCGCCGCGCGATAGCCAAGCCGGCGGTGGACGAAACCGATCGTGCCGGCGGCGCCTGCCCAGCCGAAGATTCCCTCGCCGCCCGGCGAGTTCGCCAGCGACACGCGCCCGCCAGCGCCGAAACCCTGCCCGTCGATGAAGGTCCCCTTGCGCTCGACGCTGTCGGCGATGAGGTTCGACATTGCGAGCTGCGCGGTCTCGCGTTTCATCACGCGCACCCCGCCCGTCGTGCCTTCGCCGAGCAACATCGCGAGGAAGCGGTCGTAATCGCGCGCGCTGGAAACCAGTCCGCCGCCGCCATACGCAACCGGCGGCTGGTCGAGATAGATCGAGCTGGTCGCCGGATCGATCGGCAGCAGCGCGCCGCCCATCGGTGCATAATTGGTCGTGAACCGCGCGACGTCGCTCGCAGGCACGCGAAACCCGGTGCTCGTCATCCCGAGCGGGTCGAAGATGCGCGCCTTGAGAAAGGCGTCGAACGCCTGCCCCGAAACGACTTCGATCAATCGTCCCGCAAGGTCGAGCCCGACCGAATAGCTCCAGCGCGTTCCGGGTTCGTAGACGAGCGGGAGCGTTGCCAGCCGGTCGGCGAACGCGGCCAGGCCTGGCGCGGGTGCGGTCGTCGGAAGACCCGGAATCGGCAGGCGGCTCACCTGCCCGCCGAACAGGCCTTCGCGGTTATAGGCGTCGCGCAGCGGGCCCTTCTGGATGATGCCATAGCCGAGCCCGGCCGTGTGGGTCAGAATCTGCCGGACCGTGATCGGGCCTTTCGCGGGGCGCACGTCGGTGATCGATCCGTCGGGGGTGTTCTGCACCTTCATGTTCGCAAACGCGGGCAGGAAGTCGGCGATCGGCTGGTCGAGCGTCATCTTGCCGTCTTCGATCAGCAACATCGCGGCGATGCCGGTGACCGGCTTGGTCATCGAATAGAGACGCCACAGCGTGTCGGGCCCGACCGGCGTCGGCGAATCGTTCGACTGCACGCCCGCGCCGAAGAATACCGGTGCGTCCTGCCCCTTGCCGATCGCGGCGAGCGTGCCGGCAAGTTCGCGGCGATCGACGAAGCCTTTGATGAAAGCGCTGGTCGCCGGATACAGCGCCGCCCCGTCGATCTTCCAGGCGAGCGCGGCGCGCGGCAGCAATGCTCCCGCACTCCCCAGCGCCAATCCGCCCAGCAGCGTCCGCCGCGAAACCATCATGTTCATACCAATTTCTCCAGCATCCGGTCCGTCAATTTGCGATAGAGCGTCGGCAGCCCGGCGGCGTCAAGGTCCGAGATGGGCCACCATTCGCCTTCCGCTGCGGCACCGGGAGCTTCGGGGGAAACTTCGCGGCGCACGAGCACCAGTGTCAGATCGAAATGGGTAAAGCCGTGGTCGACGCTGACGATTGCCGATTCGGAGGGCTCCGACCCGGATCGGGGCCTATCGGTCCATTCGCCCCCCGGCAGCGCGCGCATTCCGCCAAGCATGCCCTTGTCGGGCCTCCGGACGAGCCAGACCCGCCCGCCCTGTTCGATCCAGTGCGCGACGCCGTAGCGATGCGGCTTCGCCCTTTTCGGCGGCTTGACCGGAAGGCGTTCGATATCCGTCCGCCCGCGCGCGCGGCAATCGCTCATCACCGGGCAGATCGCGCAGGCGGGGCCGCGCGGTGTGCAGATGGTCGCGCCCAGATCCATCAGCGCCTGCGCGAAATCGCCCGGCCGCCCTTCGGGCACGAGCGGCGCCAACACCGCCCGAATCTCGCGCTTCGCCATCGGAAGCGGCGTCTCGATCAGACGGTGCCGGGCGATCACGCGTTCGATATTGGCGTCCACGACCACCGCCGCGCGGCCGAAAGCGATCGCCGCGACCGATGCGGCGGTATAATCGCCGATCCCCGGCAGTTCGCGCAACGCCGTCTCGCTGTCCGGAAAACGCCCGCGATGATCGCGGACCACCGCGCGCGCGCAGGCGAGCAGGTTGCGCGCGCGGGCATAATAGCCCAGCCCGGCCCACGCCGCCATGACGTCGGCGTCGTCGGCGGCAGCGAGGTCGGCGACCGTCGGCCAGCGCGTCGTGAAGCGCATGAAATAGCCTGCCACTGCCGCCACCGTTGTCTGCTGCAGCATGACTTCGGCCAGCCAGATACGATAGGGATCGGGTACGCCGCCGCTGTTCGGCGCGATCCGCCACGGCAGCACCCGCGCCGACCGGTCGTACCAGCCGAGCAGCCGGTCCGCGAAGTCGCCAGCCATGTCGCGGTGAAGTCGGGAAGTCTGGACGCTCACCCCCCGCCTATGGCATGGCGCCGTCTATGGCGAAAGACACGGGAGCGGATGGCCCCGCCAAAAAAGCGAGGGCGAAAGGTGCGAAGTCGGCCAAGGCGCCCGCGCGCGCCTATGAGCGCCCGCGCGGCGGCGAGGCACGCGCAATTTCCGACCTCGTCCCCGAAATCGGCCGTACCGCCTTTCGCAAGTTCGGCTTTATCCAGTCGTCGGTCGTGAGCCGCTGGCGCGAGATCGTCGGCGACCGGCTCGCCGACGTCACCCAGCCCGCGATGATCCGCTTTCCCGTCGGGCAGAAAGCGGGCGGGACGCTGCACCTGACGATCAGCGGCGCGCACGCACCGATGCTGCAACATGTCGCGCCCGATATCATCGGCGCGGTCAACCGCTTTTTCGGCTATGCCGCAATCGCCGGCGTTCGCATGACACATGGCCATGTCACGCCCGCCGCACCCGTTCAGCCGCCAGCAATGCTGAAGCCCGTACCCGCCGAACTGGGGGACAGTCTGCGCGACATCGGCGACCCGGAGCTCAGGACCGTGCTCGAACGCATGGCGGCGGGCCTCGCGGCGCCGGCCAAACTCCCCCGGATCAGTTGAGGAAGAAGGTCGATGGTCGCAGCGCTTCATACCCAGCCCATCCATCGCCGCCTGGCGCTCGGCGCACTTGGCTCTGCCGCGCTGTTGCTCTTTACCGGCGCGGCGCCCGCTCAGCAGGCCACCGCGCCGCGCTGGTCGGCAACGGTCAGCGAAAGCAGCATCGGCGCCTACAGCATCGGCAATCCACAGGCGAAGGTGAAGCTGGTCGAATATTTCAGCTACACCTGCCACGTCTGCGGCGATTTCGCGAAGGCGGGTACCGCGCCGCTCAAGGCGCAATATATCGACAAGGGACTGGTGCTTTTCGAATATCGCAACCTTGTCCGCGACCCGATCGACATGACCGCGGCGCTGCTCGCGCGCTGCGGCGGCTCCAGGGCATTTGCCGGCAACCATCAGGCGATTTTCGCGGCGCAGCCCGCGCTGCTCGACAAGGTGACCAAAGCCACCGACAAGCAGAAGGCGAGCTGGTTCGAAGGCACGACAGCCGATCGCGCGCGCAAGATCGCCGCCGACACCGGCCTGACCGCGCTGATGACCGCGCGCGGCTATTCGGCGGCGCAGCAGACGGCGTGCCTGAACAACGAGGTCGCGCAGGCCGAGCTCACCGGCATGACCAACATCGGCCGCAACGCCGACCGGGTCGCCGGCACCCCCGCCTTCTTCATCAACGGCCGCAACGCCGAAGTCACCGCATGGCCAGCACTCAAATCGAAACTCGACCTCGCGCTCAAGGCCTCGTAAAAGCGCCGCATTCCCGCCTAGTGGAGAAAGAAAGACCATGACCCTGCTGCGTACCGTTCTCCTGACCTCGATGGGCGCGCTCGCGCTCGCCGCTTGCAGCGACAGCAAGACCGATCCCGCCAAGGAACAGGAAGCGATCGCCAAGGTCGCGCCGCCCGCCGGCAAGACCTGGTCGCAGGTCGTGCGCGTCGATGGCGACGGCGTCGTGATGGGCAATCCCGACGCGCCGATCAAACTAGAGGAATATGGCGCGTTCACCTGCGGCCACTGCGCGCAGTTCGCCAAGGATTCGCACGAGGAGCTGAAGCGCGACTTCGTCGACACCGGCCGCGTATCGTACAAGCTGACCCCGTTCATGCTTCACCCGGTGGACGCGATCGCCGGCGCGATCGTCAAATGCACCGGCCCCGACCGCTTCTTCCCGCTCGCCGACGCGACCTTCCTCGAGCATGAGGCGTTCATCGCGGGCGCGCAAAAGCCGCAACCGGGGATCGAAGCCGCGATGAAGCTGCCGCCCGCCGAACGCTTCAATGCGCTCGCGAAGGGCTGGGGCATCGACCAGTTCTACCAGCAGCGCGGCGTCCCCGCCGCGACGATCAATCAGTGCCTCGCCAAGGTCACAAATGTCGAGGCGGTCGAAAAGGGCACCAACGCCGGGGTCGAGAAATACCAGATCACCGGCACGCCGACCTTCATCATCAATGGTCAGGTGGCTGAAGGCGCCAACTCCTGGGGCCCCCTGCGCGACCGGCTGCGCACGATGGGCGCGCGCTGACCCATTCCTTCGGGGGGGGGTGGGCGGCGCCTACCCCCTTGCGACTCCCCCGGGCACGCGGCATGACGGCCGTCAGGGGGATATGTGACACCAAGGTTGCACCAGCTCCGATTCGTTAGACTGCACGAGGTGATTTCGTGCAGATAAAGCGGCTGCGCCTCACCGGTTTCAAATCCTTCGTCGAACCCACCGAATTGCGCATCGAACCCGGGCTGACCGGCGTCGTCGGCCCCAACGGCTGCGGCAAGTCGAACCTGCTTGAGGCGATCCGCTGGGTGATGGGCGAATCCAGCGCCAAGTCGATGCGCGGCGGCGGGATGGAGGATGTGATCTTCGCCGGCACCTCGTCGCGCCCGGCGCGCGATTTTGCGGAGGTCGCGCTTCACTGCGACACCGAGGGCGCGCTCGTCGCCGGCCTTTCGGATGCTGCCGACGGCGACGATCTGGAAGTCATTCGCCGTATCGAGCGCGGCGCAGGTTCGGCGTACCGCGCCAACGGCCGCGACGTGCGCGCCAAGGACGTTGCGCTGATCTTCGCCGACGCCGCGACCGGCGCGCACAGCCCGGCGCTCGTCAGCCAAGGCAAGATCGCCAACGTCATCGCAGCCAAGCCCACCGACCGCCGCGCGATGCTCGAGGAAGCCGCGGGCATCGCCGGGCTGCACGTCCGCCGCAAGGATGCGGAGCAAAAGCTGCGTGCGACCGAAACCAACCTTACCCGCCTCTCCGAAATCGTCGCCGACATGGAGGTGCGCGCGAACGCGCTTCGCCGGCAGGCACGGGCAGCGGAGAAATACAGGAAACTTTCCGACGATATCCGCATCGCGGAGGGGCGGCTGATCTATTCGCGGTGGCGCGATGCCGCGGCGGCCGCCGACCAGGCGCGCCGCGACGCCGACGCCGCCGAGGTGGCGGTGAAGACCGCGCAGGACGAGCTCGATACCATTTCGAAGGCGCAGACCGAAGTCGCGACGCGCGTCGCCGCCGCGCGCATGGATGCACAGGCACAGCGCGACGCGCTGGCCGAAGCGACCGCAACGCAGGTGCGATTGCAGGGGGAAGAGCGCGCCGCGATCCAGCGACTTGAAGATCTCGCGAAACAGCAGGCGCGGCTCGCCGACGACCGCAACCGCGAAGGCGAACTTGCGCGCGAAGCCCATGCCGCGCTGACCGCGCTCGATGCCGAGACAAAATCGCTCGCGAACGACATAGCCGGACACGATGCCGGCAAGGCCGCGCTCGCCGAAGCCAATCTCGCGGCGCAGGCACGCCTTCGCGACGCCGAAGTTTCGCTGGCGCAGGCGCGCGCAAAGGCCGCGAGCGAAG
>NZ_DATMST010000162.1:0-40631 GCF_035565275.1 Sphingopyxis sp.
GATGCGCGACGCGGGCCGCCGGCCGCCGCTCGATGCGCCAGCTCGTCGCGCTGACGCGTACGGCGCGTGCATCCGAACCGTTCAGAAGGCGCGTGATCGCCTCTTCGACGCTCATGCGCCCGCGCACCGATTTCACGCGCGCCTGCCATAGCTTCGCGTCGCCGACGCTGATGCTGACCCCGGCCTGCCGGCTGAGGAGGGGCAACACGCTCGACAAGCTGCCCTTGGGCACGTCGAACGCCCGGTCCTCGGCCGCCATCGCCTGCACCGGCAGGCTCATCACTATCGCTGCAGCGACAAGAGAGAGGCGGCGGGTCATGCTCAGCGGGTCAATATCCAGCCGTCGCCCTGCCGCTCGGCTTTTGTACCCGACAGGGCAGCAAGATCGGCGACGGTGCGGCCGCGATCCTTGTCGATGATCAGCGCGCCACGGAACGACAGCCCGGTCGCCTCGGGCGCAATGCTGACGTTCATTCCGGCCGTACGCTTCAGATCTTCCGCGACGACCGCCAGCGGCGTTCCGCTATAAACCAGGAGTCCCGTGCGCCAGCCGCCGACGCTGGCGACATCGACATCCTGTACTGCGGGCGCCTTCGGGTCGCCGTCGCGCGCGTCGATGCCTTTGCCCGCAACGACGCGGACGTTGTCGCCGTCGGGGTTGTAGAGAATCACCCCTTCCGAAACCGCGACCGAGGTCTGCCGCTCGCGCCGCACGACGTTGAAGGCGGTGCCAAGGTCGACGATCTTCGCGCCGCCCGCCTCGACCACGAACGGATCGTCCTCGCGGTGCACGACATGGAACATCGCCTCACCCGATTCCAGCCGGGCGAAGCGCGGGCGATCCTTGTCGATTTCGACGATCGAGCCGCCGTTGATCTCGATCCTTGATCCATCGGCGAGTTCGACGGTGCGGTGCTCGCCGGCCAACGTCTCGATCCGGTTGCTGTCGGCGAACAGGCCGGGGCTCGACAGGCCGACGGCGCCGATGATGACGGCTGCCATCGCGCCACCGAACCAGGCGCGCCGCGACGGCCGGTGACGGACATCGGGGATCGTCACGACCGACGGGGCGAAAACCGGGGGCAGGGCATCGAGATCGCGATCGAGGTCCGCGACCATATCGTACACCGCGGCATGGCCGGGATCTTCGGCAAGCCAGTCGGCGAACCCGTCCCAGTCGGCGAAATCGGGATCGCGCTGGCGAACGAGCCAGTCGATCGCGCGCGCTTCGGCGGGGGTGGCGTCAGGATGCATCGAGCTGCCTCCGGGTCACGGCAAGCGCGGCATAAACCTTCCGCAAATCGGATTCGACGGTACTCAGGCTGATCCCCATTTCGCTCGCTATGTCGCGTTGATTGACGCCATCGACCCGAAACCTGCGGAAGATGCGGGCAGAACGCTCGCCCGTCGCGACGATCGCCGCGTCTACAAGCGCCAGTTGTTCGCGCGAGATCAGCGCGGACTCGGTCGACGGGCTTTGGGTTGCAGAGGCTTCCCCCCACGCCTTGTCGCGCAATTCGCTTTGCCTTGCAGAGCGGTAGCGATCGAGCATCAGGTTGTTCGCGGCGCGCATGACATAGGACAGCGGCTCGGCGATCGGTCCGGTTGCGCGATCGGTCAGGCGCATCCACAGGTCCTGGAACAGATCCTCGGCGATATCGCCCGCACCGCGCACTTCCAGAAAACGCACGATGCGATCCCGGTTGGCGAGCAATACGCCTTCGATGCCCTGTGCGGCGTCGGTTCGGTCACGCGACTGGGTCATGGATTGCTTGCTTTGGAACGCCATCTTTTGCCGGTGGGCGCCACCCCGATATGCGCCATACGCCTCCCCGATGCCGCCGTCATATAGCGCCAATGCCCTGCGGCGCAACTGCGGCGGGAAGGAGGAGGGGGTGGCCAGTGCTAACATCAGCTTCTTCGTTCGTTTCTGCCAAGGCAAGGGGGAAGCGGGGGTAGGGGATCCGCTTCCCCCTTGCAGGCGGGGTCGGCCCGGGGGGCTAGAGACCGACCCGCAGGCTCGCACGGAATGCCCAGCCGACATGGCTTTGCTGTTCTTCCGCGGACAATTCGCCACCGACCTGGAAGGCCGAATTACCGGCGATGCCACGGATGCGGCCGACCCAGCCGCTCGTGCGATCATCGGGGACAAGGGTGAACGGCGTGCCGTCCTTGAACGACGCGGTCGTCGCGCCGAGCGTGCCGCTTACGATCTGGCGGCGTCCGCCTTCGATTTCGAAGCGCGTCCAGCCGTCATATTCGTCGGCACCGCCGAAATCGAGACCGATGGCCACGGTTCCCGACACCGCGAGTTCATCGCTGTCGCGGCTCAGCACCTTGAGGTCGAGCGCGTCGCCGCCGCCGGTTTCCTGATAGCCGTCTTCTTTGAGCTTGAAATAATCGACAGCGACCATCGGCCGGATCGACAGGCCGCCGGCGCGTGCATCATAGGCGAGCGAGCCCGACGCCGACCACAGGGTACCGTCCCACTTGCCCTTCATCGTCTTTTCGATGTCCTCGGCGCCATTTTCGGCGCGGAAGATACGCGTGCCCTTGAAGCTGACCGGCGCGCCGGAAACGCGGGCATTGGCCATGAAGCCATCCGAGCGCAGACGCCAGTGCAGGGCACCTTCGAACTGGCTCGAGCTTACTTCATTGGCGTTGCTGCCATTGCCGTCCTTGCCGCTGAGATACGCGACCGAGCCACCGAAATTGCCGACATCGCTCTCGATTTCGGCGCCGAGCGAGATGCCCCAGCCGCTGACGTCGTAGCTTGCGGTGTTCCCGACACCCTTCGAAGTACCCCAGACCGCCTGGTTGACCCAATAGCCCCATTTGCCCTCATCCTGGTACGGCGCGTTGGGATCCTGAAGATAGCGCGACAGGGCGCGCGAACCCGAGGTGACGGTTTCGAACACGCCGCCTTCATGCTCGGGCAGCATCTGCTGGAGCTGGCCCCGGAACTGGTCGCCGTCGGTGATGCCGAGGAAGACGTCCTCGATCTTCTGGTCGGCAATGACCGCGTCGAGCACGGCGTCGAACGCACCGGATTCGGACCGGTTGAGGCCCAGCTCGGTGGTGCTCTTGCGCGACACGTCGACGATGAGCTGGGTGGCGTTCGACGTCAGCGTGCCCTTGTAGAGGAAGGGCAGCAGCGTTTGCGACGCCGTCAGGTTGCTTGCGCCCGTCAGGCTGCCGGCGGTCAGCACCACATGCTGCCCTTCGGCGCGCTCGATGCTCGACAGCTTGAGCGCGAGCTTCGATTCGGCACCGAAGCTGGCATTGCCCGTGACCTGAAGCGCGGTTCCGGTGCTGCCGTCATCGAGCATGACGCCGAGCACGCCCTTGTCGGTAACGGCAAGCGACGCAATCGTCGCGGCGCCGCCGACGTCGAAGGTGCCGCCGGCAACCGAAACCGCCAGCCCCTGCGAATTGGCGAGCGTGCCCGAGAAGATCGACGTGCCGCCGATGCTGAGCGTATCGGTACCGCCGCCGAAATCGACCGCACCGGTGAATTTCGCGGTGCCGGCGAGGGTCATGTTGTCATTGCCGCCACCAAAGCTGGCATTGCCCGCATAGGTGGCGTCGCCCGACAGTGCGAGCTTGTTGTTGCCGGTGCCGAAGAAGCTGTTGCCCTTCACCGAGCCGTCGGCGATGTCGAACACGTCATTGCCGCCGCCAAAGCGGACGTCGCCGACGATGCTGGGGGCTGCGATGCCCGAGGCGACCGCGGTCTGCTTGACCGTTGCCCCCGCCGCGTTCGCCGACAGGTCGATCGCGACATTGCGGTTGGAACTTGCAAGGGCGCCGGTGGCGCTGATCGTGCCGCTGTTCTCGACGGTATCGACATTGCCGGAAAGGTCGACGATGGCACGCGCGGTGCCATTGTCACCGCCGGTCTTCGCCGCGATCGTGCCGCTGTTGCGGATCAACGGGACGTCACTGCCCGCCTCGACCAGCACTGCCGTCGCAACCGAAGCGGCGGTATTGCCCGCCGTCGTCGCCTCGACCTTGCCCGCGACCCGGATCTCGGGGGTCGTCGCTCCGCTACCGATGCGAATGGCCGTAGCGGCGACATCCTTCGAAAGCGCCGCCACGCTGCCGCTGATGCCGATGCCGCCGGCAATCGTCACCGTACCGCCAAGGCCGCCGATCTGCATGCCGTTGCCGTCCTTGCCGGCATAAAGCCCGTTGCCGACTACCGAACCGTCGATGATCAGTCCAAGGCCGGTCCCGGTCCCCGCGACGGGGCCGATCGCGACGGCATGGTCGGCCGCGCCGATGCGAACCGCCGCAGCCGAACCGAAGGAACGGATCGCCGCCGAGCCTTCCTTGTCATCGTCGATGCCGTCCTTGTCCTCGTCCTTGTCGTTCGGATTCGCATCCTTGGGCGGAACGGCAAGGACGATACCGCCCGTCACATTGCCTTCGATCGAAAGCGCCGGGCCGCCGATCAGCAGGTCGTCGGCGTCGAGCTTCGACGGATCGGCGGGCGGCGTCGTGTAACGATAGCCGGTGGCGGTCAGCGCGCCCTGCACGACAAGCGCGCCGTTGATGTTGCCCGCAAGCCGCGCGGCGGTGGCATCGACGCCGGTCGCGGTGATCGTCCCCGCAAGGCGGACGTTACCGGTGACGTCCTGCAATCCGACGCCCAGCGCGCGATCGCCGAGGACCGTGATCGTCCCGTCGTTGGTAAAGTTGCCGGTCAGCGGACCGCCGAGGCGAATGCCCGCCGAATCATTGCCTTCGATGGCGATGGTGCCGCTATTGACGATATTGCCGGTAAAGGCGCCCCCCGTCGCGATGCCCACGCGATTGCTGCCGACCGCAAAGGGTCCGTCAAGATCGCCGTCATTGTCGATATCCGTCGGCGCATAGGTTTCGCCGATGATGATCTTGCCAGTCGCCGCATTGGTGATGCCGCCCGACACGCCGCCGTTCGCAAAAATGCCCGTCGCGCCGTCGACATTGCTGAATTCGATCGTGCCCTCGTTGACCACCTTGTGATTGCTGTCGATGGTGACTGCGGTTCCCGACGCCGGTTTGACCGACCCTGTCGAGGTGATCTTCACATCGTCGGCGGCACCCGATTTGACGGTCGAGGTTCGCACCGGTGTCGTAATGGCGGTCGTGATCGTCGTTTCCGCCTGGGCGGTCGTCGACAGAAGGGTGGCCAGGCAGGTGGAGGCCAGCAAGGTCTTGCGCATCGGGTTCCTCTTGTGATCGGGGCCGGGACATCTTCCCGGCGACAATCACAAGACGGAGCCCTGCGGGCAGGGCCTTGGAAAAAAATGACCGCGGTGCGACGAAACCGGTAGCGCGCATGTCCTGCACCGCCCGTCCGCGGTCCTCCGCATCCGGTTCCCAAATCATATTCCCGACGTGCGATGGCGGACAGGGTGGGATTCGAACCCACGGTGAGCTTGCACCCACGGCGGTTTTCAAGACCGCTGCCTTAAACCACTCGGCCACCTGTCCGCGTGCCGCCGCCATAGCGCGTGGTGGCGGCCCGGCAAGCGAAACCTTGTGCGAACGGCCTGCCGCGCGAATGACTCGTCCTGTCTCGCGACCGCCTAGCCAATCCGCTCGCATCTGTGCGAGACACGCCCTATGGGTGGGGACATCATGCACGCTATCAGTTTCAGAACCGGACGCCTTTTCACTCTCGTCATCGCCGTGGTGTCGGCCTGGATGCTCACCGCCTCGGCCCCGCTCCACGCGCAGGGAGGGGACGCGGGCTTCGACACCTATGTCCGGTCGCTATGGCCGAAGGCGCAGGCGCGCGGCGTATCGCGCGCGACCTTTGACCGGGTCACCACGGGGCTGCGCTACAACCCCCGCGTCATTGCGCTCGATCGCGATAATCTTGGCAGCCCGCCAAGCCCGAATACGCCGATCCCGGCTTTCGCCCCCTACAAGGTAAAACATGTCGATGCTGCGCGCATCGGCGGCGGACGCCGCGTCCACGACCGGTTGCTTCCGCTCCTTTCGCGGATCGAGGCGCGCACCGGCGTTCCCACGAGCATCATGATCGCCATCTACGGTCACGAAACCGCCTATGGCCAGGTCACCGGCAATTTCGATCTGCCCGAGGCGCTGGCGACGCTCGCCTATGAAGGCCGCCGACGCAGCCTGTTCGAACCCGAACTGATCGCGACGCTGGTGATGGTCGAACGCGGCGTACCGCGCAGCGCACTGAAGGGCAGCTGGGCGGGCGCCTTCGGATATCCGCAATTCCTGCCATCGGTCTATCTGCAGGTCGCCGAAGACGGCGACGGCGACGGGGTCGCGCGCATCTGGTCGAGCGAGGCTGACGCAATCGAATCGATCGGATCCTATCTGCGCCGCGCCGGCTGGCGTGCCGGGCAGCCGTGGGGCGTCGCAGTCACGGTGCCGGCGAGCTTCAACCGGAGCGCGGTCGCCAATCGCCTGACGCCGACGCGCTGCCCGCGCGTCTTCGATCGTCACAGCCGCTGGCGGTCGATGGCCGAATGGCGCGCCGCCGGAATCCAGCCGGTCGGCGGACGCTGGCCCGACGGCAATATCCAGGCCACGCTTCTCGAACCCGATGGCCCCGGTCGCACGGCCTATTTGCTGACCGGTAACTATCGTGCGATATTGGACTATAATTGTTCCAACTTTTACGCACTGTCTGTGGGGTTGCTGGCGGATGAAATCGATCGTTAGGGGCGGGGGCCTGATGGCCGGTGCGATGCTCATGCTCGCCGGCTGTGGCAGTGTAGATGGCAAGCGCGAAGTCGGGCCGACCTCAAGTCCGGCGCCGGCGACCGGCGCGGCCGATGTCCCGGTAAAGCTTGGTGATCCTTACACAATCGGCGGCGTGACCTACACACCCGCCGATATCCCCGACTATGACGATGTCGGCTATGCGAGCTGGTACGGCGAGGAACTTGCCGGAAAGCCCACCGCCAATGGCGAGACTTTCGATCCCTCTGCGATCAGCGCGGCACACAAGACGCTGCCATTGCCAAGCTATGTCGAGGTCACCGCGCTCGACACCGGTCGGACGACCCTCGTACGCGTCAACGACCGCGGGCCAATGGTCGGTGACCGGCTGATTGACCTGTCGCGCGGCGCCGCTGCACAGCTGGGGATCACCGACGGGGTCGCCGCGGTGCGCGTCCGCCGGACGAATCCGCCGGCGGCCGAACGCGCGCAGCTTCGCGCCGGAAAGCCGGTCCCCGAACGCATCGCCACACCGGATTCGCTGCTGTCGATCCTCCGCAACAAGGCGAAGAGCCTCCCGGCTCCGAAAGGCGTGGCGGCTTCGACTCTGGTCGCTGCCCCGCCCGCAGCGCCGATCGCATCGGGCGCCGCCAAACCCGGCGACGATCGTTTCATCGTCGAAGACCCCGGCGCGGCAAGACCCGCACCCGGCCCCGCTCCGGTTGCCAAGCCCGCACCGGCGAAACCTGCGGCGGCGGCCAAGCCCGCGCAAACTTCGCCAGCGGGCAAATATGCCGTCCAGGTTGCAGCGTTCAGCAGCGAGGGCCGCGCCAACGCCGCCGCCAGATCGGTGGGCGGGACGGTCACGAAGGCCGGCAATCTCTGGCGTGTCCGCATCGGCGCATTCGCCAGCGATGCCGAGGCACAGGGCGCACTCGGCAAGGCGAAGGCCAAGGGCTTCCGCGACGCGGTGGTCGTGCGCGACCGGTGACTGGCCGGCATATGAACCGGGCGGTCATCCTCGCGAAAACCACTGCGGCGGCCGGCGCCGCCCTGACACTGGTGCTTGCCTTCCCGGCGGCGTCGGCCGGTGACACCCGACCCAAGCACGCGCCGGTCAGCCGTCCGCTCTATGTCACGCAAGCGCCGATCGTGCTGCTGAAGGACATGGATTCGGGCGCGATCCTCTTTTCGCGCGGCGCCGAAAAGCGCTTCGCACCGGCTTCGATGGCCAAGGTGATGACCGCCTATGTCGTGCTCGACCTCATCAAGAAGGGCGAACTGGCACGCGACAAACAATTCACCGTCAGTGAAGCGACGTGGAAGAAGTGGAACGGCAGCACGGGCGGTTCGACAATGTTCCTGCGTCCGAACGAAAAAGTGTCGGTCGACGAGTTGCTCAAGGGACTGATCACGGTTTCAGGGAATGACGCGGCGGCCGTCCTTGCGGTAGGAATAGACGGTAGCGAGGCGAACTTCGTCAAGCGAATGAACGATGTAGCTTCCGGAATCGGGATGAAATCGAGCAGGTTCGGAACGCCCAACGGATGGCCCGATGGCGGTGTGACCAAGGTCAGCGCCGCCGATCTTGTTACACTCGCCGACCGGCTGATCCGCGACCATCCAGGCGGATATGAACGCTATTTCGCGATCCCGAAACTCCGGCACGGGAAGTCGCCCAAGGGCGAGCCGATCATCCAGCCCAATCGCAACCCCATCCTCGGACGTTTCGAGGGCGCCGACGGCCTCAAGACGGGGCACACCGCCGAAGCCGGCTATTGCTTCCTCGGTTCGGCCAAGCGGGGCGGCCGCCGCCTGATCATGGTCGTTGCCGGCATGGCCAGTGAAAAGGCGCGCCGCGATGAGGCCGAGCGGCTGATGAAATGGGGCTTCGACGAGTGGGAAGGGCGCGAGCTCATTCCCGCCGGCGCCAGCCTGGGCCGGGTCGACGTCCGCAGGGGCGCGGTTCCCGCGGTGGCAACCGAAGCCGGTATTGCAGTGCGGATGACGGTTCCCAAGGGCTACAGTGGTGGCTATCGCGCGGTGATGCGTACCGCAACTCCCGTCTCCGCACCCCTCACCCGGGGTACGCCCGTTGCCGAACTGGTCGTCACTCCGGATGGATTGCCGTCCCAAACCACACCGCTGATCGCCGCTGCCGACGTGAGCCAAGGCGGCTGGTGGGCACGCGCGCGAACGGGCTTTTATCGACTGACCGGATTGTGAGCGGCCGCTTCATCACGCTGGAAGGCGGGGAGGGAGTCGGAAAATCGACGCAGATCCGCGCGCTCGCCGCAGCGCTGGGAGCGCGCGGCGTCGATGTCGTCACGACCCGCGAACCCGGCGGCAGCGCGGGCGCCGAAGTGATCCGTACGCTGCTCATGGAAGGCAGCGACGATCGCTGGGATGCGCGAAGCGAGGCCTTGCTCTTTGCCGCCGCTCGCGCCGATCACGTCGTCCGGACGATCCGTCCGGCGCTGGCGCGCGGCGCCTGGGTCCTCTGCGACCGCTTCGTCGATTCCAGCCGCGCCTATCAGGGGGGAGGGGGCGGAATCACCGACGCCGACCTTATCGCGCTGCACGGCTTCGGTTCGGAGGGCTTGCTGCCCGACCGCACCTTCCTGCTCACAGTCAGTGCCGACGAAGCGGCGCGTCGGCTGGCCGGACGCGGCGGCAGCGACCGCATGGGCAGCAAGCCAGCGGACTATCAGGCGCGCCTTGCCGCGCGTTTCGTCGAAATGGCGCAGGCCGAGCCGTCACGCTGGCGGATCGTCGATGCCGACGCGCCTGCCGATGAAGTTACCGCGGATATTCTTGCCGGGCTTGGGGAATGGCTGTGATGATCGGCCATCAGGGCGCCGAAAAGGCCTTTCTCGAAGCGTGGCAGGGCGGGCGGCTTCATCACGCCTGGCTGCTCGCCGGGCCTCAGGGGATGGGGAAGGGCGCCTTTGCCGAACGTATCGCGCGCTTTCTCGTAACGCACGGGCGCGGCGGCGAAGCGCAGGCCATCGCGCTCGACGATCGGGGCGATGAGTCGGCGGGTCGGCTGGTTGATGCCGGCAACCATCCCGAAATCCTTCGTCTCGCCCGCCAGCCAAAGGACAAGGCCAAGGAACTCGCGCGCAACATCACGATCGAGCAGGTGCGTCAGATGATCCGCCGCCTGCATCTTTCGCTGTCGCTCGGCGAGTGGCGCGTGATCATCGTCGACGCGGTCGACGACCTCGAGACCGACGGGGCGAATGCGCTGCTCAAGACGCTTGAGGAGCCACCTGCGAAAACGCTGTTCCTGTTGATCAGCCACTCGCCGGGACGGCTGCTCCCCACTATCCGGTCGCGATGCAGAACCCTTCGTTTTCAACCAGTTGATCGTGACGTCATGACAGCGTGGCTTCACGAACTGCGCCCGATTCTCGAAATGACCGAGGTGCGTGCAATCGTCGCGGCGTCGGGAGGCGTGCCCGGAAAGGCGCTCGCGCTGATCGACAGCGACGTCGCGGCCATGGAGAAAAAGCTGCTCGCGATTGCCGGCACGGGCGACCCCGAAAACCGCCTGCGCGAGGCGCTTGCACGCGAAGTCGGCGGTTCCAGCAACCGTGCCCGGCTCGAACTGGTGATCGATATCGTCCCGGGCCTGCTCACCCGCCTCGCCCGCGAACGTCCCGTCGCCGAAATCGCGCCGGTACTCGCGCAGTGGGACCGCATCCAGCGCACCGTCCGCGACGCGATCCGCGGTTCCTATGATGGATCGATGGTCGGCTTCGAAATCGGCAATTGCCTTGCCCAATTGGCCCCGCGGCAGGGACAGACGGCACGCTGACGCTTTCCCTCGCGCGCGCCAGCGGCTAAGGCGCGCGCATGTCCGAAAATAACGAACCTTTCTACATCACCACCGCGATCAGCTACCCCAACGGCCGTCCGCATATCGGCCACGCCTATGAAGCGATCGCGACCGATGTCATGGCGCGGTTCCAGCGCGCGCGCGGCCGCGAGGTGCGCCTGATCACCGGCACCGACGAACATGGGCTGAAGATGTTCCAGACCGCGCGCGACCAAGGCCGCGCGACGATCGACCTTGCTGACGAAATGTCGGGATATTTCCGGGAGATGTATGCCAAGCTGAATATCAGCTATGATAATTTCATGCGCACGTCGGACGCGGCGCATCATGCGGCGTCGCAAGCGATCTGGAAGGCGATGGAAGCCAATGGCGACCTTTACCTCGATCGTTACGAGGGCTGGTATTCGGTCCGCGACGAAGCTTTCTACGACGAAAGCGAACTGACCGACGGGGAAGGGGGCATCCGCCTCTCGCCGCAGGGCACGCCGGTCGAATGGACTGTCGAGGAAAGCTGGTTCTTCCGCCTGTCGAAATATCAGGACCGGCTGCTCGCGCTTTATAACGAGCACCCCGACTTCATCCGGCCCGAAAGCCGCCGCAACGAGGTGCTGCGTTTCGTCGAGGGCGGGCTCAAGGATCTCAGCGTTTCGCGCACCAGCTTCGACTGGGGTGTGCCGGTGCCGGGATCGCCGGGGCATGTCATGTATGTGTGGGTTGATGCGCTCACGACCTATTTGTCGGGGCTCGGCTATCCTGACCCTGCCAGCGATTTCGGGACATTCTGGCCGGCGAATATCCATATGATCGGCAAGGATATCGTTCGTTTTCATACCGTTTACTGGCCGGCCTTCCTGATGAGCGCCAATTTGCCGCTGCCCAAACAGGTGTTCGGCCACGGCTTCCTCCTGAACCGCGGCGAGAAGATGTCGAAATCGCTCGGCAACGTCGTCGATCCGATGGCGCTCGCCGACCGGTTCGGGGTCGATGCGCTGCGCTATTATCTGCTTCGCGAAGTCAGCTTTGGCCAGGACGGCAGCTATTCGGCCGAGGCGATCGTTCGCACCGCCAACGCCGACCTTGCGAACAGCTTCGGCAATCTCGCGCAGCGTAGTTTGTCGATGATTTTCAAGAATCTGGATGGCGAGCTTTCTGCGGATTATGCGCCCGCGCAAGACGATATCGACCTGCTCGCCGACCTCGCCGACATGGCGGCGGTCCGCCTGCCGCACGAATTCGGGCAACTTGCCTTCTCCGTCGGCATCGAAGACTGGATCCGCGCGGTATTCGCCTGCAACCAGTATGTCGACACGCAGGCGCCATGGACGCTGCGCAAGACCGACCCCGAACGGATGCGTGCGGTGCTGATGACCTTGTTCCGGGCAGTGCGCACGCTGGCGATCGCGATCCGCCCGGTCGTGCCGGCGGCCGCCGACAAGCTGCTCGACCAGATGGGCATCGCCGATGACGCCCGCGATTTCGCGGCGCTCACCGACAAGGACTGGTTCGCAAAGCTGGTCGCAAGCGGCTTCAAGGTCGGCCAGCCGGTCCCTATCTTCCCGCGGCTCGAACTGCCCGCCGACGAAATCGGGGGGGAAGGGGAGGCCTGATGCTCGTCGATTCGCATTGCCACCTCAATTACAAGGGCCTTGCCGAGCAGCAGGGCGAGGTGCTCGAGCGGGCGCGGGCGCGCGGCGTCACCGCAATGCTCAACATCGCGACGCGCGAAAGCGAGTGGGACGATGTGCTCGCGGCGGCCGAAGCGAATGAAGACGTCTGGGCGAGCGTCGGCATTCACCCGCACGACGCCGACCATCATCCCGACGTCGACACCGCCAAGCTCGTCGAGCGCGCCGCACATCCGCGCGTAATCGGCATCGGCGAGACCGGACTCGATTATTATTACGACAAGAGCGACCGCGGGCGCCAGCAAGATAGCTTTCGCCGCCATATTCATGCGTCGCAGCAAACCGGTCTGCCGATCATCGTCCACACGCGCGATGCCGAGCAAGATACGTTGGCGCTGCTTGGCGAAGAGATGGGCAGGACAGCTTTTCCGGGCGTCATCCACTGCTTCACAGCGAGCGATGACTTCGCCCGCAAGGCGCTTGATCTGGGTCTCTATATCTCGATCTCGGGGATCGTGACCTTCAAGAACGCCGCCGACCTTCAGGCAACCGCCAAATGGCTGCGCGGCGACCGGCTGTTGATCGAAACCGATTCCCCCTTCCTTGCCCCCGTCCCACACCGCGGCAAGACGGGCGAGCCCGCGTTCGTCGCCGACACGCTCGCTTTCCTCGCCGCGTTGCGCGGCGAGGAAGAGGACGCGCTCGCTGCCACGACAAGCGCCAATTTCTATGCGCTTTTCAACAAGGCGGCCGTGACGTCATCCGCGCCATGAAGCTCAGGATCCTTGGTTGCGGGACGTCGTCAGGCGTGCCGCGGATCGGCAATGACTGGGGGCAGTGTGACCCCGACAATCCGCGCAATCTACGCAGTCGGGCGTCGATCATGATATCGCTCGGCGGCTTTCGTATCCTGGTCGACACCAGCCCCGATATGCGGCTGCAATTGCTCGATGCAGGCGTGGGTGAACTCGACGCCGTCATCTGGACGCACGAGCATGCCGACCATACGCATGGCCTCGACGATCTGCGCCAAGTCATGCATTTGCGTCGGTCTCCAGTTCCCGTCTACGCGCGAGCTCACGTGCTCGATATTCTGAAATGGCGCTTCACCTATGCCTTTGCGGGCAACGCAGGCTACCCGGCGTCGGTCGATCCGATTGACCTTCAAGACCATCAGTCGATCGGACCAATCGAAGTGTCGGCGATCGAAATGCCCCACGGCCCGATTAAAGCCACCGGCCTGATCTTTAGCGACGGTGCGCACAAAATTGCCTATGCTACTGATTTTTCGAAATTTACTGATGAGATGGTCGATTTCTTTCAGGGTGTCGACCTGTTCGTGATCGATGCGCTGCGCCGCTATCCGCATCCGACCCATCCGCATCTTCAAATGACGCTTGAAGGGCTCGCCAAGGTGGGGAATCCGCGCGCGATCATCACGCATATGGACAATACGATGGATTATGACGACCTTGCGGCCGAATTGCCGCCGGGCGTCGAACCCGGATACGACGGATTGGAGGTGCAGCTATGAATGGTGACACGACCGTCGAGATACTCTGGTTCGCAGGCGCATTCGCACTGGTGCTGAGCTCGCTGCTCGCACGGCGGCTTCCGATGGCCGACTGGCTGAAGATGGCGCTCGCATGGGCGGCGATCTTCGGTCTGGTATTCCTCGTCATTCGGACATGGCAAGCGGTGACCTGATCGATGCATGGAGAATCTTCCCTCCGTACGCCCATCAAGACTTAACATAATATATATTATCGGATAATAATATGGCCGAACCCGTGCTCCAATCCCCCATCGATCGCCTGCTCGCCATCATGCGCCAGCTGCGCAATCCCGACGGCGGCTGCGAATGGGATCTCGCGCAGGATTTCTCGACGATCGCGCCTTACACGATCGAGGAAGCCTATGAGGTCGCGGACGCGATCGCCGGTGGCGATCCCGCCGCGATCTGCGACGAGCTTGGCGACCTGTTACTTCAGGTCGTATTTCACAGTCAGATCGCGACCGACGACGGCCTGTTCGGTTTCGATGACGTCGCCAATGCGATCAGCGACAAGATGGAGCGCCGTCACCCGCATATCTTTGGCGACGGCAAGACGGACGACGTTCGCCAGCAATGGGAAGCGATCAAGGCCACCGAACGCGCCGCCGACGGTCCAACGAGCGCGCTGTCCGGCGTCGCGCTGTCGCTGCCGTCGCTGCTGCGCGCGCAGAAGCTGCAGGCGCGCGCCGCGCGCGTCGGATTCGACTGGCCCGACACCGACGGACCGCTCGACAAGATCGCCGAGGAACTGGCCGAGGTCGCGGCGGCGTCGAGCGATGCCGACCGGCACGAAGAGGTTGGCGACCTGCTGTTCGCCGTCGTCAACTATGCGCGCAAGCTCGGCGTCGATGCGGAAAGCGCGTTGCGCGATGCGAACGGCAAGTTCGCCCGCCGCTTCGCCGGGATGGAAGATCGTGCAGGCGGCAGCCTTTCGGGCCTGTCGCTGGACGCGCAGGAAGCCCATTGGCAGGCGGTCAAGGCGTCGGAGCGTCCGTAGCCGGCCACAGCCGATCGAAGCGGGCGCGGTCGGCGGGGTCCAGCCGGACGGTTAGCACATGCCCCTCGCCCTCGGGCTCGTCCGCAAGAACTTCGCCGCGAGCGTGGAGCCATGCCATCGCCTCGCCCTGTTCGTAACCAAGGTAGATGCGCTCAAGCTTGTGGCGAGCAGTCAACTGCGACGCCATGAAGGTGCGCGCCGCTTCAACGCCGTCGCCCATCACCGCCGATATCACCGCCGCGTCACTCCGCCGCGCCGCCATCTCTTCGATGCTCGCGCGAAGATCGGCATCGGCGGTGTCGATCTTGTTCCAGATTTCGATCTGCGGGATCGCGTCGGTTGCATCGCCCTCCCCGCCATCCTGAGGGCCGTTAACCCCAAGCGATTCAAGGATCGCGCGGACGTCGTCATATTGCGCGTCGCTGTCGGGATGAACGATATCGCGTACATGGACGATCAGGTCGGCGGTCGTGACCTCTTCCAGCGTCGCGCGGAAAGCCGCGACGAGTTCAGTCGGCAGATCGGACACAAAACCTACCGTATCCGACAGGATCGCCTTGTCGATGCCGGGCAAGCGGATCTCGCGCATCGTCGGATCGAGTGTTGCGAAGAGCATATCTTCCGCCATGACGTCACTTCCCGTCAAGCGATTGAAAAAGGTGGATTTCCCGGCATTCGTATAGCCAACGAGCGCAATCACGGGCCACGGCGCGCGCTGCCGTTTCGAGCGCTGGAGCTGGCGCGTACGGCGCGCGTCCTCCAGACTGCGGCGGATGCGCGCCATACGGTTGCGGATCATCCGGCGATCGGCCTCGATCTGCGTTTCGCCGGGGCCGCCCAGAAAGCCGAAACCGCCGCGCTGGCGTTCGAGGTGGGTCCAACTCCGCACGAGCCGTCCGGCCTGATAGTCGAGATGCGCAAGTTCGACCTGCAGCCGCCCCTCGGCGGTCGCGGCGCGTTCGCCGAAGATTTCGAGGATCAGGCCCGTCCGGTCTATTACCTTGGTGCCGAACGCCGTTTCGAGATTACGTTGCTGGATCGGACTGAGCGCGGCATCAACCACGACGAGTTGCACGCCCCTTGCCGCGATATCGGGCGTGATCGCTTCGATCTGACCGACCCCGAGCAGCGTCGCCGCGCGCGTCTGGCGGAGACGCAGCGTGTGCACCGCGACGACGTCGAGTCCGATCGCCACGGCAAGCCCCCTCGCCTCCTCGGCGCGCGCGTCCAGATCACGCGCGAGGCGCTGGCTATGCCATTCGGGTACGACGATAAGCGCGGCGGCGCCGCGCGTTACCTCGTCTTCATTGTCAATTACCGGGTCGATCAGGCGTCGTCCGCTTCGCCGTCTGTCTCGCCATTGTCGGTCAGGTTGATCGGTCCGTTCGGCTGAACGGTCGAAATGGCGTGCTTGTAGACGAGTTGCACCTGGCGCTCGCGCTCGAGCAGCATGCAGAACAGGTCGAATGCGACGATATCGCCCTGAAGCATGACGCCGTTGACGAGGAACATCGTCACCGATTCGTCCGAACGGCGAACAGCGTTGAGGAAAACGTCCTGTAACGCCTTGCCCTTGCTCGCCGGCGCATCGCGCAGATTGTCGCCGAGCAGCGCCAAATCGAAATCATGCGACGGCATCACCGTGGAGATCGCATGCTTGTAGACAAGCTGCGACTGACCGTCGCGGCGCAGAAGCAGCGAGAAATTGTCAAACCAGGTGATGATACCCTGCAACTTGACGCCCTTGACCAGGAACATGGTCACCGGGGTTTTACTGCGGCGAAGGGCGTTGAGGAAAATATCTTGGAGATTCTGATTCTTATCGGACACATTGGCCTCCTGTTCTTGGCGGCAAAGCCGCGGCGCGATGCCGTTCGCCCGGCACCTTGACCTTCTTCTTCATTCAATATGCGACAAAGAGCAGCCGAGGTCTAGCGCAAAGCCACTATCCCTCGCCGTCCGAACTCTCGGTAAGACCCAAAAGTTTCAGTTTGCGGTGCAGCGCCGACCTTTCCATCCCGATAAAGGTCGCAGTCCGCGAAATATTGCCTGAAAACCGATTGATCTGGATGCGCAGATACTCGCGCTCGAAATTCTCACGCGCTTCCTTGAGCGGGATCGCGGTGATCGATTCCGAATTGGGCAGAATGTCCGCCCCGCCGCGCACGAGTTCAGCGGGCAGCATGTCGGCATCGATCCGCGCCAAGCGGTCGCTGGGCGCGAGGATCATCACACGTTCGATCACATTGCGCAGTTCACGGACGTTACCCGGCCATTCATGCGCCTGGAGCGCGGCCATCGCTTCCGAACTGATCTCGGGCGGCTGGACGCGCCGGTCTGCGGCATAACGGCGGACGAAATGGTCGCAAAGGCTGGCAATATCGTCACGGCGCTCGCGCAGCGGCGGAATATGCACCGGCACGACGTTCAGTCGGTAGTAGAGATCCTCGCGAAACCGGTTTTCGGCGATCTCGGTCATCAGGTCACGCGCCGAGCCCGAAATGATCCGCACGTCGACGCGGATCATCGTTCTGCCGCCGACACGGGTAAAGCTCTGGTCGGTAAGGACGCGCAGAATCTTGCCCTGGGTGGTCAGGGGCATGTCGGCAACCTCGTCGAGGAACAATGTCCCGCCATGCGCCTGCTCGAGCAGGCCGACGCGGATCGAGCCGTCATCGGCCTCGGCGCCGAACAGTTCGAGTTCGACCGTTTCGGGGTCCATGCGCGCCGACGAGATAACCCGGAACGGCGCGTTTTGTCGGCCGCTCCATCCGTGCAGAACGCGCGCGGCGACCTCCTTGCCGACCCCAGGCGCGCCCGTGATGAGAACGCGGCTTCCCGTTCCGGCAACGCGTTTCAGCGTCGCGCGGACATTATTGATGGCTGCGCTGGTGCCGGTGATCTCGTCGGAGGGACCGGCCTTTTCACGCAATTGTTCATATTCGAATTTCAGCCGCTCGCTTTCGGTCGCGCGCGCGACAAGGTGCAGCAGACGCGAAGCTTCAAAAGGCTTCTCGATGAAGTCGAACGCGCCGCGGCGGATCGCAGCCACCGCAGTATCGAGCCCGCCATGGCCCGAGATGACGATGATCGGCAGCGTCGGGTCGAATGCCTTGATCGCTTCGACCAGACCAAGCCCGTCAAGCCGCGACCCCTGTAGCCAGACGTCGATCAGGGCAAGCGACGGCCGTCGCTGGCGGATCGCCTCGAGCGCGGAATCGCTATCGAACGCAGTTCGCGCTTCATATCCTTCGTCTTCCATGACGCCGGCCACGAGGTCGCAGATGTCGCGCTCGTCGTCGACGATCAAAATATCAAGCGCCATGATCTTCTCTGTCCTGCCGGTTCCGGATGCGTCCGGGAACCGATTCACCATGCCCCATGCTCGTTTCCCCGCCCTTGCCGGCCAAGGCCCGCAGCCGGTCAGGGTGGAGCGTGAGGGTAACGCACGTCCCCTGCCCTGCCGGATTGTCTGAAAACTCCAGCTCGCCATAATGCTGCTCGACGATCTTTTTCACGATCGCGAGGCCGAGCCCCGTCCCGCCCTGGCGCGTCGTCATATAGGGTTCGGCGATAGCGTCGCGCGCTTCAGGCAGACCGATACCATCGTCGGTGACATGAATGGCGATCCGGTCATCGGCGCCGACCTCAATCTCTGCGCCGATATGGCCCGTCGCCACAGTATCGGAATTTTTATATTTTTCCTCAATCGCTTCAACAGCATTTTTGACAATATTTGTCATCGCTTGAGACAACAGGCGACGATCGCAAACAAGCGGTTCGATCTCGCTCGGCGTTTTGACGGTAAAAACGATATCGGGCTTCGCGACCTCGAACAGAAAGACCGCCTGACGCAGGATATCGCGAATATCCTCGACCCCGAACGTCGGCTTCGGCATGCGAGCGAAACTCGAAAACTCGTCGACCATGCGCCGCATGTCATGGACTTGCCGAATCACGGTGTCGGTGAGCTTGCGGAAGGTTACGGCATCGCCCTCGACCTTGTCGCCGAAACGCCGCTGGAGCCGCTCGGCGGCAAGCTGGATCGGCGTGAGCGGATTCTTGATCTCGTGCGCGATGCGCCGTGCGACATCGGACCAGGCGGCACGCCGCTGGTCGAGCAGCTGCTGCGTGATATCCTCGAAACTCAGGACGAAACCGTCGCCCTGCGCAACCGTCTTGGCGGCCAGTGTCGCGGGTTCGGCGTCGCTACGCGCGAGCTGGACCACGCCTTCGCGTTCGCCGCTGGTCAGCAGGCGCGCGAGTTCGGGGGCGACATCGGCGAGCGGCCGCCCGGTCAGGCATTCGGCCGATTGGCAAATCAGGCGCTCCGCTGCGGCGTTAGCCAGCAGGATGCGATGATCGGCGTCGACCGACACCACCGCCGAAGACACCCCGCTGAGCACCGCCTCGATAAAACTGCGCCGCGCCTCGAGCTGTTCGTTAACGCTGACGAGTGCGCCGGTTTGCCTTTCGAGCTGTTCGGTCATTCGGTTGAAAGCGCGGGTCAGCACGGCAATCTCGTCATCGCGGACCGGTGGCGTCACGCGAACCGAAAGATCGCCGTCGGCGGCTGTCCGCGTCGCGCCGATCAGTGTTCCAAGCGGACGAACAATCCGGTCGGCGACAACTATCGCGGCGAAGACCGCGAGCGCGAGCAGCAGCAGCGAGCCCAGATAGAGCGCGCCGTTGAACTGGAGCTGCAATTGCTGGGACCTTCCGAACAACGCATTATAGTCGGCCAGCACGCTGCGCGCGCGATCGAACTGTTCGAGGCCAAGTATGTTCGCATCGCGCGAGGCATAAACATAGGCGTTCGACCTTCCCGGAAGGCGCGTCGCCGCCTCGATCCGGTCTGATTTCTGCAAGACAACGACCTCTTCGCCCCGATTGAGTCTTGCGACCGTCTCCGGTGAAATTCTTGCCTCCGCCGCCCGATTATCCGGGTCGACCATCACGGGCGTGCGCGCGATGCCGTCAGCGCCGATTTCGATAATCGCCGACTCGTTCAGTTCGCGAAGCACGACCTGCTGCCCGTAAGCGTTCTGGAACGTCTCGCTGTCAATCGGATAGCGCGTCAGATAATCGCTGAGGTCCTTCGCCATGGTCGTGGTGTTCGCGCTCACCGATTTCTGGCTGTCTTCGTAGAACGCCTGCGCCATGCTCGCGGCGTTTTCGAACATGCCGCGCGACCGGTCGGAGTACCAGAAATTGACGCCGAACTGGAAGAGGAGTGACGCGAAGATGACGACAAGCAGCGTTGGCGCGGCTGCAATCAACGAAAACAGCGCCACGAGACGAACATGTAACCGCCCGCTGCTACCCGCTATCGAGCTTCCCGCCCGGCCACGCGCAACGCGGCTGCCGATGAGCACGATCAGTGCCATTGCGGGCACCAGATTGACGACCATGATTGCGGCCACCAGCGCAGGCGTGAGCAGTCGCTCGCTCTGCGCGTCACCGGTGACAAAAATATATGTCGCGATCGCAACGCTGACGATAACGGCAAGCGTGTAATATTCGGGAGCACCAAAACGCCAGAAGCCCGAGCGCACGTCCTGACTGTCCGAATCCATATCGAAAGTCAGAGAGGACGACTGCGTCATTGTTGCTGCGTTACGACAATCCTGTTGCATAGAAAACACACAAATTGCGCCAGCGCCGCCCAATCGACGCGATTTCGCGACGGTTTCCGTCGATCAGGGATGCGCCGGATCGATATCGAGTTGCCCCAGCCGTTTGCGTAATGTGTTGCGATTGATCCCAAGTCGTCGCGCCGCCTCCAGCTGGTTGCCGCGCACATCGCGAAGGACCCGGCGGAAAAGTGCCGCCTCGACGATCGCCTCGAGCTGACCGTGAATATCGCCTTCGCATTTTTCGTTCGCCATCTGCTCGCGCGCCCAATCGTCGACCGCGCGAGCGATGAGGTCGGCGGGCTCCGCAGCGCCTCCGCCCTCGCCATTTTCATGCAGTATCTTTTCCACGTCGCGCGCGGTGACGACCGTGTCTCGCGAGAGGACGGCGAGGCGCTGGACGACATTGCCCAGTTCGCGAACATTGCCGGGCCAGTCATGACGTTCGAGCCATTGCATCGCTGCAGGCGCGAACTGGCGGTCGGGCAATCCGAAGCTGCGGCCGGCCTCGACAAAATGACGGACGAGCGCAGCAACATCGCTGCGCCGGTCGCGCAGCGGCGGCAGGGTCACGGGAATGACGTTGAGGCGATAGAAAAGATCTTCGCGGAAGCGGCCGTCGGCCACCAGCGTGCGCATATCGCGGTGCGTCGCCGCGATGACACGAACGTCGGCGCGCAGCGCCTGATTCCCGCCGACGGTCGAATATTCGTTGCTCTGAAGGACACGCAGCAGCCGCGTCTGCGCCTCGAGCGGCATGTCGCCAATCTCGTCGAGGAACAGCGTGCCGCCCGCCGCCTGCTCGAACCGGCCGGCGTTGCGGCTGTGCGCGCCGGTGAATGCGCCCTTTTCGTGGCCGAACAGTTCGGCCTCGATCAGCTCGCGCGGAATGGCCGCCATGTTGATCGCGACGAACGGCCCGTTCCGGCGCAGCCCTGTCGCGTGAATCGCGCGCGCGACGACTTCCTTGCCGGTGCCCGATTCGCCGAGGATCAGGACGGCAAGGTCGTTCGAAGCAAGGCGGGCGATGGTTCGATAAACCGCCTGCATCGCCGGTGCCCGGCCGACGAGGCCGTGACTGTCGGCGTCGTCGGGCATATCCCTCGCCGCCGGCTCGGCGCGTCGTTCCAGTGCGGCGCGAACGCTCGCGATCAACTCGTCGAGATCGAAAGGCTTGGGCAGATAGTCATAGCTGCCGATGCCCGTCGCGCGAACCGCGGTGTCGAGGGTGTTCTGCGCCGACAGCACGATCACCGGCGTCGAGGCCTCGACCGTCGTCCGCGACAGCGAATCGATCCCGTCGCCATCAGGCAGGACGACATCGGTGATAATGAGATCGGGGCGGTTTTCGGCGAGCCACGCGTTGCGTTCGGACAGGCTGGTCACCGAGGCGAACTGCCCGCATTCACCCGTCAGCGCCTCGCGGATGATCATCGCAATCGCCGGATCATCCTCGACCAGCAGGATCGTCTTGTCCTTGCTCATGCGGACCGCCCCTTTTGCGCGACGGGAAGGTGGACGCGAAAACGCGTCCATTCGCCGTCGCGGACATGCTGGACGGTGCCGCCCATGTCGCGCGCAAGCTTCGCGACCAGCGCCAGGCCGAGCCCACGCCCCTCACGCTTCGTCGTCACGAACGGGTCGAACAAATCGCCACGGATATCGACCGGAACCCCGGGGCCATTGTCGCTGACGCTGACCTCGATCGGCAATGCGATGCGGCCGCGCCCGTCGCCGTTATCGACCGAAAGCCCGTGCCGGTAAGCGGTCGTCAGCCGCACCACGCCGTCATCGCGCCCTCCGAGTGCCTCGCACCCATTGGTCAAAAGGTTGAGTAATATCTGAACCATGGCGTCATGGTTACCATGTACCAGCGGCAGCGAAGGGTCGAAATCTTCCGCGAACCGGACTCCGGGAAACTGCCGCGCGCGCACCGTTTCCGTCGCCTGATGGATCGGTTGATAGAGGTTGATCGGGCCACACGCGATCGGTTGGCCGCGCGAGAAATGTTCCATCTGGTCGATCAGCGTCGCGATCCGGTCAACTTCGGCGCAGATCAGCGTCGTGAAACGTTCGCCGCCGCCATCGGTCTTGCGCGCCAGCAGCTGCGCCGCGCCCTTGATGCCCGCGAGCGGGTTCTTGATCTCGTGCGCCAGCATCGACGCCGCGGCCCCGGCGGCACGGCCTGAACGCCCGATTGCGCCGCCCAGCAGCTCGGCGTCGCTTTGCGACGGCACCAGCGCGAGGATGCGGTGGCCACTGTGCCCGTAGGGGACCATCTGCATGTCGACGAAGAATGATCGCCTGCCACCCACAGAAATCTCGGTCCGATGCGCGAAGAGCGCCGACGTCGTGGCGTCACTCATGCGCTGACGGTAGCTGCGGTCCATCTCGACGACGTCATAGACGACCCGCCCGACCATCGCCGAACGGCTGACATTGCAAAGCTGCTCGGCGGCCGCGTTGACGAAGAGCACAACCCCGCTGCCGTCGATCAATAGCGTGGGTACGGGGTGCGACTGGATCAGCTCGTCATGGTCGAAGCTCGGGATGCTCGACGTGCGTGCGGTCACGCGGCGGCCTTGCTCAGGAACGGCGTATAGAAGCGTTCAAGCGCGTCGAGGACATCGCGGCTGTTCGGGATCTGGTTGACCTTGTTCCGGAACTCGGCCGATCCATGCAGGCTCTTGACGTACCAGCCGAGGTGCTTGCGCGCCATGTTGACCCCTGTGATCTCACCATAATGGTCAATCATGGCGCGGTAATGCGATGTAATGACGTCATATTGTTCGTCGATGCCCGGATCGGGCCGTTCAGCCTCGCCGCGCAGCGCCGCCATGACCTGGCCGAGCAGCCACGGGCGGCCATAAGCGCCACGACCGATCATCACCCCGTCGGCGCCGCTCTGGTCGAGCGCGGTCCGCGCGTCGGCGGCAGAACAGATATCGCCGTTGACGATGACCGGGATCGAAACCGCGTCCTTGACGCTGCGTACGAAACCCCAGTCGGCCTCGCCGCGATACATCTGATTGCGGGTGCGACCGTGGACGGTGACGAGCTTTGAACCCAGATCCTCGGCGATATGCGCGAGTTCGGGGGCGTTAAGGCTGTCGTGGCACCAGCCCATACGCATCTTGACGGTCACCGGCACCGACACCGCCTTGACGCAGGATTCGATCAGCGCTGCAGCCAGTTTCAGGTCACGCATCAGCGCCGATCCGGCATCGCCGTTGGTGACCTTGCGCACCGGGCAACCCATGTTGATGTCGATGATTGACGCGCCGCGATCTTCGTTGAGCTTGGCGGCTTCGCCCATTTCATACGGCGTACAGCCGACAAGCTGCATCGAGACCGGCTCTTCAACCGGGTCCCATGCTGCTTTCTGGATCGACTGGCGTGTTTCGCGGATCGCTGCCTGGCTCGCGATCATCTCGGTGACGTTGAGTCCCGAGCCGTAATAGCGCACAAGCTTGCGGAACGGCAGGTCGGTGACGCCGGTCATCGGCGCGAGAATCACGGGATCCGCGATGGTGATTTTGCCGATCTGGATGGGCCTGAGCGGCGCCATGGCGGGGAGCTTTCGTCAAATTGCCTAAATTTTGAGCAGCCCCTACACGCTAAGCCGCTTTCCCGCAAGGCGCGGCTGCGCTAACCGGCGCGGCTGATGACCGAGTCCGCCCCTTCCCTTTTGCCACGCGTTGCGGTCGTGCTGCTCGCCGGCGGTCAGGGAATACGTGCGGGTTTCGATCAGCCAAAGCAGCTGGAATTGCTCGGCGGCAAACCGGTGCTGCGGTGGAGCCTCGACAGCTTCGCGGCGCATCCTGCCATTTCAGGCGGCGTACTCGTGGCGAATAATGACGTCATGACGGCAATCGGCCTGCTGCCGGAACGCTGGATTTCGGCCGATCCCGGCGCTGAACGGCAACAATCGGTCGGCAATGCACTCGCTGCGCTCGCCGAATGGGATGATGAGGCATTCGTGCTTGTCCACGATGCCGCGCGCCCGGGCGTCAGTCCCGAAGTCATCGACCGCTTGCTCGATGCCCTGCAAACCTCTGACGCCGCGATCCCGACATTGCCCGTGCCCGATACGCTTGTCGAACAGGCGCACGACGAAGCTGGCGATGTGGTCGATCGGAGCGTTCTGGCGCGCGTCCAGACACCTCAGGCCTTTCGCTTGGGCATTTTGCGACGCGCGCATGCCGAAGCGGTCGAAGCCGCTGCGACTGACGACGCCCAGCTCGTTCGCCGCCTTGGCATTGCCGTAGCGGCAGTTCCCGGTGACGCACGACTGCATAAACTGACTTATGCCGAGGATATGGCAATCCTTTCGGCGCTTTTGGGAGCGGGCGTCATGATGCGAACCGCGGTCGGCATGGGTTATGACGTCCATCGCCTCGTTGCCGGCAAACCGCTGTGGATCGGCGGGATAGAAATCGCGCATAGTCATGGGCTTAAAGGTCATAGCGACGCCGACGTCGCGCTTCATGCGCTGACCGACGCTATCCTCGGGGCTCTCGCGGATGGCGATATCGGCGATCACTTCCCGCCGAGCGATCCCCAGTGGCGCGGCGCTGCATCGCACCGCTTCCTCCGCTTCGCGGGCGAGCGCGTCATGGCGCGCGGCGGGCGGATCGATCATGTCGACCTGACGATCATCGCCGAAGCACCGAAAATTGGCCCGCATCGGGACGCCATCCGCGCGCGCATTGCCGAAATCCTTGCGATTCCGCTCGGACGGATTAGTGTGAAGGCCACAACGACAGAACGGTTGGGCTTTGCCGGCCGCCGCGAGGGGATAGCGACTCAGGCCGTCGCGACCTTGAAACTTCCGGAGAATTGAACCTTGCAGTCTGTCGAAAAAGCGCGCCTCGCCGCACGCGACGAACTCGCTACGAGTGTCCTCGCCAATAACCGCGCCGCGAGCCGCAAGATCGCCGTTGCCGAAAGCTGCACCGGCGGGATGGTCAGCGCCGCGCTGACCGATATCGCCGGCAGTTCGGATGTCTTCTCGGCGGGTTTCATCACCTATTCGGGACACGCGAAGCAGAGCCAGCTCGACGTCAGCAGCGAAATCATCGAAACCTTCGGCGAAGTGTCGCTTGCGACCGCCTGGGCGATGGCGGCGGGCGCGCTCGCCAACAGCGATGCCGATGTCGCGGTCGCAATCACCGGAATCGCGGGTCCGGGCGGCGGATCGGAGAAAAAGCCGGTGGGCCAGGTCGTCTTCGCACGCGCGCTGCGCGGTCAAAATCCGGACGATTATTTCACCCAGCGGGTGCAGTTTGAATCGACCGATCGCGGCGCCATCCGTCAGGCCGCAACGCTGTTCGCGCTCGATCTGCTTCAGCCCGGGAAGGACGAACTGCGACCTTCGGAGGACATCACCCTTCCCGCGCCGTAAAGTTCGTCGGCGCGAGTTTCGAACGCCGCGATCATCTTTCTCAGCGCTTTGTCGAACATCTGCCCGGCGAGCGCTTCGAAGACACGGCTGCGGAACGAGAAGTCGACCATGAAGTCGACGCGGCATCCGCCGCCCTCGGCTGGCTTGAAATGCCATTCATTGCCGAGATGCTTCATCGGTCCGTCGATATAGCTGACAATCACTTCGTGCGGTCGTTGCTTGTGGACGCGGCACGAGAAGCTTTCGCGCAGCCCCTTGAAGCCCACGATCATATCGGCAACCGCCTCATGCTCGCTATCGCTCCGGAGCCGTAACGCGATCACCCAGGGCAGGAACTCGGGATAGCGCTCGATATCGGTGACGAGAGCGAACATCTGCTCGTCGCTATACGGCAGTACCCGGGTTTCGTGATGCCGTGGCAACGGCCTGTCAGTCCGCCTTGACGCGCGCCAAATGCGCCTCGCGTGCGGCCCGCATCCGTTCAAAATCGTCGCCGGCGTGATAACTCGAGCGCGTCAGCGGCGAGGCCGCAACCTGCAGGAAGCCCTTGGCACGCGCGATCTGCGCATAAGCGTCGAACGCCTGCGGGGTCACGAAGTCGATGACCTTGGCATGTTTCGGCGTTGGCTGCAGATATTGGCCCATCGTCATGAAATCGATGTCGGCGCTGCGCATATCGTCCATTACCTGATGGACCTCCATCCGCTCCTCGCCAAGGCCGAGCATAACGCCCGATTTGGTGAAGATCGACGGATCGCGGCGCTTGACGCTTTCGAGCAGGCGCAGCGACGCATAATAGCGCGCGCCCGGACGGATCGTCGGATAGAGCCGCGGGACGGTTTCAAGGTTGTGGTTGTAAACGTCGGGACGCGCATCGACGATCGCCGCAACCGCGCTTTCGGGTTTGTTGCGGAAGTCCGGCGTCAGGATTTCGATCGTCGTCTGCGGCGTTTCGCGGCGCAGCGCCTGAATGACCTTCACGAACTGGCTCGCACCGCCGTCGGGCAGGTCGTCGCGGTCGACCGAGGTTATAACGATATGGCTGAGCCCCATCTTCGCCGCCGCGATCGCCGTATGCTCGGGCTCGAGCAGGTCAACCGGCCGCGGCATGCCGGTCTTGACGTTGCAGAAGGCGCAGGCGCGTGTGCACGTGTCTCCAAGGATCATCACCGTCGCATGCTTCTTCGTCCAGCATTCGCCGATGTTCGGACACGCCGCTTCCTCGCACACCGTATGCAGGTTGAGCTCGCGCATCAGCTTGCGCGTTTCGGCATAACCGGGGCTGGTCGGCGCCTTGACGCGGATCCAGTCGGGCTTGCGGGCGCGCTGGCTGGGAGTCGATGCGGGTGATGCTGGAGCGTTCATGGGGCTCACATAGTCGTGCACGCGCCTCTTCTCAACCTCTCTACCTATGCTAAGGCGCGTCCATGACTCACTTTGCAGACATGATCGAGGGTTACCGGCGTTTCCGTAACGGCGGTTGGGCGCAGCAACGCGAACGCTGGGGACAGCTTGCCGAGGGCCAATCGCCCAAGGTGATGGTGATCGCCTGCTCGGACAGCCGCTCCGAACCATCCCAGATTTTCGACACCAATCCGGGCGAAATTTTCGTGGTCCGCAATGTTGCGGCGCTGGTGCCACCGTTCGAGACGACGCCCGGACGTCACGGCGTCTCCGCGGCGCTCGAATTCGCCGTCCAGTTCCTGAAGGTCGAGGAAATCGTCGTGATGGGCCACGGCCTGTGCGGCGGCTGCCACGCCGCACTCCACCGATCGATGGAAGGCGCCGAACCGGGGCGCGGCGGCTTCATCGCCGACTGGATCGCGATGCTCGACGACGCCAGCGAACAGGTCCGCCGCGAGCATCAAAGCATCGACAATCGCGATGCCGGACGCGCGATGGAGCAGGCGGCTGTGCGTGTAAGCCTTGACAATCTCAGAACTTTTCCCTGCATTCAGGAAAAGGAACGGCGTGGAACGTTGAAATTGCGCGGCGCGTTTTTCGCGATCGCCGACGGCGTGCTGCATCTGATGGACGAAGCGACGGGAGAGTTTTCTCCCGCTTGAACAGGAGGCGATATGAGCAAGAATGCGATGTGGCTGACGCTTATTTTCGTGGCGGCCATCTTTGGCGCCATGATGGGGCCGACGCTGGCCCGGACGATGTCTCCCGGGACCTTGCTCATTCTGACCGTAATCCTGTTCGGCGGGATTATCGCCTTTTGCATGTGGGCGCTGTCGAGCAACAAGGGCGGCGCAAAGGCCGATACGGCCGCGATCGCCGACGCGCGTGTAATGCGGGCGCCCGAGGGCAAGGCGCGCATCTATGTCACCCGCCGGGGCTTTGTCGCCGCCTTGCAGGGCATGGACGTAACGCTCGACGGCTCAGCCAAGGGGCAGATCAAGTCGGGCCAGATGCTGATGGCCGACGTGGCGCCGGGCGTGCACCATATCCATGTGTCGACCGCCAAGGCAAAGCTCGCGAGGCCAGCCGAACTGGAAATCGAAGTCGGCGCCGGCGGCGTGGTCGTCATCGACGCGATGATCGAGATGGGGGCACTGAAAGGCGGCGTGAAGCTGACACGGTCCGACGCAGCCAAGGCGCGCGACGATGTCCACGCGACCAAGCTGATCCTGTGGGAAGTCGCCCCGGCCTGATCGGCGACGAAGCGAAGCATATCTGCGGGCAAAGGTGAAACCCTGCTGCAACAACGGCGTTAACCGCACGTTCTCCCCAAAAGGAGAAATCGATGGCCCTTCGCCAAACCCTGTCGGCCGCGCCGGCGCTTGCTTCGCGTAGACGTGCTTTTCCCGGCGAAGACGAGTCATACACCAAGGCCCGGAAATCGCTGCTGGCCGAAGAAATCGATCTGCGGCGCAAGATGACGCGGATCGCAGAGCAGCGGCGCCAGCTGCCGCCCGGACCCCTGATGAAGGATTACCGGTTCAAGGACGCGAACGGGAGCGAATTGGGGCTGGCCGATCTGTTCGGCGGGCACGATACGCTGGTCAGCTATTTCTGGATGTACGGCCCCGAGCGCGAGCGCCCTTGCCCGATGTGTACCAACTGGCTGGGATCGGTCGATGGCAACGCCAACGACATCAGGCAACGCGTCGCGTTCAAGGTCTTCGGACGCAGCCCGGTTGAACGGCAAAAGGCGTTCGCGCTGGAACGCGGATGGCAGGCACTCGATTTCCTGCAGGTTATCGGCGACGACTATGTAAAGGATTTCGGCCTGCTCATGCCTGACGGAAGCGAGCTTGCCGCGATCGTCGTCTACAAGCGCGGCAAGGACGGTGTACGCCTGTTCTGGAAAAGCGAGATGACCGCCGAGATGGCCGACCCGGGTCAGGATCCGCGCGACGCGCCCGACATCGCGGCACTCTGGAATATCCTCGACCTCACGCCTTCCGGGCGCGGGACCGACTGGTATCCTTCGCTGGAATATTGAGCAGCGCGGGAATGCCAATTCGAGCGAAACCGTTCACTCGGCTAACAAATAGTCCGCTACGCCATAACAATGGGACGCCTGATAGGCGTTCCGGCCCCGGTTCATATGCGTCAGATTGAATCTTCGGATGGCGCGCAGTACCCGGCTGTTCCCAAGGAATTTGCGGGTCGATGCGGATCCCCGCACAGTGATGCCAAACATATCCGCGCCCCGCGGGAAGAAATGCCCCGCATCTTCGTGGGTCACAACGCAGCCCTGCAGGAATATTTCATCCACATGCTCCGGCTCCGGTGAACCGTCAGTCGTGAAATCCGAAAGATGCACCAGAAATCTCGAGCGGATATCGTCACCGTCCGCATAGAGCGTAAACAGTTCCATCCAGCTCGCGTTGACACGAACCAGCGGCTTGTCGGACGTCGATGGCAGGCACGACACCGACCAATATTCCCGCTCGGTCGTACGGGGCACGGGAATGCAGCTTTGGCCGTAGAGACGGAGGATTTCCGCAACATCCCGAGCTTGTGGGCGACGAAGCAGCTTTTCGACGCGAGCGGCATATCTGCATCGCTGTTCGAGCGATTCCGAACGCGCAGCGGCGTCGGGTAAATCGATCCTGCCCTCAATCCAGTCCTGCTGCCGGTCGAGGTCCAGAAACTGGCGCGGGCCGGTGGCGCCGCGATGTATTTTCATGCTCATGCCCGGTGCCATACCAGATCGGCAGGCCCGTTCCGTCAGGGAATTGCGTAGGTCACATTCGCCTGTCCGACCGGCTTGTCGGCATCGTCGGTCCAGATTCGAATATCCATTACCGCAAGCCGTTTCCCAAGGCGCAGCATATGCGCGTCGGCGAACAGCGGCCCAGGGCGGCAGGGGCGCAGGAACTGGTAATGGAGCGCGCTCGTTACCGCCATTGCCACGGGCCCGATATGCGCGAGAACGAGCGCATAGGCCGCCATGTCGGCGAAACCCATCTGTGTCGGACCGGAAATCAATCCGCCCGGACGCAGCGCCTTGTCGGTCGGGTCCATCCGCGCCTGGATAAGACCCGGTGCGACAGACACAACATGGCCGCGCGATCCCGGTTCGGATTGCGGGAAAGCCGCCGCCAAAAATTCATTGAGCGCGTCCGCATCCATGCGGATTGCGCTTGACGAAATCGGCGGCTGCCCGTCCCCCGTCATCGGGATCAGCGCGTCAGCTTCTTGTACGACGTCGCATGCGGGCGCGTCGCATCGTCGCCGAGGCGGCGGATCTTGTCCTCTTCATAGGATTCGAAATTGCCTTCGAACCATTCGACATGGCTGTCACCCTCGAACGCGAGGATATGCGTCGCGAGGCGATCGAGGAAGAAGCGGTCATGGCTGATCACCACCGCGCAGCCGGCGAAATTCTCGAGCGCCTCTTCAAGCGCCGCGAGCGTTTCGGTGTCGAGATCGTTGGTCGGTTCGTCGAGCAGCAGCACGTTCCCGCCCTGCTTCAGCATCTTCGCCATATGGACGCGGTTGCGTTCGCCGCCCGACAGCTGGCCGACCTTTTTCTGCTGATCGACGCCCTTGAAGTTGAAGGCGCCGACATAGGCGCGCGTCTGCATCTCGTGCTTGCCGATGTTCATCAGCTCGTGCCCGCCCGAGATTTCCTGCCAGACATTGTTGTCGGGTTTCAGATCGTCGCGGCTCTGGTCGACGAAGCCGAGCCGCACCGTGTCGCCAATTGTGATCTTGCCCGCATCGGGCGTTTCCTGCCCTGTGATCAGCTTGAAAAGCGTCGATTTGCCGGCGCCGTTGGGGCCGATCACGCCGACGATACCGCCGGGGGGAAGCGAAAAGGTCAGGTCTTCGAAGAGCAGCTTGTCGCCATAAGCCTTCGAGATGCCTTCGACCTCGATCACCTTGCCGCCGAGGCGTTCGGGAACCTGAATGACGATCTGCGCCTTGCCCGGGATGCGCTTTTCCTGCGCCTCGACAAGCTGGTCGAAGCTCTTGATACGCGCCTTCGACTTGGCCTGACGTGCCTTGGGCGACTGCCGGATCCATTCAAGCTCGTCCTTGATCGCCTTCTGGCGACCGGCGTCCTCGCGCGCTTCCTGTTCGAGGCGCTTGCCCTTCTTTTCGAGATAGGTCGAATAATTGCCTTCGTAGACGAAGTAGCGTCCGCGATCGAGTTCGAGGATCCAGTTCACGACATTGTCGAGGAAGTAGCGATCGTGGGTGACGAGGATGACGTTGCCCGGATAGTCTACGAGATGTTTTTCGAGCCAGGCGACGCTTTCTGCGTCGAGATGGTTGGTCGGTTCGTCGAGGAGCAGGATGGAGGGCTTTTCGAGCAGCAAGCGGGTGAGCGCGATGCGGCGGCGCTCGCCGCCCGACAGGTTTTCGACGCTCCAGTCGCCCGGCGGACAGCGGAGCGCTTCCATCGCGATTTCGAGCTGGTTGTCGAGCGTCCAGCCGTCGACCGCGTCGATCTTTTCCTGCAGCGTGCCCATTTCCTCCATGAGCGCTTCGAAATCGGCGTCTTCGGGCGGGTCGGCCATCAGCGTGCTGATCTCGTTGAACCGCTCCATCATGTCGGCGACGCCCCGGACGCCGTCCATGACATTTTCCTTGACCGTCTTGGTCGGGTCGAGCTCGGGCTCCTGCGCGAGATAGCCGACGGTGATCCCCTCGCCCGGCCAGGCTTCGCCGGTGAATTCGGTGTCGATGCCCGCCATGATCTTCATCAGCGTCGATTTACCCGTGCCGTTCGGACCGACGATGCCGATCTTGGCGTCGGGATAGAATTGCAGGCTCAGATCCTTGAGCGTGGGCTTTTGTGCGCCGGGGTAGGTCTTGGTCAGACCCTTCATCACGAAACTATACTGGGCGGCCATGGAAATGCTCCGAATGCTGGCTGGGCCGCGCGATGCGGCCGGGAAAGATGTTGCGCGCCGGTTAGCGAATGGGCGCCCGCTTGGCAATCGACGCTTGCCCGAAAGCAAAGCGCGCCGCTAGGAAAGCGCGCATGCAGAACATCCGCCCTACCACCCGCCTTGCCGGCATCGCCGCCCTCCTCCTCGCCACCAGCGCATCCGCCTCGACCCCGTCGTCGCCGGGCGCGGTCGACCTCGCGCAACAGGGCGACGATCCCGCTTGGGCGATCACCGAAGCGCTGACGACCGAAATCGGCCCGCGACAGGCAGCCACCGAAGCCGAAGCTGCAGCGCGCCGCTGGGCCGTCGCACGGCTGACCGCCATGGGCTTCCGGAATGTCCGCGAAGAGCCGTTCATGATGCCGACTTGGGTACGCGGAGCCGAAGAAGCCTCGCTGATCGGTCCGTTCGAGCCGCAAAAGCTGCACATCACGGCGCTCGGCACCAGTGCCTCGACCGGCCCCAAGGGGCTGGAGGGCGAAATCGTCTATTTCGCGAGCTATGACGCGCTCGTCGCAGCCCCCGACCAGCTCGTAAAGGGCAAGATTGTGTTCATCGATCATCAGATGAAGGCCGCGCAGGACGGTAGCGGTTATGGCCAATATGGCCGCGCGCGCTTCACCGGACCCAATGTCGCGGCCCGGAAGGGCGCGATTGCAACAGTGATCCGCTCGATCGGGACCGACGGCCATCGTACGCCGCACACCGGCGGCACGAATTTCGAGGCCGGGGTGAAGCCGATCCCCGCGGGCGCGCTCTCCAACCCCGACGCCGACCAGCTCGTCCGCCAGTGGAAGCGCGTGGCAGCGGGCACCGCATCGGGACCGCTGCGGATGAAGTTGCTCCTGACCCCGCAGAACCTCGGGCAACAGCGTTCGGGCAATGTCATCGCCGAAGTGCCGGGCAGCGATCCCGCCGCGAGCCCGGTCATCGTCGCCTGTCATCTCGACAGCTGGGATCTCGGTACCGGCGCGATCGACGATGCGGCGGGATGCGGGATCATCACCGCGGCGGCGAAGCATGTCATGAGCGCGGGCCAGCCACGCCGCACGATCCGCATATTGTGGGCGGGTGCCGAGGAAGTCGGGGTGTTCGGCGGCAAGGCCTATTTCGATGCGCACGGGAAAGAGAAGCATGCCGTCGCGCTCGAATCCGATTTCGGCGCCGACCGCGTCTGGCGGATCGATTTCAAGCTGCCCGACAGCGCCAAGGCGCTTGCCGACCGGATTGCGGCTGCGGTGATGCCGTTCGGGGTGACGCGCGGGAAGCAGCCGGCGAACGGCGGCGCCGACATCGGCGCGCTTGTTCAGGCCGGCGTTCCGGCGGTCGACCTGGCACAGGATGGGACACGATATTTCGACATCCATCACACGCCCGACGACACGCTCGACAAGGTCGATCCCGCGCAATTGCGGCAGAATGTGGTGGTTTGGACGGCCACCTTGGCGATTCTTGCCAACAGTGAAGACGCCGAGTTACCCTGACTGTTACGGAGAAATGACAGATTTCCGCGCACGCCGACCATCTCAATTATTTTTGTTGACGATTCATGCGGAACGGCTAAATCCCGCCGCTCGCGGTACGGGAAGTTTTCCCGGACGCGTTAAGGCATTTTAGGGAGCCCACACATCATGAAGAAGTTTGCTGCTATCGCCGTTGCTGCCAGCATGTTCGCCCTCGCCGCTTGCGGTGAAAAGGCTGCTGAAGAAGCTACCACCGAAGCTCCGGCCGCTGAAGCTGTTGCTGAAGAAGGCGCTGACGCCGCTGCTGCTGGCGCCGAAGCCGCTGCCGCTGGTGCTGACGCCGCTGCTGCCGGCGCCGAAGCTGCTGCTCCGGCCGACGCTGCTGCTGCTCCGACCGCTGCTGCTCCGGCCGACGCCGCTGCTGCTCCGGCCGCTCCGGCTGAAGAAAAGAAGTAAGTCGCAGCCCTTCGGGGCAATGACCGAAACGAAAAAGGGCGGTCTTCCTTCGGGAAGGCCGTCTTTTTTTATGCGCGCCGCTCGCAATTCCTTCTGCCCGCCTTGCTGGGATCATGGAGATATGAGAGACCGTCGGTAGCGAGAGTGGAGAACGCGGCGCGATGGGGAAACCGACTGTCACCAGCCCGGGCAAGCGGCTCATCCTCCTGCTCGATGGCACGTGGAACAGCTCGGAAGACAATACGAGCGTCTGGCGGCTCAGCCAGCTCGTCGCACCGCAGGACGCAGCCGGCATCCCGCAGCTTTGCTACTATACCGCCGGCGTCGGCACGCCGCGCGGCGAGCGCATCCGTGGCGGCGCGCTCGGGTTCGGGCTCGATCGCGACATCATCGGCGCCTATCGCTGGCTGATGGGTCATTATGACCAAGGCGACCAGATATTCCTCTTCGGGTTCAGCCGCGGCGCCTTTACCGCGCGCAGCACCGCCGGAATGATCGCGCGCTGCGGCCTGCTGCGCCCGGGATCGCCGCTTTCGGTCGAGGAACTCTACGAACGCTATCGCCTCGATGCCAAAGCACCATCGTTCGTCGAACTCCACCAGACGAAAGACCTGCCACCGCAAGAAAAGCGGCTGCTACGCCATTCACGGCGCGTTCCGATCAAGATGATCGGCGTTTGGGACACCGTGGGCGCGCTCGGCGTCCCGTTCGGCAATATCCCGGGGGTCAGCCGGCGGCGTTTCGGGTTCCATAACAGCCGGCTCTCGGCAATTTACGAACACGCCTATCACGCGCTTGCGCTCGACGAGCATCGCGCGGCATTCGCGCCGTCGCTGTGGACGCACTTCACGCCCGACACCCCCGACCCGCCGGGGAAGCGCCGCGTCCGGCCGACGATCGTCGAGCAGCGCTGGTTCGCGGGCGCCCACGGCAATGTCGGGGGCGGCATCGCGGGCGATGACATGCCCCAGTTGCCGCTCGCATGGCTGATGGCGAAGGCGGGAGACCTTGGCGTCGCCTTCCGCGGCAAGGTGATACCAACCGGTTATGAGATCGCAGCGCCACTCCACGACAGTTTCAGAAGTTTCCTCAGGGGCTTCTATCGCGTTTTCAAGCTGGGCCGGCGCTTTCATCGCCGCATTGCCGCACCTGCCACTCCGGGTGGCAAGGGAACATGGCTCAGCGCTAATGAAACGATCGACGCCAGCGTTTTCGACCGGTGGCGCAAATTGCCCGGCTACCGTCCGCCCGATCTCGAGCGTTGGGCGGCGGAGATTCGCGTCGACCCTGCCAAACTGCGCGGGACGGTCGACGCAAGGAGCGGCGCGGTGATCGCGCCGCCCGCACCCCACATGCCGCGGCGTGCAACGGAGAAGAAGCAAGGCTGATCAAGCGGGAAATGGTCGGGGAGACAGGATTCGAACCTGCGACATCTTGCTCCCAAAGCAAGCGCGCTACCGGGCTGCGCCACTCCCCGACGCTGCTGCGCCTTAGACAGGCGGCGCGCCCAAGTCTATCCCGCAGATGTCGCGATCAGCCGCGCATAGAAATCGATCATGCGTTTGAAGCTGTCGATCGCCATATGTTCGTTGGTCCCGTGGATCATCGCCGTTTCCTTCAGCGTGAAATGCATCGGCATGAAACGGTACACATCCTCGGAAATGAGTTCCATGCTTCGGCTGTCGGTCGCCGCAACCACCAGATAGGGCGCGACGACGGCGTCGGGAGCGTCGGCGCGCGCGGCGGCGACGACATAGTTCCACCCCCGTGAATTCGAAGAGGATATGCGCGAGGGCTCGTTCGGTGGTTTGACCCAGCTGAGTTCGACGGGCGCGTCGCCGACCGCCGCTTTCGCGCGCGCCATGATGTCAGCCGAACGGTTCCACGGCGCGATGCGGTAGTTGATCAGGGCGCTGGCCGATTGCGGCAACACATTCTCTTTCGGGCTCCCCTGGAGCATCGTCGGCGCGATGGTCGTGTGAAAAGCCGCGGCCGACGATGGCGAAGACGAAAGCTGGTCCTTGAGGACACGCCCGAGCAGCCACTGGTTCGCGACCGCCATCTTGGTTGCGCCGCCCTTATGCGCCGCCAGCGCTTCGACCATCGCTGCGCCGGGGCCGCGCATCTCGATCGGGAACGGATTTTCGGTGATCGCGAGTACCGCGCGTGCCAGCGTCGTCACGCCGGTCTCGGCAGGCGGCATCGAGCTGTGGCCTCCAGGCGCGTTTGCGGTGACCTTGAGCGTCGCATACCCCTTTTCGGCGACACCGATCAAAATTGCGGGACCGTTGATCACCGGCGTATCGCGCAGCACGACGCTGCCCTCGTCGAGCGTGAACAGCGCGCGGACACCCTCGGCTTTCAGTTTCGCCGCCGCCGCGACCGCGCCCGAACCACCGGCTTCCTCGTCGTGCCCCGACACCAGATAGATGCCGCGTTTCGGCCGGAAGCCATTCTTCGCCAGCGCCTCGATCGCCTCGAACAGCCCGATGAGCGAGCCCTTGTCGTCAACCGTACCGCGACCCCACACCGCCTTTTCGGCGATCGTTCCGGCAAAGGGCGGATATTTCCAGTCGCCTTCGGTACCTTCGGTTACCGGTACGACATCCTGGTGCGCCATGACGATGATCGGCGCGAGCGCGGCGTCGCTGCCGGGCCAATGATAGATGAGCGTCCGGTTCGGCAGGATTGTGCGCGTCATGGCACGATGCGTTTCGGGATAGGTCGCGGCAAGCCAGGCGTGCAGCCGGTCCCATTCGGCTATCTCGTTCTCCGCCGGATCCTGATGCGATATCGTTTTGATCTGCGCTGCTGCGCTCAGATGACCGACCGCGGCGTCCAGATCATAAGCCGGCGCCGCCGCCAGCCGGACGTTGCTGCCATCGGCAATATCCTTCGGCGCAAAGGTAGCGGTGCGGACCGCCACCGCCCCTGCTACTACCGCGACGATCGCAAGACCGCCAAGCAAGATCGTCCGCCGCTTCCCCATTTCCCTCTCCTTCTGCGGCGCGCACTGGACCGTGATCGGTTGCAATTTGCAAGGGAAATGCTTCGCGAAGATTATCGGAAAAATGGTGGGCCCGGCAGGACTCGAACCCGCAACCTAGCCGTTATGAGCGGCCAGCTCTAACCATTGAGCTACAGGCCCCCCTTCGAAACCCGGCGGGGGTGTGCGGGCGATAGCGGAGCGCGCGCCGCGTTGGCAAGCGCCAACGCTCAGGCGGCGGATTTCCCTTCGGCTATGGCCAATATTCCGGCCTCCGTGGTCGCCTCGATACCGCGCCGCGCGAGATGATCGAGCACCACGTCCCACCAGCGATAAAAGCGCTCGAGGTCAGCCGTGCTGCGCACATAGGGTGTGTTGCCGGGCTGCAGTGAGGGCGAATGAAAGGAGAAATTCAGCACAGGAAGGCGCAAATCGATTGCGATATCGATCGCCTTGCATGCCCGCTCGGCCGGAATACCCTCGGGCGTCAATGCTATCCGCTCGACAAGGCCAAAGCGGGCCAGCGCCGCCCCCGCGTGCGTGCCGGTCCTCGCGATACGGTGATAGACGGATCGTCCCGCGCCGCCCAGCAAGCCACCGAAAACGGTCGTGAGCGGCATTTCCACCACCGCGCCCTGCGGCGTCTCGACCCACCAGGGATTGAGCGGCGCGTCGCGATAATCGGGGCCATGGCCTCCGCGATAATCGAAGCCCGCACGAACCGACGTGTCGCAGCGAAAACCCAGTTCCGCGAGCATCGCGGCGGTTTCACCACCCAGACCATAGCGTCCGGCGCGATATACGGTCGGCGCTATACCGAACCGGTCGCGAATGGCATCGCGGAGCGCCGTCATCTTGGCTAGCTGCAGGGCGGCGGGCAGGTTTCCGGTATAGCTGTTCCGGTCACCGACCTCCTCGTCATGCGGCGGCGTGACCCAGGGATGCAGCTGCGCGCCGACCTCGCAGCGCCCGGCCGCCTGGGCAGCGCCAAGAATTTCGACCGCACGATCATCGGCAACGATCGGCCAGTCTACCAGATAAGCGGGGCACACTCCGGCGCGTTCGAAATAGCCTTGGCATTCGGCAAGCGCGGGAACCGATGCGAGACGATAGCCGGTGCGGGCGAAGGGCGCCGTCCAGTCGAAATCTTCCTCGGTATCGATCGTCACCCAGAAATGCGGACGCTCGCCCGCTTTCAGCGTGATCAGGTTCGATGCAGACGGATATGCAAAGAAATTGCCCGCAGGCTGCACCATGCCCCCCTTGCCCCGACGGAGCTACTCGCCCTGCTGGGCTTCCAGCTCGACTTCGGCTTTCGAGGTGGCGGAGGGCAGGTGCAAGGTCAAGGCGTTATGACCGATATCGAGCCGTCCCCCGGCGCTGCGGGCAAGGCTGTCGACGAGCCTCAGCGAGAAACCGAGACTGAGCACCGCCGCGCCGGGCGCCTCGCCCTCGGGGCTGAACCCCGGATCGAGGAGGTCCGCGGCGGTGGCGAAGCGGATCGTTGCGGGCCGGACGATGCGCAACTGCAACATGTCGTCATGCTGCGATTCGGTCACCAGTTGTCCCACCAGGATCGCCCCCGGTTCGGATACATCGATCAGTGCGGTGAGCAGGCGGCCGACCATGCGCCGCGCATTGACGTCGCTCGCCAGCCCCAGGAACGGCCCGCCGACTCGCGAAATGCTGAGGTCGACGCGCTGATCGGCCAGAAGTCCGGCCAGATCGCTTTCGACCTGCGTCACCACCGCACCGATGTCGGCGACTTCACCCGACGGCTGCACCATGGGTGTCGAGCCGCTTCGTGCCGCCGTTTCGAGGTCGTCGATGATCGCCTGCACCGACGCGGCATCGGCTACGATCTTTTCGGCCATCGCACGATAGCCATGGCTGACCGGGCCGAACATTTGCCCGGAGATGATCTGGGCGAAACCCGAAATCGCGTTGAGCGGACTGCGCAGTTCGTGAATCAGCTGACGGATCGAATCGCCCGAATCCTGGGCTGCGGGCCCGCCATAGGGTGTCTCGTTGCGAAGCGGGCGGCGGGCGTTCGCGCGGTAACCGCGGAACTGGCCGGTCGCCGGGTCGAACCAGGGCAGAGCGGAAAATCGCCATTCGCCAGCTTCTGCAGGCGCTCCTTCAAGGATCATTCGGGCATTGATGATTTCAGCGCGCTGACGAAAGGCGCCGGCAGCGATGCCGTCGGTGCCCGGCTCACCACCAAAGGCTGCCTCGGCGATCGACAGGCCGATCACAGCACCGCGTGTTACGCCGTCGACCCAGTGGATCACCCCGTCGGGGCCCGTTTCGAACTGGAAAGCCTCGCGTGGTGCGCGCGCCGCCGCCGGTTGGCCGCGTGTCGACTGATATTTGTCGATGCGGCGGACAAGTTCGCTGATCTGGCTTGGCGTGTTCTCGGCCCCGGCCTCGGCCTCGGCCTGCGCCGCGACGTCGGTGACAGGCGCCGGCACAGGTGTTTCCCCGGTCACAGCCACCAGGGGCTGCGGAAGCGCGACCGACGCGCTGCCGAGACTGGCCAGCGCGCGATAGACGCCGTGCGGCAGATCGGTGCGCCCGGCTAGCACCGAGCGCGCCATCGCACTGGTTGCCGGCAGCATCGCGAGCCAGTCGGCCTCGGCCAGTCGCGCATCGCGCAGCATGATCGCCGAAACCGCCGGAACATCATTGGCGTAAAGTGCCACCAGCGGGGCAAATCGGCCGTGCCGCGCGATCGCCCGGGCGCAGTCGCGGCGCACGGATTCGGGGACCCGTGGCCGCAATACGGCAAGCGCATGCAAGCTGCGCCGAATATCGCCTTCGGCCAGTTGATTACCGCGCTGGGCCAGAATATCGGAGAGCTGCCGCCACGCCGCAATACTCGCGCGGTGGTCCGCAGGCGCTTGGCGCAAGATGGTCGCGATCATCGAGTCAGCAGTCACGCGAAGCCAGCCCCACACCCTGTATCGTTGGTTACCGTATGCTTACCGGCTAGCGTGAATCATGCGGTCATGAAAGTGCCTTAACTCTCCACGTCACATTGTGGGACAATTGCAATCGCCTGAAATAATATTATGATCATCGCAGTTTTGGAAAGCGGATGTTTCAATGATGGCGAGTCAGAAATTCGATCAGATTGATTTGCAGATACTGGGCGAGCTGCAGAAAAACGGGCGGATGACGAATGTCGAACTGGCACAGATGGTGGGATTGACGGCACCGCCGTGCCTCCGCCGCGTTCGCGCGCTGGAGGAAACGGGGGTCATCCGGTCCTATCATGCCGACCTCGACCCTGCGAAACTCGGTTACGGGATCACGGTTTTTGCTATGGTCAGCCTGCGCAGCCAGGCCGAATCCGACCTGAAGGCGTTCGAGGACTATGTCGGCGGACTCGCCGAGGTGCGCGAGTGCTATATGCTCAACGGCGAGATCGACTTTCTGCTCAAGGTTGTCGCACGCGACCTGCAGAGCTTCCAGTCCTTCCTGACCGCACACCTCACCTCGGCCCCCAACGTTACCAGCGTGAAGACATCGCTGACGATTCGCACGGCCAAGCAGCTTGCTGGCATCCCGGTCGAGCCCTGAACCGCCCCGCATCCGCCAAAGAAAGGGCGCCGTTCCGGTCTGGAAC
>NZ_DATMST010000163.1:0-14202 GCF_035565275.1 Sphingopyxis sp.
AAGGGCCCGATCCTCGCGGCGCAGGTCAAGGCGGCCGAGGCCGAAGCGGCAAAGGCGCGCGCCGCGCTGGCACTTGCGAAGCTCGACCGCGGACATACGCTCGTCGCCGCGCCGATCGATGGCGTCGTCGGCAACCGGCGCATTCAGGTCGGCGATTATGTCCAGCCCGGGTCGCGGCTGCTGTCGGTCGTGCCGGTGAAGTCGATCTATGTCGTCGCCAATTTCAAGGAAACGCAGACGCGCGCGATGCGCCCGGGGCAGAAAGCCGACATCTATGTCGACGCGCTCGGTGAGACGCTGCACGGCACCGTCGAAAGCCTCGCGCCGGGGGCGGGAAGCGCGTTCACGCTGCTGCCTTTCGAGCCCGGGTCGGGCAATTTCACCAAGATCGTCCAGCGCGTCGGGGTGCGTATCCGGCTCGATCCGGGGCAGCCGGCATTGGCGGCACTACGCCCGGGGCTGTCGGTGACGGCGAAAGTTCAGCTCCGCATTTGATCGCTGCATAACTACGGTTAGCCGCACATCATGTTAACAGCGTCAATTTATTCTTGACGCGCTTCCTTTTCCGACTCAATGTTTACGTTGGTAACATTGAGTCGGAAAAGGACAGGCGGATGAAAACCTTGCTCTACGCTCTCGGGCCGATGATCTTCGACTCGCTCGGCGTGCTCGTCTTTGCGGTGCTGCTGGTCGCTGGCGCGGGAATCGTCCCCGCGACGATCGCGGGCACCGTCGTCGCGCTCGCGGTCGTCGGCCACGAACTGGCGCGTGGCAAGAAGGTCGCGGCGCTGCAGTGGATCAGCCTCGCGTCAGTGCTCTTCACCGCTGCGGCGACGCTTTTCACCGGCGACCCGCGTTTCGTGATGGCAAAGCCGACCATCGTCTATCTGATCGTCGGCAGCGTGATGCTGCGCAAGGGATGGCTCAGCCGCTATATCCCGCCCGAGCAGCTTGCGATCGTCGGCGATGTCATGGACCGGTTCGGCATGATCTGGGCAGCGCTGATGTTCGCGAGCGCGGGCCTCAACCTCGTCATCGCGCTCTTCTTCACCGCATGGTGGCCGCTGTTCATCGGAATTTTCCCGCTGGCGTCGAAATTCGGCCTGTTCGCGGTCCACATCGCGGTGGTGCATTTTATCACGCAGGCGCGACTGCGCCGCCGCGCGGGCGGCGGACTGCAGCCGCTCGCGGCCGAATAAAGCCTAGTCCGCGTCGAGCCCGTAGGCGGTGTGGAGGACGCGCACCGCGAGTTCGGTTTCATCCTCGTCGATCAGCACGCTGACCTTGATCTCGCTGGTCGAAATCGCCTGGATGTTGATCCCGCGGTCGGCCAATGCGCGGAACATCGTGCTGGCGACCCCGGCATGGCTCTTCATGCCGACGCCAACGACACTGATCTTCGCCACCTTGTCGTCGCTGATGATGCGGTTGAAGCCGATCTTGTCCTTCGATCCCTCGAGCAGGTCGATCGAGCGCAGCAGGTCGGTCGCCGGAACGGTGAAGGTCACGTCGGTCTCGCCCTTTTCGCGGCCGACGTTCTGGATGATCATGTCGACGTTGATCCCGGCGGCGGCGAGCGGGCCGAAGATGTTCGCGACCGCGCCCGGCTTGTCGGGCACGCGCGTGACGATGACCTTGGCTTCATTCTTGTCGTGGGCGATGCCGGTGATCAGCTGCCGTTCCATCTGATGTTCCTCTATTTCCTCGTCGCTGACGATCATCGTGCCGGTTGCGGGTGCTTCGTCGCCTTCAACGAAGCTGGACAGGACCTGCACGCGCACACCCTCTTTCATCGCGAGCCCGACCGAGCGCGTCTGGAGCACTTTCGCGCCGACGCTCGCGAGTTCGAGCATTTCCTCATAGGTTACATAGTCGAGCTTGCGCGCGCGCGCGACGATACGCGGGTCGGTCGTGTAGACGCCGTCGACGTCGGTATAGATGTCGCAGCGATCGGCCTTGAGCGCCGCGGCAACAGCCACGGCGCTTGTGTCCGATCCGCCGCGGCCGAGCGTCGAGACGCGGCCATCATCCATCAGGCCCTGAAAGCCCGGGATGACCGCGACCTCGCCCTTCGCCATCGCAGCGGCAAGCGCGCCCGTGTCGATATCGGCGATACGTGCACGCGCGTGCGCTTCCTCGGTGCGGATCGGGAGCTGCCAGCCGAGCCAGCTGCGCGCGGGGGTGCCCATCGCCTGCAAGGTCAGCGCGAGCAGGCCGGAGGTGATCTGTTCGCCCGCGGCGACGACGACGTCATATTCGGCGGGGTCATACCGCGGGTTCGCCTCGCGGCAGAAATTGACGAGCCGGTCGGTTTCGCCTGCCATCGCCGACACGACGACCGCGACCTCGTTGCCCAGCCCGACTTCGCGCGCGACGAGTTTCGCCACGGTGCGAATCCGCTCGGTGCCCGCCATCGACGTGCCCCCGAATTTCATCACGATCCGCGCCATCTCGCCCCGCTTTCTCAATCTGGTTTCGGCCGCAACTTTTCCAAGCATTTCCGCGGCGCTCGCGTCGTTACGGAAGGGGGAAGGCGATGGCAAGACCGGCATCGTATGCGCGGGATAGAATTTCTTGCATGGCGCGAGGCAAGATGTCACATCGCAGGGCATGAGCGCCGCCACGATCAACCCGCACGAAGCCGCCCATTTTGGCGCGCTCGCCGCCGACTGGTGGGACCCGCACGGATCGTCGGCGATGCTGCACAAGCTCAATCCCGTGCGCCTCGCCTATATCCGCGAACAGGTCGACGCGCATTGGCATGTCGATGCGCGCGAGCGTTACGCGCTTGCCGGGCGCAGCGTGATCGATGTCGGTTGCGGCGCGGGGCTGCTCGCCGAGCCGTTGGCGCGGATGGGCGGAGTGGTGACCGGGGTCGATGCGGCGCCCGAGAATATCGCTGCCGCGCGCGCGCATGCGGCGGGGCAGGGACTGGCGATCAGCTATTTTGCGGGCGAGCTCGCCGCGCTGCCGCTCGCAACCTTCGACCTCGTCACCTCGATGGAGGTCGTCGAGCATGTCGCCGACCCCGCGGCCTTCATCGGCGAACTCGCGATGCGCCTCGCGCCCGGCGGGCTGATGATCCTGTCGACCCCCAACCGTACTGCGCTGTCTAAACTGCTGCTCGTCGAGGCGGCCGAGCGCGTCGGTGCGGTGCCCCGCGGCACGCACGACTGGGACCAGTTCCTGAAGCCCGGGGAGCTGACAAAACTGCTCGAAGACGCGGGGTTGGAGGTCATCGACCGCACCGGCCTGTCGCCATCGCCCGCCAAGGGTTTCAAGCTCGGTGGCAGCGAAGCGCTCAACTATCTGGTTTCGGCAAGGTGGCCGGACTGACCCGCGATCCGCGCATCGACGCCTATATCGCAAGGGCGCAGCCCTTCGCGCAGCCGATCCTGACCCATTTGCGTGATCTGGTGCATCAATATGCGCCAGGTGCGGAGGAGGCGCTGAAATGGGGCGTGCCGCATTTCGTGCTGCACGGCCAGAATCTTGCGGGCATGGCGGCATTCAAGAAACATGCGACCTTCGGCTTCTGGCGCGACGAGGAAGTCACCGGTTCGCCGCGGGACACCGGCGCGATGGGTAGCATGGGGCGGTTGGCGTCGCTGGCCGATTTGCCGGGCGACGATGCGATGGCGGCGTTGATCGTCAAGGCTGCGGCGCTCTGCGCCGGGAACAAGCCCAAGCGCCCCGCGCCGAAGTCCAAGCCGGCGCTCGACCTGCCGGGCGATCTCGGCGCGGCGCTGAAAGCAAACGCCGCGGCGCAAGGCCATTGGGACGGCTTCTCGCCGGGCAAGCGGCGCGACTATATCGAATGGGTGATCGAAGCGAAGCGCGAGGAAACGCGCGTCAAGCGCATCGAAACGATCGTCGCGCAGGTCGCCGAGGGCAAGGATCGGAACTGGAAGTACAAGGGCTGCTAAGCGCTGGTTTTGTGTTCCCCGGCGAAAGCCGGGGGTCCAGATTGCCCAGCGCTACGCATGGGCCCCGGCTTTCGCCGGGGAACACCTATTTCCATGCGGATCAGAAGTCGACGTCTTCGTAATATTTCGGCGGCGTCACGATCTCCATCCGCTCCGCCAGGAGCGGCCGGAAGCTCGGGCGCGATTTCAGACCGGAATACCAGCCCTTCGTCTGTTCGTGCCCCGTCCAGTCGATCCCGCCGAGATAGTCGGCGACCGAAATATGTGCCGCCGCGGTCAGATCGGCGAGGCTCATCGTCGCGCCGGCGAGCCATGTGCGGTGGTCGATCAGATAGTCGACATAGTCGAGATGGTTGTTCGCCGCTTTCATCGCCTCGCGCAGCGCGCCGCCGTCGGGTGGCTGACGATGGACGATGCGCTTCTGCATCCGCTCGAACAGCAGTGGGCCCGTGACCTCATAATAGAAATCATGGTCGAACCACGAAGTCAGTCGGCGGATTTCGGCCCGGTTCGCTGCCGTGCCGTTGATCATCGCCTTGCCTTCGACGGTTTCTTCGAAATATTCGGCGATCGCCATGCTGTCCATCAGCACCTGGCCGCGCCCCTGATCGACCATCACCGGAGTGCGCCCGGCGGGATTGAGGTCGATGAACTCGTCACGCCGTTCCCACGGCGATTCGCGTACCAATTCATAACCAATACCCTTTTCGCCCAGCAAAAGCCGGACCTTGCGCGAAAAGGGACAGAGCGGGAATTGATAGAGTTGCCACATGCCCCCGGCATAGCGGCAGCAGGCCGCCACGCGCAACGGCTATGGCGTGCGACGGAATTCGGATTGTGGATTAAGCTCTAGCGGCGCGAGTCGGCGCGTTCGCGGTCCCATTGCGCGGCAAGGTCGCGCGCCATATCCTTGAGAACGGGGGCATAAGCAGTCAGCGCGGAGGCGGCATGGCCCGCCATGCGCGTTCCGGCGCGAACATCGTCGCCCATCCGCTCGGCATATTCGGGATCGCGGCCTGCGACTTCACCGAGCGTGGCATCGGGCGGAATATAGGCCGCACCGGATTCGGGGTCGATCTGCGCGACCGCTTTTGCGAGCGGGCCAACCTGCATCTGCATCAGCGCGCCGACCATCGCGGTGATGGTGTCGGCCATCCGGTCCTGTGCGACCGGATCGTTGAGCGTTGCGACCGCTTCTTGCACCTCGCTGGCAGCAGCCGGCAGCGGCGCCGCGAGCGCGAGCAGGGGGAGAGTGATCAGGGCGAAACGGGTCATGGCTCCATCCTTTCGAAGGACGAGGGGGGTCAGCAAAGCGGTGTCCTTAAAGAACCAACGCTTTCGCGGGGCTGAACGCCTTGCGGCGATGCGATGGATCGCACCGCCGCTGCGACGGGTCATTCTGCCGCGACGACCTCGGCCTCTTCCTCGTTCAGCGAATGGGTCAGACGGCTGAGCATTTCCTTCGGGCATACCTGCCAGAAGCGGCCGCGCCAGCGATCCCAGTCGGCGAGGACTTCGGCCGACCATTTGCTGCCGGTAGCCTTTGCATGGTCTTCGACCAGTTCCTTGAGGACGGCCTCCCAATGGCTGCTCGCGAGCCTCTGCCACAGGATCGATTCGCCATTGGCGCGGCGTTCGAACTGCTCGTCGGTGTCGAGGATGAACGCCATGCCGCCCGTCATGCCCGCGCCGAAGTTCGAGCCCACCGGGCCAAGTATCACCGCGGTGCCGCCGGTCATATATTCGCAGCCGTTGGCGCCGCAGCCTTCGACGACCACCTTCGCGCCCGAATTGCGGACCGCGAAGCGCTCGCCCGCCTGACCCGCCGCAAGCAGAGTGCCCGCGGTCGCGCCGTAAAGGACGGTGTTGCCGATGATGCTGTTGTGCTGGCTGACGAGCGGGCTCGACACTGTCGGGCGCACGACGATGCGGCCACCCGACAGGCCCTTGCCGACATAATCGTTGGCGTCGCCGAACACTTCGAGCGTGACACCCTGGCACAGGAAGGCGCCGAGCGACTGGCCCGCTGTGCCGCGCAGGCGTACCTGCACATGGTCGTCGGCAAGGCCCTTCATCCCGAAACGCGCGGTAACCTCGGCCGACAGGCGCGTGCCCACGGCGCGGTGCGTGTTGCGGACGTTGTAGGTCAGCTGCATGCGCTCGCCGCGCTCGAACAGCGGCTTGGCGTCACTCAGGATCTGCGCGTCAAGGCTGTCGGGCACCGGGTTGCGGAAGCTCGGCCCTTGCGAACGGCGCTGGTCGTCGGGGGCGTCGACCTTGGCGAGGATCGGGTTCAAATCGAGGTCGTCGAGATGCTCGGCGCCGCGGCTGACCTGACGCAGCAGTTCGGTACGGCCGATCACCTCGTCGAGGCTGCGGCAACCGAGCTTGGCGAGGATTTCGCGCACTTCCTCGGCGATGAAGGTCATCAGGTTGATGACCTTTTCGGGGCTGCCGGTGAACTTCTGGCGCAGCTTCTCGTCCTGCGTGCAGACGCCGACGGGGCAGGTGTTCGAATGGCACTGCCGCACCATGATGCAGCCCATCGCGACGAGGCTCAATGTCCCGATGCCATATTCCTCGGCGCCGAGGATCGCCGCGATCACGATATCGCGCCCGGTCTTGAGCCCGCCGTCGGTGCGCAGGCGGATGCGGTGGCGCAGACCGTTCAAGGTCAGCACCTGATTGACTTCGCTCAGCCCCATTTCCCACGGCGTGCCGGCATATTTGACGCTCGTCTGCGGCGAAGCGCCGGTTCCGCCGGTGTTGCCCGCGACGAGAATGACGTCGGCATGCGCCTTGGCGACCCCCGCCGCGACGGTGCCGATGCCCGCCGAACTGACGAGCTTCACGCAGACGCGCGCCTTCGGATTGATCTGCTTCAGGTCATAAATGAGCTGCGCCAGATCCTCGATCGAATAGATGTCGTGATGCGGCGGCGGGCTGATCAGCGTCACGCCGGGCGTTGCATGGCGCAGGCGCGCGATGAATTCGGTGACCTTGAAGCCCGGAAGCTGGCCGCCTTCGCCGGGCTTGGCTCCCTGTGCGACCTTGATCTCGATCTCGTCGCACGCGCCGAGATATTCGGCGGTGACGCCGAAGCGGCCCGAGGCAATCTGCTTGATGTTGCTGTTGGCGTTGTCGCCGTTTGCATAGGGGCGATAGCGTTCGCTGGCTTCGCCGCCTTCGCCCGACACGGCCTTCGCGCCGATGCGGTTCATCGCGATCGCCAGCGTTTCATGCGCCTCCGGCGACAGCGCGCCCAAGGACATGCCGGGGGTGACGAACCGCTTGCGGATTTCGGTGATCGCCTCGACGCTGTCGAGCGCGACGCCCTGCGCAGGGTAGTTGAACTCCATCAGATCGCGCAGATAGATCGGCGGCAGGTCGGCGACCCCGCGCGCGAACTGCAGGTAGGTCGAATAGCTGTCGGTCGCGACCGCGGTCTGTAGCAGGTGCATCAGCTGCGCCGAATAGGCATGCGCCTCGCCGCCCGCGCGCTGGCGGTAGAATCCGCCGATGGGCAGCGTGGTCACGCGGCTGTCGAAGGCGGCCGTGTGCTTGTCCGTCGCGTTGATGAAGAGCGACTGATAGCCTTCGCCCGAAATCTTCGCCGGCATGCCGGGGAAGAGGTCGTTGACGAGCGCGCGGCTGAGACCGACCGCTTCGAAATTATAGCCGCCGCGATAGCTGGAGATCACCGCGATCCCCATCTTGGCGAGGATCTTGAGGAGGCCATCGTCGATCGCCTTGCGGAAGCGCAGGCGGCAGTCGTCGAGCGACAGGTCGCCGAACAATCCGCGTGCTTGCCGATCGGCGATTGCAGCTTCAGTCAGATAAGCGTGAACCGTCGTCGCGCCGACGCCGACGAGCACGGCGAACGCATGCGTGTCGAGCACTTCGGCCGAACGCACGTTGATCGAGGCGTAGCTGCGCAGGCCCTTTCTCACGAGATGCGTGTGGACGGCAGCGGCGGCGAGCACCATTGCCATGCCGACGCGGTCCTCGCCGAGATTCTGGTCCGACAGGAACAATTCGCTGCGGCCCGCGCGCACCGCGTCCTCGGCCTCGCGGCGGACGCGGGCGATGGCCTCGCGCAACGTCGACGCATCGCCGCCCGCGGCAAAAGTACAGTCGATGTCGGCGACCGCATCGCCGAAATAGGCGCGGAGGCGGTCCCAGTCGTCCCCGACGAGCACGGGGCTGTCGATCACGAGGACATGGTCGCTCTGACCCTTTTCATCGAGGATGTTCGCGAGGTTCGCGAAACGCGTCTTGAGGCTCATCACATGCCGCTCGCGTAAGCTGTCGATCGGCGGGTTGGTGACCTGGCTGAAATTCTGGCGGAAGAATTGCGCAACATGGCGCGGCTTGTCGGAGATGACCGCGAGCGGGGTGTCGTCGCCCATCGATCCGATCGCTTCCTTGGCATCCTCGACCATCGGCGACAGGATCAGCTCCATGTCTTCCATGGTCAGGCCGGCGGCGACCTGACGGCGCAGCAACTCCGGGCGATCGAAGGTGGGGAGGCTCGATCTGCCGCCCTTCGGCAGGTCGGCCATCGTGCGGAAGCCCTTGACGCGCGAAGGATAATCCTGCGCGTCGGCGATCTTGTCCTTGATCGCGAGATCTTCGTAGAGCGTGCCGTCGTCGAGATCGACCGCGATCATCTGGCCGGGGCCAAGACGGCCTTTCTTGCGGATGCTCGCTTCGGGCAGCAGCACCATGCCGCTCTCCGAACCGACGACGAGCAGATTGTCGGCGGTCAGCGTGTAGCGCAGCGGGCGGAGCGCGTTGCGATCCATGCCCGCGACCGCCCAGCGGCCGTCGGTCATCGCGAGCGCGGCGGGGCCGTCCCACGGTTCCATGACGCTGGCGAGATAGCTGTACATCGCGCGATGATTATCGGGAACGTCGCATTCGGTCGTCCACGCCTCGGGGACGAGAATCAGCTTGGCGGTCGGTGCATCGCGGCCGGCGCGGCACAGCGCCTCGAACACCGCGTCGAGCGCGGCGGTGTCCGATGCGCCCGCGGGGATCACCGGCTTGATGTCTTCCGAATGCTCGCCGAACGCGAGGCTCGCCATCTTGATCTCGTGACTTTTCATCCAGTTCTTGTTGCCACGGATCGTGTTGATTTCGCCGTTGTGGGCGAGGCAGCGGAACGGCTGCGCCAGCCACCATTGCGGGAACGTATTGGTCGAATAGCGCTGGTGGAAAATCGCGACGCGGCTTTCGAACAGCTTGTTGGTGAGGTCGGGGAAGAAGTCCGCAAGGCTCTCGGCAAGGAACAGGCCCTTGTAGATGATCGAGCGCGCCGAGAGGCTGCAGATATAGAAGTCGGCAACCTGCGCCGCGATCACCTTTTTCTCGATGCGGCGGCGGACCAGATAAAGCTGCTTTTCGAACTCGTCGACCGACTGTTCGTCGGGGAGCGGGCCCGCGATCATGATCTGCTCGATCTCCGGACGCGTGCGCTGCGCCTTGTCGCCGATCACCGACACATCGACCGGCACCTGGCGCCAGCCGTAGATGGTGAAGCCCGCGTCGATGATCTCGGCCTCGACGATCGTGCGGCATTCCTCCTGCGCGCCCAGATCGGTGCGCGGCAGGAAGACCATGCCGACCGCAAGGCGGTTCGGGCGCACCTTGTGACCAGACGCGGCGATCGCATCGTCGAAGAAGCGGACCGGCAGGTCGACATGGATGCCCGCCCCATCCCCGGTCTTGCCGTCGGCATCGACCGCGCCGCGGTGCCAGACGGCACGCAGCGCCTCGATCGCCGCCTCGACGACGCGGCGCGACGGCTTGCCGTCGGTTGCCGCGACCATGCCGACGCCGCAGGCATCGGATTCCATGTCGGGGCGATACATGCCTTCGACTGCAAGCCGCGCGTGATCGGGGGTGGGGTAATGGGTCATCATCTTCGTCCTGACGGGCTGGGCGCCTATTTGTTGGGTATTTTCGAACGCTTGCTGGCATTGGCAGCCGCTTCTTCGGCGGCCTGCTGCGCGGCAAGCGACGCATTTTCGTACGCGGTTTCGAGGTCCTCGACGCGCTTCAGGTCGGCGGCCGACCAGTTGCTGCGGTCATAGGCGGGGTCGGCGACCGCATCGGTGGCGTAATCGGCTGCGTCCGCCGCCGCCGTCGCGGCATCGGCAGCTGCATCGACGGCATAATCGTCGGCCGCCTCGACCGCGACCGCATCGCTCGCTTCGACGCTGTCCGAATTCCACATGTCGCGCTGTTCCTTCAGCACCTTCACGTCGACCTTCATCAGCTTGGCGAGCTTCGCGAGTTCCTTGTCGTCGAAGTCGGAAAGCTGCTTTTCCTTCGGCAGATCCTTCATGTCCTTTTCGATCTGCGGCGCGCGGTCGATGAACTTCGTGACCAGCGGCGGAACCGCCCTGATCACCGCGACCATCACTTCGGGATCGGCCTGGAGCGCCATCCATTCGTTCGCATAAAGAGTGCCGGTCGGGGTAGCGAGAAAGCCATTGAGGTCGGTAAGCTGCGCTGCGGTGAACTTGCGGGCATAGGCCTTGGCAAGGCCTTCGCGCATCGGCGGCTCCATGTCGCCCAGCACTTCGCTGATCAGCGGCTTGATGACCTTGGTGATCTGGTCTTCGCGTTCCTTGCGATGCGGATCGAACATGTCGGCGACCTTGCCCTTGGTCGCTTCGTCGAGCTTCGCGATCTGATCGCTTTCGACCCCGGTCTTGATCGAGAGCAACAGGTCGGACTGGCCGCCGAATTCGCCCATGATCGCCTTGAACATCTTGCCGTACAGATTGTCGATCATCTTCTCGAGGCTGCCGGCGGGGATCAGCGCGCCCATCGTCTGCTGCGCGAGCGTCAGGCGCGCGGGCTCGATCGGCGGCAGGCTGCTCGTGTCGAACATCTTTTCGATCAGCGCGACCGCTTCGTCCATTTCCTTCTGCATCTTCGCCTTTTGCTGCTCGGCATAGGCTTCGCTGTCGAAGTCGCTCGCAGTTTCGCCTTCCGTCTCGGGCGCAGCAACGACGACTTCGGCGACCGGTGCTTCTTCCGGGGCGGCATGGGCCGGCGCGCCCAGTGGCAGCAGCGCGGCGGCTCCGGCGAGCAGGATCGATTTGAACGTGGGCATCATGATATTTCCTTCCTGTTGGTCATGCGGCCCTCTTTTCGCTTTTTGCTTTCGCTTTCAACCACTTTGCCATCTGCTCGCTGACATCACGCCCGTCGCGGATGCCCCAGACGACCAGGCTGGCACCGCGGACGATGTCCCCCGCCGCGAAAACCCCCGGCAAACTGGTCATCATGGTCTGGTGATCGACGCGCAACGTGCCCCAGCGGGTAACCGAAAGATCGGGCGAGCCGAACAGGTGCGGCAGCTCCTCCGGATCGAAGCCGAGCGCCTTGATTACCATGTCGGCGGGCACGTCGAATTTGCGGCCCGGATCGACTTCGGGGCTACGGCGGCCGCTCGCGTCGGGGGCGCCGAGGCGCATGCCCGCGACCGCGACTTCTTTCACATGCCTGTCCGCGGTGAAGCTTTCGGGGGCCGAGAGCCACACGAACTCGACACCCTCCTCTTCGGCATTCGCGACCTCGCGCTGCGACCCGGGCATGTTTTCGCGGTCGCGGCGATAGAGGCATTTGACCGACTTCGCACCCTGACGCACGGCGGTACGGACGCAGTCCATCGCGGTGTCGCCGCCGCCGATCACGACGACATGCTTGCCCTTGGCATCGAGGCGGCCGTCGTCAAACGCCGGAACCGCGTCGCCGAAGCTCTTGCGGTTCGACGCGATCAGATAGTCCAGCGCGGCGATCACGCCGTCGGCGCTATTGCCGGGCACGTTGATCTCGCGCGCCTTGTACACGCCGGTCGCAATCAGGATCGCGTCATGCTTTTGCCGGAGCGCGTCGAGCGTCGCATCTTCACCGACCGCGAAGCCGAGGTGGAAGTGGATGCCGCCCTCGACCAGCCGGTCGACCCGGCGCATCACGACATCCTTCTCCAGCTTGAAGCCGGGAATGCCATAGGTGAGCAGGCCGCCGGCGCGGTCGTGGCGGTCATAGACATGCACCTCATGCCCCTGGACGCGCAGATATTCGGCGGCGGTCAGGCCTGCGGGGCCCGCACCGATGACGCCGACCGACTGGCCGGTCGGGCGGCCGGGATGCAGCGGTTCGACCCAGCCCTCGGCCCAAGCGGTATCGGTGATATATTTTTCGACGCTGCCGATCGTCACCGCGCCATGGCCCGAAAATTCGATCACGCAATTGCCCTCGCACAGGCGATCCTGCGGGCAGATTCGGCCGCAAATCTCGGGCATCGTCGAGGTCGCGTTCGAAAGCTCGTAGGCCTCGCGCAGCCGGCCCTCGGCGGTCAGGCGCAGCCAGTCGGGAATATGGTTGTGGAGCGGGCAATGCACCGAGCAATAGGGCACGCCGCATTGCGAGCAACGCGCCGCCTGTGCGTCGGCGTCGGGCGCGGCATAGCGCTCGGCGATTTCGTGGAAGTCGCGCGCGCGTTCTTCGGCGGAGCGCTTGTCCGGATAGGATTGTTCACGCCCCACAAACTGGAGCATGCGTTCGGAAGCCATGCAGTATCCCCTTCGTTGCGCAGGGAATTGCATGTCCGGAAAAGCCGTGTCACGGGCGAATATCGAGTTAGGTCAATATTGATTACCTAAAATGAACGCGAAATTTGCGTCAAAACGGGTTCGCGCAACTATCTTTCTTCATTTAGTATCAAATCGGACCTATCTCATACCAAGCCAGATCAGCGCGGCGACCCCGGCGATGATTCGGTACCAAGCGAACGGTGCGAAGCCGAAGCGCGTGACGACCGCGAGGAACGCCTTGATCACCGCCCAAGCGACGACGAACGAAACGAGCGAGCCGACTGCGATCAGACCGAGATCGTTGCTCGTGATCGCATCGCGATGCTTGAACAGCTGGAGCACGGTCGCGCCCGTCAGCGTGGGGAGCGCGAGGAAAAAGCTGAACTCGGCGGCGGTCTTGCGGTCGACTCCAAAGGACATGGCACCGAGAATCGTCGCACCCGACCGGCTGACGCCGGGAATCATCGCGATACACTGGACCAGCCCGACGAGGATCGACTGGCGCGTCGACAGGTTCGCGACGCCCCCGACGTCCCTCGTCTTGGCGAACCGCTCGACGAGCAGGATGGCGAGGCCGCCAATGATCAGCGCCCAGGCAACGACGACGGCGTTCTCCAGCAGCACCTCGATATAGTCGCCAAAGGCGAGGCCGAGGACGACCGCCGGGAAGAAGGCGAGCAGCAGGTTGCGGACGAAGGCGATCGCGACGGGATCGCGGCGGAAAAAGCCCGTGAACATGTCCCAGAACAGTTTCCGGTACAAAACGACGATCGCGAGGATCGCGCCCGGCTGGATCGCGATGTTGAAAATCGCCCAGCGCGCGGCGTCATAGCCGAGCAATTCGGTCGCGAGAATGAGATGCCCTGTCGAGGAGACGGGCAAAAACTCGGTCAGACCCTCGACGATGCCGAGGATGATTGCAGTCAGCCAGATGCCCATTATCGCGAGGCGAGTTCGGCAAAGCGGCCGTTGCGGCGATACTGGACCAGCCAGCCGTCGGCGACCGAAGCGAGCGAGGTAGGGGTGATGCCCAGCTCGGCAAGGCCCGCGGCGCCGTCAGCGACGACATTGTCATGCTGGAGCATCAGCCACTGGTCCTTGGTAATCGGCGCGCCGGGGGCCCAGCCGATGCCTGTCGCCAGCGCCGCCGCGACGACATCGGGAACGTCGACGAACAGCGGCGAGCGGCCGGTGGCGTCGGCGATCCAGCGAAGAAGCTCGCCCATCGTCAGGACTTGCGGCCCCCCGATCTCGAAAATCTTGCCCGCAGCCTCGCCGCCCAGCGCGGCGATGACCGCATCGGCGACGTCTCCGACATAGGCTGGCTGGAACTTCGCGTCGGGCGCGATCACCGGGATGACCGGCGACAGGCGCATCATTGCGGCAAAGCGATTGATGAACTGGTCTTCGCGGCCGAACAGGATCGACGGACGCAGGATTGCTGCATCGGCAAAGCTTGCGCGTACCGCAGCTTCGCCATCGCCCTTGCTGCGGCCATAGGCCGAGGCGCTTTGGCGGTCGGCGCCGATCGCAGAGACATGGACGAGCGCGCGGACGCCTGCAGCCTTCGCCGCGGCGGCGACATGGCCCGCGCCGTCAGCCTGCACCGCCTGCATGTCGGCGAAGGCGCCCGCGAGGTTGATCACGGCGTCGCTGCCCTGCAC
>NZ_DATMST010000164.1:0-9616 GCF_035565275.1 Sphingopyxis sp.
GGTCGCGCGCGGCAAGGTCGGCGGCCCGCCCGGCGTGCCGCCGAGGTCCAGCTTCGCCGACAGCGAACGGAAACCATGCTCGTCGAGGAACGTCTTGAGCGGAAGCGGCGGGATGGCGCCGAGCTTGAGCGTGTCGAGCGCGTCGGGCAGCGCGACGTCGCGCTTCAGGTCGACGAGGATGCGCGACAGTTCGGCCATCGGGCGGTGCTCGATCAGATTATCGCGCAGCTTCGACGCCTTCATGCCCTCGGCGCCGTCGAGCGCCGCGGTCAGATTGCCATATTCCTGGATCAGCTTGGTCGCGGTCTTTGGCCCCACGCCGCGCACGCCGGGGACATTGTCGACGCTATCACCCATCAGCGCGAGCACGTCGCCCACCAGATCGGGCGTGACGCCGAACTTCTCGTTCACCGCTTCCAGCCCGAGGCGGACATTTTTCATCGTGTCGAGCATGTCGACGTGCGGACCTTCGTCAGGTTCGCGGATCAGTTGCATCAGATCCTTGTCGGACGACACGATCGTGACATCCCAGCCCTCGCGCACCGCCGCTTCGGCATAGCTTGCGATCAGGTCGTCGGCCTCGAATCCCTCCATCTCGATACACGGCAGCGAAAAGGCGCGCGTCGCATCGCGGATCAGCGGAAACTGCGGACGCAAATCCTCGGGCGGTTCGGGCCGGTTCGCCTTGTACTGGTCATAGATTTCGTTGCGGAACGACTGGCTGCTGTGATCGAGGATCACGGCAAGATGCGTCGGCCCATCGGCGTCGTGCAGATCCTTCGCTAGTTTCCACAGCATCGTCGTGTAACCATAAACCGCACCGACGGGCACGCCCTTGGGGTTCGTCAGCGGCGGCAGGCGGTGATAGGCGCGGAAGATGTAGCTGGAGCCATCGACCAGATAGAGATGATTCTTCTCGGACATGGCGGGGATGTAGCAGGGCTTATGCGGATGGCCTAGCTGCGGCATCGCTGTCGATTGCCGCGACATGTCGATGCTGACAAGGACGTGCGCCGGGCGTCAGCGAACGGTTACGCTTACACCGGCTCGACCAATGCAAATCGCTTCGCCCGGCTGACGGCCTGATTGAGTTCGCGGTTCGTGACGCCTTTCATGCCCTTCGCCACGCAAATTCCGCACATTGCTGTGAGCGTTCACATGTAAATATGCTACTACACCGCTACAGGCGGATTGTGAGCCGCCCGATGCCATGGCGGGAGAGGGAAATTGGTATCAGATATGGTCGATGAGCTGCTGCGCGCGGTCGGTGATGTGCTTGGCGCACACGGCCCGGCGGTCCATTCCGCAGCCAGCTATACGCCGACCGACTTCAGCATCCATTTCTTCCTGCAGATCGCTGTGATTCTGATCGTTTGCCGCGCCGTCGGCTGGGCCGCGAAGAAATTCCTGGGCCAGCCGCAGGTCGTTGGCGAAATGATCGCCGGCGTCCTGATCGGTCCCTCGCTTTTCGGCCTCTTCTTCCCGGAATTTCAGGTGGCGCTGTTTCCGAAGGAGACGCGCAACATCCTCTATGTGTGCGCGCAGGTCGGTGTCGGCCTTTATATGTTTCTCGTCGGCACGACGCTGCGCCTCGACCATTTTCAGTCGAAGGCGAAGAGCGCGATGGGCGTGTCCGCCGCCGGCATCATCGCACCGTTCCTGTTCGCCGCGCTGATCACGCCCTTCCTGCTCGATGTGCCCGGCCTGTTCACCGAGGGACTGAGCCAGGGCAGTGCGACGTTATTCATGGGCGCGTGCATCGCGCTCACCGCTTTCCCGATGCTGGCGCGGATCATCAACGAACGCGGCCTCGCGAACACATCGCTCGGTACACTGACGCTGACCGCCGGAGCGTTCGACGACGCGGTGTCGTGGTGCGTGCTCGCGATCGTGCTCGCGACCTTCGGCGGCGGCCCGGGCGTTGCGCTGATCGCGATTGTCGGGGGGTTCAGCTTCGCGCTCTTCATGTTCTTCATCGGGCGCCGGCTGCTTGTTCCGCTCGGGCGCATCGTCGAGGAACGCGGTGAAATGAGCGATACGATGTTGTCGATCGTTCTGATGCTCTTCGCGCTCTGCGCCTTCGCCATGGACGCTGCGGGCATCCACGCGGTGTTCGGCGGCTTCATCCTTGGCGTCTGCATGCCGCGCGGAAAGCTGACCGAAGAGATCAAGCGCAAGGTCGCGCCGATCACGATCCTGCTCGTTCCGGTCTTTTTCACCTACTCGGGGCTCAACACGCGGCTCGATACGGTGAACAGCCTGACTTTGCTCGCGCTTGCGCTCGGCATTCTATTCGTCTCGATCGCGGCAAAGTTCGGTGCCTGCTGGCTTGCGGCGCGGATCGCGGGCGAGGACAACCGCACCGCGCTTGGTATCGGCGCGTTGATGAACGCCCGCGGCCTGATGGAACTGATCATCATCAACATCGGACTGCAAAAGGGGATCATCGGCCCGACGCTCTTCTCGATGATGGTGCTGATGGCGATCGTCACCACGGTGATGGCGGGGCCACTGTTCGAGATCGTCTATGGCCGCAAGGCGCGCGAGACGGGCGAACTCGGCCGGCTCGGAACCGAGGGGCCGGACGAGCCGGGGCACGCCGACCAGCTGACCGCGAGGCCCGCCTGACAAACTCCCGAATTCCCCCGCTCCGGGCCTTTGCCGGAGCGGGGGAATTCGCAATCGGACCATGACGATAATCTGGTTTGCGGCGCCGCTGGTACTGCCTGGCGGAACTGCCGCTCGCGCCGGGGAGGTTTCGGTCAAACCCTTGCTTGACGCGCGGCCCCGCATGAATTCGCTCTCGTCGATCCCGAATGAACTGCAGCCTATTGCGGAAACGCTTTCAACAAGCGGTAATTTGCGGCACCGGAGCGACGTCATGATGAAGAGCCTTCGCCCCTATCTTGTCTGGTTCGCGGTCGCGGTGTTGCTGGCCATCGGCGCGATCCTCGGCATGCAGTGGGTGCGCGCCCATCCCGAGCATATTCCGGGTGTGCGCTTTGAACTAGCGCACCCGCGAGGCTGGGCGACGCACGGGAAGCTCGTCGCGCTGGCCAGCGACGACACCGCCTGCTTCGCGGCCTTCGACCGGGCGGAGGCGGGCTATCTGCGGCGCCCGGCAGTAGGCAACGACGTGTGCCGTGCAAGCCAGCGCATGATCCTGACCGGCAACAGGTTCGCGCCGACGATGCGCCCCGCGAATGCGGCGCCTGGCTGCGCGGTCACCGCGGCGATGATTGTCTGGAACCGGGATGTCGTCCAGCCGCTGGCAGAGAAGCATTTCGGACAGAAGGTGGTCGAACTCGAAAATCTTGGCAGCTATAATTGTCGCAAGATCGCGGGCGGGCAGGCTCAGAGCGAGCATTCGACCGCCAATGCGATCGACATCTCGGCCTTCATCCTCGCCGACGGGACGCGGATCACCTTGATCAACGACTGGAAACCGGGCGACCGGCGCAGTGAGTTCCTGCACGAGGTCCGGGACGGGTCGTGCGGTCTGTTCAGTACGGTATTGTCGCCCGACCATAATGCCGCGCACGCCAATCATTTCCATTTCGACATGGCAGCGCGGACAGCGGGCTGGACGGTCTGCCGTTAGAGCGGTTTCGAATAGAGGATAGAGCGCGCTTCTTCCGCGAACCCGCACGCCGTGTGCCAGGCCTGACTGCCGATATTGTCGAGTTCGACGTCCGACCCTATGCGGTCGTGTCCGTCACGGCGGGCCCGCGCCTCGATCGCGGCCAGCAACGTCCGTGCGCCGCCTTCGCGGCGTATATGCGCGTCGACCCATATCCCCTCAATATGCGGATAGGGCGCGACGGGGCAGCCGTCGAACATCGCGCGGAGCTGTACCTCGGCAAAACCGATCGTGCGATTCGTATCGTCCGTGAGGATGAAATTCCAGAGCGTCGCGTCGTCGAGCATCGCGGGCAGTTCTTCGGCGAGTTCCGCCGCGTTGGCGTTCGGCCAAAGCCGTGCGCGCATCGCTGCCCAAACGGGAACGTCGGCGATTCCCGCATGGCGCACGCGCATCGTCAGACGGTAAAGCTCTCGCCGCAGCCGCAGGCGCCTTTGGCGTTCGGATTCTCGAACACGAAGCCCGCGGCGAAATCATCCTCGACCCAGTCCATCGTACTGCCGATCAGATACAGCACCGACGCGCCGTCGATGTAGAAGATGCCGCCCGGCGTTTCGATCTTCTCGTCGAACTTCACCTCTTCGGTGACATAATCGACTGAATAGGCGAGCCCCGAACAGCCGCGGCGCGGCGTCGACAGGCGAACGCCGATCGAACCCTCGGGCGCCGACGCCATCAGCTTCGCAATGCGCTCTTCCGCGCCGGGGGTCAGGGTGACGGCGGCCGGGCGTGCGCGGGTCTTGGTTTCGGTCATCACAGCATTCCCAGTTCGAGGCGCGCTTCGTCGCTCATATTCTGCGGCGACCAGGGCGGGTCCCAGACAAGATTGACTTCGGCATCGCCGACGCCCGGCACCGCGCCGACGCGCAGTTCGACCTCGGCGGGCATCGATTCGGCGACCGGGCAGTGCGGCGTCGTCAGCGTCATCGTGACCATGACATGCCCCTCGTCGATCTCGACATTGTAGATGAGGCCAAGGTCGTAGATATTGACCGGGATTTCGGGGTCGAAGATGTCCTTCAGCGCGTTGACGACTGCTTCGTACAGGTCGCCGCCGACCGCGCCCGGTTCGGCTGCCGCCGGCTTGGCCGCGAGGAAGCCTTCCAGATAGTCGCGCTTGCGTTCCAGCTTTTCGGGTGCGGTCTCGACATCCTCGACGCGCGCCTTGGGCGGCGCCTCGACGCTCGTGACTTCCTCGATCTTGATCATCCGGTCCTCACTCATCCGAAAATCCTCTCGACGCGGGCGAGGCCGTCGACCAGCGCCGCCACATCGTCGTCATTGCTGTAAACGCCAAAACTCGCGCGCGCGGTCGCCGCGACGCCCAGATGCTCCATCAGCGGCTGTGCGCAATGGTGCCCGGCGCGGATCGCGACCCCGCTTTCGTCCAAGATAGTGCCGATGTCGTGCGGATGAACCCCCGCCATCGCAAAACTCACGATTCCGGCGCTATTTTCAGGACCGAACAGCGTGATGCTGTTCTTGCGTGCCAGCGCCTCGCGCAGCGTGCCGACCAGCGCGCATTCATGCGCGTGGATCGCATCGATGCCGATCGCTTCGACATAATCGACCGCCGCCGCGAGCCCGATCGCCTCGATGATCGCGGGGGTGCCCGCTTCAAAGCGCGTGGGGGCAGGGGCGTAGGTCGTTTTTTCGAAGGTCACGCGGTCGATCATCGACCCGCCGCCCTGCCAGGGCGGCAGCGTGTCGAGCTTGTCGCTCCACAGCACGCCAATGCCGGTGGGGCCGTAGAGCTTGTGGCCCGAGAAGACATAATAGTCGCAGCCGAGTACCGGGACATCGACCGGGAGCCGCGGGACCGCCTGACAACCGTCGATCAGCAGTTCGGCGCCGACCCGGTGTGCGATTTCCGCGGCGCGCGCGACGTCGAGCGGGCTGCCGAGCACGTTCGACACATGCGCGAAGGCGACCATCGTGTGGTCGGGGGTAAGCAGCTTTTCGGCGGCGTCGAGGTCGATGCATCCGTCTTCGGTCAGCGGGCAGACGTCGACCTGCCAGCCGGCAAGCTGCCACGGCACGATATTGCTGTGATGCTCGAGCACCGACAGCAGCACGCGGCCTTTCTTCGGATGCGAATAAGCGACGAGGTTGATCGCCTCGGTCGCGCCGCGCACGAACGCGATCTGTTCTTCACGCGCGCCGATAAAGCCCGCGATCCGCCGCCGCGCCGCTTCGTAAGCGAGCGTCATGTCGGCCGAACGCGCGTAGACGCCGCGATGGACGGTCGCATAGTCGCGGCCCATCGCATTGACAGTCGCATCGATGACGGCCTGCGGCTTCTGCGCGGTAGCGGCGGTGTCGAGATAGTGCCAGCCGTGGGTCAGGCCAAGAAAATCGCCGCGGACGTCGGGAAAGGTGCGGAGGGCGGTCGCGATGGTCACACCAATTCCCCCAGCTTCGCCAGCGCAAGCGCTCGCAATCGCTCCTCATCCTCGGCGCCATCGAACACGCCCGCGACGAACGCCTGCAGCATCAGCTTCTTCGCTTCGCCCGGCGGCAGCCCGCGCGACTGGAGATAATAGAGCGCTTGTCTGTCGAGCTCGCCGATCGCGCAGCCATGCGCGCACTTCACATCGTCGGCGAAGATTTCGAGTTCGGGCTTGGCGTTGGCGGTCGCGCTGCGGTCGAGCAGCATCGCCTTCACATCCTGTTCGCTGTCGGTCTGCTGCGCATCGCGTGCGACCGCGACCTTGCCGAGATAGGTGCCGGTCGCGGTGCCGCCAAGCACCGAACGCACGACCTGCCGCGACGTCGCGCCGGGCTCGGCGTGGGTGACGGTGGTGACGATCTCGAGATTCTGCGCGCCGCCGCCGATCTGCGCCGCGCCCAAATGGAAGTCGGCGCCCTCGTGCAGCGTTACCGCCAGTTCGATGCGGCCATAGGCGCCGCCAACGTTGAGGATGTGCAGCGACGCGGTCGCGCCCTTGCCGAGCACCAGTTCGATCTGCCGGATCGCGCCTTCATCCTGCACGATCGCGCGTTTGAAATCGCCGCCGGCGGGCACGATGATGCTCTCGGGCGCGGGCAGCGGCCACGCCGCGGTTACCGCGTCGATGTCGCTATAGCGCCAAGCTTCGTCGCGGCGCGAGGGGAGGGTGGCGGTGGTCAAGCCGCAATCTCCGCATAGCCATGTTCTTCGAGCTCGCGTGCCAGTTCTGGCCCGCCCGACTTCACGATCCGGCCGGCCGCCAGCACGTGGACGAAATCGGGCTGCACATAGTCGAGCAGGCGCTGATAGTGGGTGATCAGCAGCACGGCCTTGTCGGGGCGCCGCATGATTGCGTTGATCCCGTCGCCGACGACGCGCAGCGCGTCGATGTCCAGCCCCGAGTCCGTTTCATCGAGGATCGCGAGCTTGGGACCCAGGATGCCCATCTGCACCATCTCGTTGCGCTTCTTCTCGCCGCCTGAAAAGCCGACGTTCACGGGGCGCTTCAGCATGTCCATGTCGAGCTTGAGCAGCCCCGCCTTCTCGCGCGCCAGCTTCAGGAAATCGCCGCCGGACAGCGGCTCCTCGCCACGCGCCTTGCGCTGGGCGTTCAAGCTCTCGCGCAGGAACTGGACGTTCGACACGCCGGGGATTTCGACCGGATACTGGAAGCCAAGGAACAGCCCCGCCGCAGCGCGCTCGTGCGGCTCCATGTCGAGCAGGTCCTGTCCATCGAACGTCACCGACCCTTCGGTAACCTCATAACCGGGCCGCCCGCCGAGCACATAGGACAGCGTGGACTTGCCGGCGCCATTGGGGCCCATGATTGCATGGATCTCGCCCGCATTGATGCAGAGCGACAGACCCTTCAGGATCGGCTTGTCGGCGACGGTGGCGTGGAGGTTTTCAATTTTGAGCATTCAGCTTTTCCCGGAAGGCATGTTCATCAGCCACGAACCACAAGGCGTGGCGCTGGTTGGTTTCACGGACGAAATCGCGAAAGGCCGCACTTTCCGCCGCTTCGCTTTCGAACTCGCCGAGGATGGCGAGGCCGACGTTGTAATTCTGGAACTTTTGCGCGACCGCGCCGAGCAGGCGGGTCGACAGACGGAAGAAGTCGGACGACAGCCGTTCGCGCGGTACAGCGAGCCATGTCGCTTCATTCGACCAGGCTTCCGACAGAAAATCGTTAGCGTCTTCCTCGCGCGTGAGAACCGGGCCCACGGCCTCCATGAGGTGATAGGCGGCGGTCACCCCACGCTCCCCTCAAGCGAAATTCCCAGCAATTTCTGCGCCTCGACCGCGAACTCCATCGGCAGCTGCTGCAACACTTCCTTGGCAAAGCCGTTGACGATCAGCGCCACCGCCTCTTCCTGCCCCAGCCCGCGCTGCATCGCATAGAAGAGCTGGTCGTCGCTGATCTTGCTTGTCGTCGCTTCATGCTCGACGGTCGCGCTCGGGTTGCGGACTTCGATATAGGGGACGGTGTGCGCGCCGCAGGTGCTGCCCAGAAGCAAACTGTCGCACTGGGTGAAGTTGCGCACGCCTTCGGCATTCGGCGCGACGCGGACGATGCCGCGATAGGTGTTGTTCGACTTGCCCGCGCTGATCCCCTTGGAAACGATGGTCGAGCGCGTGCGCTTGCCATTGTGGATCATTTTGGTGCCGGTGTCGGCCTGCTGGAAATTATTGGTAACCGCTACCGAATAGAATTCGCCGACGCTGTCGTCGCCGTTGAGCACGCAGCTCGGATATTTCCACGTGATCGCGCTGCCGGTTTCGACCTGTGTCCATGATACCTTGCTGCGCTTGCCCTGACAGAGCGCGCGTTTGGTCACGAAATTATAGATGCCGCCCAAGCCCTCGGCATTGCCGGGGTACCAGTTCTGCACGGTCGAATATTTGATCTCGGCATCATCCAATGCGACGAGTTCGACTACCGCGGCGTGGAGCTGGTTCTCGTCGCGCATCGGCGCGGTGCAGCCTTCGAGGTAGCTGACATACGCGCCCTTGTCGGCGATGATCAGCGTCCGCTCGAACTGCCCTGTATTTTCGGCATTGATGCGGAAATAGGTGCTGAGCTCCATCGGGCAGCGCACGCCCTCGGGCACGTAAACGAACGTTCCGTCGGAGAAGACCGCGCAATTCAAGGTCGCGAAATAATTGTCGTGCATCGGCACGACCTTGCCGAGCCACTTCTTCACCAGTTCGGGATATTCGCGGATCGCTTCGGAGATGGAGAGGAAGATCACGCCGGCGCGCTTCAGTTCCTCGCGGAAGGTCGTCGCGACGCTGACGCTGTCGAACACCGCGTCGACCGCGACCTTGCGCGCGCCCTCGACCCCCGCGAGCACCTTCTGCTCCTCGATCGGGATGCCGAGCTTCTTGTAGACCTCGAGGATTTCGGGATCGACCTCGTCGAGCGAAGAAAGCTTCGGCTTCGCCTTGGGCGCCGCGTAATAATAGGCGTCCTGATAATCGATTGGCGGGACGTTGAGCTTCGCCCAGTCGGGCGTCTCCATCGTCTGCCAGTGGCGGAACGCCTTCAGCCGCCAGTCGAGCATCCATTCGGGCTCGTTCTTCTTCGCCGAAATGAAGCGGACCGTATCCTCGGTCAGCCCCTTGGGCGCGAAGTCGGTTTCGATGGCGGAGGACCAGCCATGCTCATAATCGGCGACCTTCGCCGCGGCGTCGTGCGCGGCCTGGTCCTTGACGGGAAGTTCGGTGTTGTCGGTCATAATCTGATCTCGTCGCCGGCCAATGCCGGGATCGGCGGAGGGGAGGGGTGTTTCGGGGCGACGCTCAAACTCGCCAGGCTGATTTCCGCCAGCGCCCCGCGCACCGCGCCGTTCACGACGCCCCAATGCGGCTGCACCTTGCAGCTCCCTTCGAGCGAGCAATCATGGCGCCCTTCGGACACGCAGGAGGTGAGCGCGATCGGCCCTTCGACCGCTTCGATGATGTCGGCAACGTTGATTGCCGCCGCGGGCCGCGCGAGCCGCACCCCACCGCCGCTGCCGCGCGAC
>NZ_DATMST010000165.1:0-24755 GCF_035565275.1 Sphingopyxis sp.
CCGAGGCGGCGCGGGCGCAGACCGCTTCGACGGCGCGCGCGAGCGCGTCCTCGCTGAGGTCGAAGGCGCGGACTTCATGCCCCGCCTTCGCAAGGTTCGCGGCCATCCCGCCGCCCATGTTGCCGAGTCCGATAAAAGCGATTTTCATGTCAACGCCCCTTCCACACGCCTTCGCGTTTCTCGATGAAGGCGGCCATGCCTTCGGCCTTGTCCTCGGTCGCGGCGAGAATCTGGAACAGGCGGCGTTCGTAGATCAGCCCTTGGTCGAGCGTTGTTTCGAACGCGGCGTTGACCATGTCCTTGTTCACCATCGCGGCCATGGGTGGCATCGATGCAATCGTGGTTGCGGTCTTCAGCGCTTCGTCAACCAGCGTCCCATGCTCCACGACGCGTGCGACAAGGCCCGAACGTTCGGCTTCGGCGGCATCCATCATCCGGCCGGTGAGACACATTTCCATCGCCTTCGCCTTGCCGATCGCGCGCGTCAGCCGCTGCGACCCGCCCATGCCCGGCGCGACGCCGAGCTTGATTTCGGGCTGGCCGAATTTCGCCTTGTCCGACGCGATGATGAAGTCGGCCATCATCGCGAGCTCGCAGCCGCCGCCGAGCGCAAAGCCGTTGACCGCGGCGATCCACGGTTTGCGGACCTTCTTCACGAAGTCGCTCGTCCATTTCGAGAAGAAGTCCTCAAGGTAGAAATCGGATGCCGGCTTGTCGGCCATTTCCTTGATGTCGGCGCCCGCCGCAAAGGCCTTGTCGCCCGAGCCGGTGAGCACCGCGCAGCGCTGGCCGGGGTCGGCTTCGAAGGCGGCGAAGGCCGCGATCAGATCTTCGAGCACGCCCGAGTTGAGCGCGTTGAGCGCCTGCGGGCGGTTCAATGTCACCAAGGTGACGGCGCCGCGCGTCTCGACGAGGAGGGTTTCGTAGGTCATTCCAGCAAATCTCCGGATTATCGTCATGCCGGCCTTGATCCGACATCCGTCCTCACAGCGAGGCTATGGACCCCGGATCAGGTCCGGGGTGACAAGGTTAGTTGAGCGGGGTCCACTTTTCCTCGTCGGGCAGCGGAGCGAAGATCGCGTCGATCCAGTCGTCGGTGACGGCTTCCGGCGTCGGCGGATCCCATTTGGGCTGATTGTCCTTGTCGATAATCAGCGCGCGAACGCCTTCGATAAAATCGTGCATCCGCACGACGCGGCTGCCGATCGCATATTCCTGCGTCATCTGGCTCGCGAAGTCGTGCATCTCGCCGCCTTCCCTGAGTTGGCGGAGCGCGACCTTGCACGTCTGCGGCGACTTGCCGCGGAGCGTCGCGAGTTCCTTTTCGGCCCATTCGCCGCCGTCGGCGTCGAGCGCAGCGAGGATGTCCTCATAGGTGTCGCTCGCGAACAGGCGGTTGATCCGTTCGATCTGGCCGGTGATCGCGGCGGGCGGTGCGGTGACCGACAATTCGCCCAATATGCCGCCGATGCGGCCGGGGTCGATCGCGATGCGCTCCTTCGCTTCCGCGAGCTTTTCGGACGGCAGATAATGCGTCGCGAGGCCGAGCGCGAGGCATTCCGCCCCGTCGAGCCGCGCGCCGGTGAGCGCAAGATAGGCGCCGACGCGCCCTTCGAGGCGCGGCAGATACCAGCCGCCGCCGACGTCGGGGAACAGGCCGATCCCCGTTTCGGGCATCGCGAAGCGCGTGTGCTCGGTCGCGACGCGATATTTCGCCGGCTGCGAAATGCCGACCCCGCCGCCCATCGTGATGCCGTCCATGAAGGCGACGACGGGCTTGGGATAAGTGAAGAGCAGGTGGTTGAGGCGATATTCGGTGTGGAAGAACTGGCGCGCTTCGGTACCATCCTTCGCGCCGCTTTCCGCCAGCATACGAATGTCGCCGCCGGCACAGAAGCCGCGGCCCTCGCTATGATCGATGATCACCGCCTCGACCGCATCGTCATCGCGCCATTTCGCGAGCGCGTCGATCATCGCTTCGCACATCGGCAGGTTCAATGCGTGGATCGCCTTGGGGCGATTGAGCGAGATGCGGCCGACGCGGACGTCGGTTGCAATCAGTACATCGTCTGTCATTGGCGCAGCAGGTCCCTTCCGACGATCATCCGCATCACCTGATTGGTGCCTTCGAGAATCGAATGGACGCGCAGGTCGCGCCAGAAGCGCTCGATCGGATAATCCTTCAAATAACCGTAGCCGCCGAACAGCTGGAGCGCGTCGTTGACGATCTTGCTGCCATTGTCGGTCGCGAGCCGCTTCGCCATCGCCGAGAAGCGCGATTTGTCGGGCGCATTTGCGGTGACTTTCGCGGCAGCCATATAGAGGAGCGCGCGCGAAGCCTCGAGGTCGGTCGCCATGTCGGCGAGCATGAACTGGGTGTTCTGGAAGTCGGCGATCGGCTGCCCGAACTGCTGGCGATCCCTGGTATAGGCGATCGCCTCGTCGAGGCAGCGCTGCGCGCCGCCCAGGGAACAGGCACCGATGTTGAGCCGGCCGCCGTCGAGTCCCGCCATCGCGAAGCGGAAGCCGTCGCCTTCGGCGCCGACCAGATTCCCGACGGGCACGCGGCAATCCTCGAAGATCACCTGCGCCGTGGGGGATGCGTTCCAGCCGAGCTTTTTCTCGGGCGCGCCGAAGCCGAGGCCGGGCGTGTCCTTTTCGACGACAAGGCAGCTGATGCCTTTCGACTTTTCGTCGCCGGTGCGGACCATACAGACATAGATGTCGTTGGTGCCGGCGCCCGAGATGAACTGTTTGGTGCCGTTCAGGACATAATGGTCGCCGTCCTTTTTCGCGGTCGTCTTGAGCGCCGCGGCATCCGACCCCGAGCCCGGTTCGGTCAGGCAATAGCTCGCGATCTTCTCCATGCTGACGAGGTCGGGCAGGAAGCGTGCCTTGACCTCGGCGCCGCCGAAGCGGTCGATCATCCACGTCGCCATATTGTGGATCGAGACATAGGCGCTGGTCGCGGGACAGCCATAGGCCATCGCCTCCATGATCAGCGCTGCCTCCAGCCGGCCGAGCCCGATGCCGCCTGCTTCCTCCGCTACGTAAATCGCGCCGAAGCCCAGTTCGCCCGCTGCCTTCCACACATCGACGGGATAATGATGCTTTTCGTCCCATTCGGCGGCGAAGGGCGTGATGCGATCGGCGGTGAATTTGCGCGCCATGTCCTGAATGGCGAGCTGGTCGTCGGTAAGCTGGAACTGGTCGGTCATGGTCACTTCTCTAGGATGGCTTCGGCTTCGATTTCGACTTTCCATTCGGGGCGGATCAGCGCCGGCACAACCAGCATTGTCGATGCCGGTCGGACATTTTTGAATGCCGATCCGTGCGCACGCCCCACCAGATCCGCATCTGCGGCATCGGTGATGTACATGCGCGTGCGCACGACATCGGCATAGCTGCCGCCAAGCGCTTCGAGTGCCTCGCCGATGATAGCGATACAGCGCGCCGCCTGCGCCCCGGCGTCGCCGGGGGTCGACGACCCGTCGGGCTCGATCGGTGCGCAGCCCGCAACGTCGATCCGGTTCCCCGACCGAACCGCCCGGCTGTAGCCGTAGACGGGTTCGAACGGGGAAGCCGATCTATGATTGCGGCGCGTCGGATCAGCCACAGCTGATCCGTTCGATCTTGAGGGCGTCGTCGTAGGAGACGGTCAGCCGGTCGGGGCGGAAGTCCATGGTGACCGCGGTGCGCGGCGGCACCCATCGCAGCGTCGTCGCACCGCTGCCCTTGATGAGCTGGCCACCGATCTCGGCGGTCGCGGTCTGACCCACGAGCGATTGCACCGCATCGGCATTGCACGCCGCTTCGGCGGGCGGCGGCGGGGTCGATTCGACGGGTGTCCGCTCCTGCGTACAGGCGCCGAGCGGCAGAACGGCGGCAATTGCGAGCAGGCGAATGTCCATCGTGAGTCTCCCTTTCAAAAACCGTTATCCGGCGCAGCGCGTATAGCGCATCGCGCCTGCTGCGGCACCCTCGCCCGAATCGCGGCGTACAAGCGTCTTGCCGCTATCGGTCAGGTCGAGTTGCATCCGCCGATCCCACTCCTCGCCTTCGCCGCTGAACCTGTAATCGGCGACGATGCGGTTCGCGTCACTCTCGCGAACGCGCGCCAGTTCGCCATGCGATTCGTAAAAGCGCAAGTTCGTCGCATCGATCGTCAGGGCGGTGAGGTCGGTGCCTCTCTTCGCCTTGCAATCGGCAACCTTGAGCGCCCAGCGGCCGCGGATCGCCGACGGGATCGTCTTGCCGCCGCCAGAGGTCACAGCTTCGGATTTCGCGGGCGCTTCTTCAGCGACTTCGGGCAGGTCGGCGTCCACCGCCGCCCCGGACGTTTCGACGGGCGCGGGGCGTTCGGCTTTTTGCAGCGGGCTGATCGTGGCGCTGGCTTCGGGGCCGGTCTCCTCATCCTTGCCGCCGCTGCACGCGGCCAGGAGCAGTGTGCCGGCAAGAAAAACCCGGTGCGTCATCATCATTCTCCTCGCGACGCCGGCCACATGCCAGCGCCGTTACCGGAAGAATGCCCGATGGCCGAGCCGGGTTTCATGGCTCGCGCCGTCAGCCCATCGTCGGGATGACGAAGGCGTTGCCGCCGTCGGGCGAACCGTCGGGCCAGCGCTGCGTGATCGTCTTGACCTTGGTCCAGAATTTCACGCCTTCCATGCCGTGCTGGTTGGTGTCGCCGAACGCCGAGCGTTTCCAGCCGCCGAACGTATGATAGGCGACCGGCACCGGGATCGGCACGTTGATGCCGACCATGCCGACATTGACGCGTGCGGCGAATTCGCGCGCCGCATGGCCGTTGCGCGTGAAGATCGCGACGCCGTTGCCGTACTGGTGCTTCGACGGCAATTCGAGCGCGGTTTCGAAATCGGGCGCACGGACGATCTGCAGCACGGGGCCGAAGATTTCTTCCTTGTAGCTTTCCATGTCGGTGGTGACATGGTCGAACAAAGTCGGGCCGACGAAGAAGCCCTTCTCATGCCCCTGCAAGGTGAAGCCGCGGCCGTCGACGACCAGCTCGGCGCCTTCCTCGGCGCATTTCGCGATCCAGCCCTCGACCTTTTCCTTGTGCGCCTGCGTCACGACGGGGCCGTAATGCGCCTCGGCGTCGGTCGACACGCCGACGCGCAGCGCCTCGATCGCAGGGATCAGCTTTTCCTTCAGACGCTCGGCGGTCTCGTCGCCGACGGGGACGACCACCGGCAGCGCCATGCAACGCTCGCCCGCCGAACCAAAGGCGGCGCCGGTCAGATCATTGACGACCTGGTCGAGATCGGCGTCGGGCATGACGATGCCGTGGTTCTTCGCGCCGCCCATCGCCTGCACGCGCTTTCCGTTCGCGACGCCGCGGTTGTAGACATAGTGCGCGATGTCCGACGAACCCACAAAGCTGACCGCGCCGATGTCGGGATGATCGAGGATCGCGTCGACCATTTCCTTGTCGCCATGAACGACCTGACAAATGCCCTCGGGCAACCCGGCTTCGAGGAACAGTTCGGCGAGGCGGACGGGGACCGACGGATCGCGCTCGCTCGGCTTGATGATGAAGGCGTTGCCGGTGGCAATCGCGACGCCCGACATCCACAGCGGGATCATCGCGGGGAAATTGAACGGGGTGATGCCCGCGCCGATGCCGATCGGCTGGCGCATCGAATAGACGTCGATGCCCGGACCCGCGCCCTGCGTATATTCGCCCTTCAGGACGTGCGGGATGCCGCAACAGAATTCGATGACTTCGAGACCGCGCTGGATATCGCCCCGCGAGTCCGCGATCACCTTGCCATGCTCGCTCGACAGCAGGTGTGCGAGTTCGTCCATATTGGCTTCGACAAGGCGCTTGAATTCGAACATCACGCGCGCACGGCGCTGGGGGTTGGTCGCGGCCCATGCCGGCTGCGCCTTCTTCGCCGCGGCGACCGCGCGATCGAGGAGCGCCGCGTCGCCAAGCATCACCTGCGCTTGAATACCGCCACTGTTGGGGTCGAAAACGTCGCCTTGGCGGGCGCTGCCGCCGGCGCCGCCGACGATGTGATGGTCGATCTGTCGCATATCGAGTCTCCCGTAAAATCTTGCCGCTGCCACAGACCAGTTACCGCGCGATTGCAAGGGATAGACTTGCAGGGCTATCCTGCATATTTGCAGGTTATGGATTGGGACAGGCTGCAATATTTCCTGCTGGTCGCGCGCCACGGAACGCTCGCGCGCGCCGGCGCAGCGTTGCATGTCGATGCGACGACGGTGAGCCGGCGAGTCAGCGCGCTCGAAGCCGCGCTCGGCCAGACGCTGTTCGAGCGCGCGCCGTCGGGTTTCGTTCTGACCGCGGCGGGGCGGGCGCTCGTTCCGCACGCTGAAGCGATGGCCGCAGCGGCAGCGCGTATTGATGGCGCACGCGAAGGCGGGTCGGCGCTATCGGGGCAGCTCAGGGTCAGCGTGTCCGAAGGTTTCGGCAACAGCTTCATCGCGCCGCGGCTGGCGGGTTTCGTCGCGGCGCATCCCGAGCTCGAGATCGATCTTGTCGCCTCGTCGGGGTTTTTGAACCCGTCGCGACGCGAGGCCGATATGGCGGTGCTGCTTGCGCGACCGCGCAAAGGGCCGCTGATCACGCGCAAGCTGTCGGACTATAGCCTCGGCATCTATGCGCCCGCCGACCGCCTCGACTGGCAAGAGGCGGTGGCGGTAGCCCCGCTCTCGCGCACGGGCATTCCGGTTATCGGCTATATGCCCGATATCCTCTACGCACCCGAACTCGATTATCTGGGCGAAATCGAGCCGGGGCTGCGCGCCAATGTACGCTCGTCGAGCATCCTCGCGCAACGGCGGATGATCGCCGGCGGCGCGGGGGTCGGCGTGCTCCCCTGCTTCCTCGCGGCGGGCGATCCCGCGCTGGTGCGCGTGCGGCCCGATCAGGTCATCGCGCGCGCTTTCTGGCTCGCACTCCACCGCGACGTCGCGCCGCAGCCGCGTATCAGAGCGTTTATCGACTGGCTCGACGCCGAAGTGCGCGAGAGCCGGGGATTGTTGGTACCGGCATAAGAGTCAGGGCTGTTCGCTTTCCACAGCGACCGGCGCAAGGCGCGGGCTGAGGGCGTGCACGGCCAGCACGGCTAGGAAATAAACGATCGTGCAGGCAGCGAAGATGACCGTGTAATTGCCCCCCGTCGCGTCGAGCACGAGCCCCGTCGACTTCGCCATGATCATGCCGCCGATGCCGCCCGCAAAGCCGCCGAGTCCGATCACCGAGCCGACCGCGCGTTTGGGGAACATGTCGGGGGGGATCGACAGGATCGTCGACGAAAAGGCCTGGTGCCCGGCGAGCGCGATCCCGATCAGCACGACCGCGAGCCACATATTGTCGAGCCCGGTCACGAACAGCAGGGGCAGCACGCAGCAGCCCGCGCCGATCATCGTGATCTTGCGCGCGAAATTGACGCTGCGGCCCTGCTGGATCAGTTTCGACGATACCCAGCCGCCGAGGATGCTGCCGACATCGGAGAGCAGGTACATGATGATCATCGGGAGCAGCACGATCTTGAGGTCGACATCATAGGTGGTGCTGAAATATTTTGGCAGCCAGAAGAGCATCAGGAACCAGACGGGATCGGTCAGGAACTTTGCCGTCGCAAACGCCCATGCTTCGCGTTTGGTAACGATCCTGCCCCAGCCGATGCGCTCGATCTTTTCGGGCGGATCATGCTCGATCCATGCGAGTTCGGCATCGCTGACCTTCCCGCTTTCGCGCGGGTTGCTGTAGAGCCGGAGCCAGAGAAGCAGCAGGATGACGCCGAAGGCGCCGGTATAGATGAAGGTTTCGCGCCAGTCGAAGCCGACGATGCGCATGAACAGCGCGATCGTCGGCGCGGTCAGGATAACCCCGATCGTTGTCGCGCTGTTGACCCAGCCGATCGCATAGGCACGTTCCTTTTGCGGAAACCATTCACTCGACGCGCGGACGACCGAAGGGAAATGCCCCGCCTCGCCGACGCCGAGCACAACGCGCGCAAGCATGAACGACGCGATCGAGGATGCAAAACCGTGTGCGACATGGCCGATAGTCCAGATCGAGATCGCGATGGCATAGCCGACTTTGGGTCCGAACCGGTCGATCAGCCAGCCCATGAGCAGGAAGCCCAACGCATAGGCGGCCTGAAAGGCGGTGACGATGTTGCCATAGTCATTCTCGGTCCAGCCGAGTTCGTCGCCCAGCGTCGGTGCGAGCAGGCCGAGCATGGTGCGGTCGATATAATTGACCGTAGTCGCGGCGAACAGCACCGCGACGATCAACCAGCGGTAACGCCCCGACTTCGGCACCGGCGACGCCGCACCTCCGCCCGCGATTGCCTGTGCCATGTCTCTCTCCCGTTGTGGCTTGTTAGCCTGTGATGGAGCAGCTGACGCGGATTTTTCCGTCGAACACTGCTTCGGCGTGCTGGCCCGGTTTTATCTCGTGAATTCCGGTGATCGCGCCGGCGGACACCCAGGTGCCGGGCGGGATCGCGATGCCGCGGGCGCGCAATGTGCGAATCAGGAACAGCGCCGACCCGAACGGGCCATCGAGCATGGTTTCCATCGTGGCGGCACCGACAATCTCGCCATCGACCGACATCTCGACCGGCATGGTGATCAGGTCGGTATCGCGCCAGTCGGCGATCGGCGGCCCCAGGACGAGCCCCTTGTTGTTGCCGTAGTCGGATGCCGTCACCGCGGGCCCGTGGCGATTGATTTCGGGAAAAGGCGAACTCGCGACTTCGATACCGGTGCGCACCGCGGCGATGCAATCGCGCACCGTATCGATGTCGTAATCGCCGTCGGCAACTTCGCCGAAACACAGCAGAATCTCGGCCTCGGCCGCTGCGAATCCTGCGCCATACACGGGCATATCCGGAATTTCGCCGGCGCTGGCGTCGACAATTTCATCGGAGAAGATCGGGCCGGTCAGGCGATTGCCGCCATGGCGCTCGACGAGTTCGGGCGCGATTCGGCCGACCTTCCACCCGCCGACACGGCGCCCGTCGAGTGCGATCGCGGCGTCCTGAATCGCATAAGCCTCTGCCATCGTTCCGGGATAGGCGCCCGGATAGACGGTAAGCGGTGTCTTTTCTGCGCGCGCCGCAAGAAGGGCTTGAGCCACAAGGATCGGATCGCTGGTCGTTGCCATATTTTATGATTTCCCTCTTCCGCGCATGTCTCTAAAAGACACCGGTGTCAAAAGCAAGCGAATAGCCGTTGATGCGGTTGATTTTACTGGTTCGAGCGGCCATCAGGATGCCAGCAGGGCAGACGCGGCCGGGACATCGCGCCCGATCGGTATGGCTTGCAGGGGAAAGCAGAAGTTTATGGCGGCTCAAAAGACCGGACCGGGATCCAGACAACCGACGATCAACGACGTGGCGGCACTTGCCGGGGTTTCGAAAAAGACGGTCAGCCGGGTGATCAACCGGTCCGAATTCATCAGCGAAAAGACGCGGACCGCGGTCCAGAAGGCGATCGAGACGCTCGGTTTCGTGCCCAATCCGCAAGCGCGCGCGCTCGCCTTTCGCCGCAATTTCCTGATCGCGCTGCTCCACGACAATCCCAATGCACAGACGGTGCTGAATTTTCAGCAAGGCGTGCTCGACGCGATCAAGGACAGCGACCTGGCGCTCCTCGTCCGCCCGGTTGATCGCTCGTCGGACAAGATGCTCGACGATGTGCGCACCTTTCTGGAAAAGCAGCGCCCGATCGGTGCGATGCTGTTGCCACCGATTTCGGAGAATGACGAGCTTGCCGCACTCTGCGACAGCTTGGGCGTGCGTTATGTCCGCGTCGGCTCCGCGCCGCTCGACGATCCGCTGCACTGCGTGTCGTCGAACGATCGCGAAGTGGTAGCCGAGGCGGTCGGCAAGCTGGTCGCACTTGGCCATCGCCGTATCGGCTTCGTCCGCGGCCCCGTCGGTTTCCGCTCGGCTGCCGAGCGCGAAAAGGGCTTTCTCGAAGCGCTGGCCGATGCCGGGCTGACGCTTGCCCCCGAACTCAACGAGCCGGGCAATTATCGCTTCACCGCCGGGATCGAGGCGGGCGAGAAACTGCTCGTGCTTGCCGAGCCACCGACCGCGATCTTCTGTTCGAACGACGAGATGGCAGCGGGGGTGATGAGCGTCGCGCATGCAAAGGGCATATCGGTGCCGGGCGACCTGTCGATCATCGGCTTCGACGATTCGCCGACCGCGACCCAGATCTGGCCCGCGCTCAGCACGGTGCGCTGGCCGATCCGCGAAATGGGCGTGCGCGCGGCACACACGCTGGTCCCCGATTTTCTGACCGGAACCGTGAAACCCGCCGATCCCGACACCGCCACGCTTGCGTCGACCTTTGTCGAGCGCCAGTCGGTCGCGGGGCCGTCGGCGCGCTGAGGATCAGCGGCGCCGGCGTGCGAGCTGATATTCGTAGAGCGAGGGCGCGGCGTCGACCGCCTGGCCCGTTCCCTCGATATAGGGCGCGGGATTATAGCGCACCGCGATCTTGCGGTTGGCGTGAAGGCCGACGATCCGCTCGCCGGGACCCTCGAGCCCGCTGCTGATCGCGACAGTGGCATCGGCGGGGACGCTTTCGGGCATCACCAGCTTCGCGTTCCACAGCGTATTGTAGAGCCCGTGCCCGGGCTTCCAGTATGGTGCGCCGCCGCCGACCCATAGCTGATACTGCCACGCGCCCTTCACCTCGCGGGGGTCGATATGCATCACGATCCGGTCGAACAGATTCTGGTGGTTCGACCCGCTATGCTGGTCGATGATCGCATCGCGATCGACGACCGAACGCAGGAACACCGAGCGCGTCGAGCGCGTGTTGATGCTCACCGGATGGACGACGGGATTCTCGACCTTCAGATCCTTGACGAGCACATTGTGCACCGCGCCGACATGCACCGAGTAATGCGCGCGGCGATCGCCCGTCGTGGTGACGTCGGCGATGGTGAGGCTCGCCGCATTGTCGGTGAGGATGCCGCTGTCGGACCGGTCGATCGTCAGCTTTTTGACCCAGCCGTCGAAGACGCCGGTCATATAGATGCCGTTATAACCCTGTTCGAGATGATGGCCGAAGGCGGGCGCTTCGGGAAATTGCAGGCGCAGGTTCTGGATGCCGACGTTCGTCAGATGCTTCCAGTCGGCGACCACCGCGGGCTGGTCGGCGCGGACATCGTGGAGCAAGGGATCGCCAAGCGTCACCGTCTTGCCGCGAACCGCCGTGACGCGCGTTGCCTGAACGACTACCGGCCGGTTCGGGGAGGTCCAGTGATGCGAGCCGATCGGCAGGTCGGTATCGCCATAGAGCGATTTCAGGATCTGGCTCTTGGGCCCGTCGACCGAAAACCACTGCACCTGCACGACGTCGCCGACCTTGAGTTTCGCGGCATGGTCGACGGTCAGCGTGCGGCCGAACTGCTGGCCTGATGCGCCGGTCGCGAGCACGGGGTCGCGCACGTCCTTGCTGCCGTCGTAGGATACCGGCCGGGTATTTTCGGGCGCGATGAGGATCATCCCGCCAGCCCAGCTATATTCGGTGAAGAGATAGTCGATATTATGTTCGGGCTCGACCTGCTGCTTCTTTTCGCGCACCAGATATTCGCGCAGTTCGTCATAGTCGTGGCTCTGGTCGATGAGCTTCAGCGGGCGCGGAAACCAGAGCTCGCTGCCGCCCGCGCCGTTGCCGGCGCCGTCGAGGACGATATCGCTGCGCGCGATCCGCAGCACTTCGGTGATCTGCGTGCGCCCCTTTGGAAAGCGTAGCGTCACCTTGCCCTTCACGGCATTGGCGGCGGCGAGCGCGCGGAGCACCGCCTTGGTGTCGTCGAGTCCGTCGTCGGGAATCGCGCCATGGGCGGTCACCTCGATGATGGTTCCCGCGTCATCGGGGATCGGCGCGAGGCCGAAGCCATAGCCGGCATAGCTGAAATCAGGGAGCGGGTTCGCCTTTGCGACGGTGGGGTCCGAAAGAATCCGCGGCAGTTTCGCAGGTTCGGCTTGCGCCGGGAAAACCAGCGCTGCGCCAAGCGCCAATCCGGAAACAAGGCGCACGCACCGGCTACCCATCGTCATACCATTCCACTCCCTGCGATCCCGAACACGGCGGCGCCTTGGACGGCACCACCATGCCAGCGGATCAGAACTTCGCGCGCACGCCGACCGAGAAACGCCGCTCGGACAGCGCATAGCTGTTGAGCGCGGTCGTGTTGAAATTGCTATATTCGCTCGTCGCCGATTTCTTCGGCATCAAATTTTGCGCCTGCAGCGACAGCGCGATATTCTTTGTGATGTCGACCCCGATCTGCGCGTCGAGCTGCGAACGCGAGCCGACGAAGCTCGGCCGCCCTTCGGAAAATTCGAACACCGCCTCGTCGCGATAATTGTAGGCAATGCGTGCCGAGAAAGGCCCTTTTTCATAAAGGCCGACGAGATTGTAGCTGTTCTTCGACACTGCGACGAGCGGGAAGCCGGCGTTATCTTCCGAATCCGAATAGGTGTAATTCGCGATGATCCCTAACCCGTCGAGCGGCGACGGCAAAAAGTCCATGAACTGCTGGATGCCGATTTCGAACCCCTTGATTTTCGCGCTCGCCAGATTTTCGGGGCGCGAGAAGGTCAGTTCACGACCCTGATCGTCGAGGTTGAGATCGACGCCGGTGGTCACGAAGCTCGCGATGAAATTCTTCACATCCTTGTAGAAGACCGCACCGGAGATCAGCGAGCTCTTGCCCGTATAATATTCGAAACTGACGTCGGCCTGGGTCGAGATCGGCGGTTCGAGAGTCACATTGCCGCCGGTGACCGACAGATTGGTCGCGTTGAAGAAGGTCGACGGCGCCAGGTCGGCAATCGAGGCACGCTGCATCGTCTGCGACCCCGACACGCGGATCAGAAAATTGTCGGTGACGTTGAACGCGATGTTCGCGCTGGGCAGGACATTGGTATAGCGGTTCTTGTCGTTGACCAGCGTGCTGACGGTACCGACGTTGACATAGGAGTCGACCGACAGCCGCGTCGAGGCGATGCGCACGCCTGCATTGGCCTTGTACGGGATGCCGGCGATTTCGCCCTCGCCCGACATCATCAGATAGGCCGCGAGCGTCTTTTCGCTGAAATCATAGTCGCGTTGCAAATTGGGAAGCAGCGTCGATCTGCCGTTTGGGTCGGGGTTGGGTTCCGCCGCCTGCGCGCGGTTGAAGATATAATCATAAGTCGGCGACAGGCTGAGGAAACCGCGCGGGAAGTTGCCTGCAATATCGGGCAGGAAACCCTCGATCGGCTTGAGGAAAGGTTCGATTTCATCGCGCGTCGGCGTGACCTGGCTGCGGAACGCGTTCGACCGCGCGTGCAGGTCGGTATAGCGAACGCCCGCCGAAATGGTGACCCCGCTGCCGGTTTCGTAGCTGACGTCGAGCTTGCCCGTCCATTCTTCGAGCAGCCCGATCAGCCGGTTGCTGCGAACGCCGTTGTTGGCGGGATTATAGGAGGAATAGTCGCCGGGATCGAAGGTGCCGCCAAGCGTCAGTGACGGAACCGTGTTGCGAAAATCGAACGAGCCCGGAACGAGCGCCGTCCCCTGCAAGGTTATGATCTGGATCGTCTGGTCGATCGTGCCCTTGCTGTAATAGCCGTCGGCCTCGACCGTCAGTCCGCCGTTCTCGTATTTGCCGTTCAGCCCGTAAAGGAAGCTTTCGGTCGGCTCGTTGCGGATCTGACCCGCGGTGGTGACGGTGCCGTTGGTGTCGCCCGCGACGACCATACCGTTTTCGACGACGCGGTTGGCGACGGGATTGGCCCCGGTAGGCAGGCGGAAAGCGAAAAAGTCCTGACGGCGGCCGGTCTTGAGCTTCGAATAGAGCGCGTCGGCGGTCAGAGTGAACTCGGGGGTTACTTCAAACTGGATCGCGCCGTTGAGACCGAGGCGCGAGCGATCGACCGTGAACTGTTCATATTGCAGCAGCGTCGGGGTCGGAATCGCGCCGCCGCCCGTGCCGGTGTAGTTGCGATTCAGGAAATTGTTACGCTCGAACGTCTGCGTTACCGACGTGCGCTTCTGATATTCGCCCGCAAGCATCACGCCGATGCGGCCGTCGGCGAACTTCGTCGTCGCGAAACCGGTGATCGCAGGCTCGAACTTGTCCGAATTTTCCGAATAGACCCCCTGCGCGCGCACCGAAATCGTCGACTCCTTGAACGAAAGCGGCTTGGGGGTGACGAGGTTGACCGTGCCGCCAAGACCGCCTTCGGCCTGACTGGCGAGCGGCGACTTGCGCACTTCGAGACGGCCGAACAGGCTCGACGGCACCGAATCGAGCCCCGACGAGCGGCCAAGCTGGTCATTCTCGGGCGGCGACAGGCGCGCCGACCAGCCGAGCAAGGTGCGGCCGTCGACCTCGACGCGCACCTGCTGCAGGCCGCGAACCGACACCGACTGACCTTCGCCGAAGACGCGGGTGATCTGGACGCCGGTGACGCGCTGCAGCGCCTCGGCGACGTTGGCGTCGGGCAGCTTGCCGACATCCTCGGCGGTGATGACGTCCATCACCTGCGCCGCTTCGCGCTTGATGTCGGCCGCCTGTTCGAGCGAGGCGCGAATGCCGGTGACGACGATCGCGTCTTCTTCGGCCGGCGCGTTGCCCGCAGCATCCTGCGCATAAGCCGGCGACATCGCCAGTACGGCGAGCGAAGCCCCGCCCGCCAGCTTTTCCAATGCGCCCCGCGCTGCCTGATATGCCATCTGATCCTCCCTCCATCGCGCTCATCCTCGCTCCACCGAGGAATGACACCGGTTACTTATCGAAGCGACGAGACAGACGCATCCCGTGCCGCCATTTTTCAGAGAGTTCGCAAGGTGGCGCCGCGCTGCGGCCGGCCAGAACGCCCTCTCCCCATAATTATCTTGTCATTGCCCGGCCCCAAGTTCCACTTAGGTAACCGGTGTCATAAGCATTGATCATTGCTCATTCGATGTCAAGCGATGATTGTGCGGCAACTTTCCGCCTAACCCGCCCCCGGAAAATGGCTGAAAATCAACGCCGAACGTCGAGAGCGCCCGAATGGAACATCGCGATTTCGGCGGCGCCGAACCGGCTGGCATCGCCCGGAAGCGAGTGTTTGAGGCAGGTGAGCGCAAGCCCGGTCTCCGCCATTGCGCGCGCATCGCCGCCCGACAGACTGGCATGGAGCACGCCCGCGGCAAAGGCGTCGCCCGCACCGATGCGATCGACGATGCCGGTTACATCCATCTCCGCCGTCTGATGTGCGCTACAGCGCAAGTCGGCACGCGCCGCGATGCGGTGATGGTCCGCGGTCACCGTGTGCCGTGCGGTCGACGCGATCAGCTTCAGATCGGGAAAGGCGGCGAAACCCGCTTCGGCCGCTTCGCGCCGCCGGTCCTCACCCTCGCCGGAAAAATCGCGGCCAAGGACGAGCGAAAGGTCACGGTGGTTGCCGAACAGGATGTCGGCAGTGCCAACAAGTTCGGACAGGATCGCGCGCGGATCGCTGTCCCACGCTTCCCACAACATCGCGCGATAGTTGCCGTCGAAGCTGACGGGCACACCAAGCCGCTTCGCCGTGCGCGCCGCCGCCAGCGCGGCGTCGGCAGAACGCGGCCCGAGCGCGGGCGTAATCCCCGACAGGTGAAGCAGCCCTGCGCCGGCGAGCAGGGCGTCCCAGTCATAATCGGCCGGACCACTCGCCGCGAAGCTCGATCCCGCGCGGTCATAGACGATTTCGGACGACCGCAACCCCGCCCCGACGCTCAGGAAATAGAGCCCCATGCGCCCCGGATGGTCGCCGACCGCGGTGCAATCGACGCCGGCGCCGCGCACCGCCGCCACGGCCCCGCGACCCAGCGCATTCGGTGGAATTTTGCTGACCATCGCGCAGTCATGGCCAAGGTGCGCGAGCCCGATCGCGACATTGGCCTCGGCGCCGCCGACGTGCAGCGCGAGCGACGGCGACTGCATGAGCAGTTCGTTGCCCGGCGCGGTCAGGCGGACCAGCAGCTCGCCGAAGAAGACAAGACGGCCCGGCATGACGCGACTCTATCGCGCGAGCCAGCCGCCGTCGACGGCGAGGATATGGCCCTGGACATAATCCGACGCCGCCGAGGCAAGAAAGACTGCGGCCCCGCCGATGTCGGCGGGATCGCCCCAGCGACCCGCCGGGATACGCTCCATGATCTGCCGGTTGCGCGTCTCGTCGCCCTGCAACGCGGCAGTGTTATTCGTCGCGATATAGCCCGGCGCGATCGCGTTGACCTGCACGCCCTTTGTCGCCCATTCGTTCGCGAGCAGCTTGGTGAGCCCGCCGACGCCCGATTTCGAAGCGGTATAGCTCGGCACGCGGATGCCGCCCTGAAAGGTCAACATCGAGGCGATGTTGATGATCTTGCCCGAACCACGCGCGATCATGTGCCGGCCCGCCGCCTGACAGAGGAAGAAGAGCGTCTTGAGATTGGTGTCCATCACCGCGTCCCAGTCGGCTTCGGTAAAGTCGACCGCATCGGCGCGGCGGATGATGCCCGCATTGTTGACGAGGATATCGATGCGGCCGAACTCGGCGAGCACTGCATCAACCAGCGGCTGTACCGCGCCGACGCTCGACAGGTCGGCGGCGAAATTCTCGCCTCTCCTGCCCAGCCCGCGCACCTTGCCGACGGTCTCGTCGGCAGGCGAGCGGCCGGCGGCGGCGATATCTGCCCCAGCTCCGGCAAGCGCAACGGCGATCCCCTGCCCGATGCCGGTGTTGGCGCCAGTGACAAGCGCGACTTTTCCTGTCAGGTCGAACATTTGCATCGTTCGTCTCAATCCTCTCGTCGCCCGGACTTGATCCGGGGTCCATGACCCACGCGAAGCTCTTCGCCAATGGATCCCGGATCAAGTCCGGGATGACGAAGACGACAAGCGAATTACTTCAGCTGGCAGATATCGAGGACGTTCATGTCGGTGTAGTCGAGATTCTCGCCGCCCATCGCCCAGATGAAGGCGTATTTCTTTGTCCCCGACCCCATATGGATCGACCACGGCGGGCTGATCACCGCCTCCTCGTTCGCGATCACGATGTGCCGCATGCTGTCGGGTTCGCCCATATAGTGGAAGATGCGGTCATTCTCCTCGGGCAGGTCGAAATAGAGATAGATTTCGCTGCGCCGGTCGTGGAGGTGCGGGGGCATCGTGTTCCACACGCTGCCCTCCTCGAGCACCGTCAGCCCCAGAAGCAATTGCGCGCTTTCGCAAACACCGGGAATGACGAGCTGATAGATCGTCCGCTGGTTCGAATTCGCGAGGTCGCCACGCGCGAGCGGGTTCGCCTGGTCGAGCGTGATATGCCTGATCGGGCAGACCTTGTGCGATGGAAGCGAGGCGAGATAAAAGCGCGCCCCGTCGCCTTCGAAGCTGACGTCCTTCGACCCCATCGGGATATAGAGACATTCCTTGTTCTTCATGTCGAACCGCTGGCCGTCGACCATGATCGCACCCGCAGCGCCGATATTTACCGCCGCCATCTCGCGCCGCTCGAGGAATGGATGTCCCGCTGCCGATGCCGGGACGGTCTGGTCGGGCAATTTCAGCGCGCCGCCTTTCGGCACCGCGCCGCCGATGACGAATCGCTCGTTGTGCGAGTAGTTGAGGTTGACCTTGCCGTCCTCGAACATGCCGCCCACCAGATAGCGGTCGCGCAGCGCGTCATTGTCGACACATTCCATCATGTCGGGATGGGTCGCGTGATAGGTCTTGGCAAACATCGGAATTGTCCTCGCCCGGAGATGATTTGAAGTTTGTACCGCTATCCCTAAAGGTAACCGGTGTCAATGCGCGGATAGTCGTTCTTTGCCGTAACGGCGACCTTCGGGGCGAGCAAAATTGTCTTAATTTGTCGCAACGGCCCTATTGCGCTTGCAAGCGGCTTTCCGATGGGTTGAATAGGCCCGAATTTCCCCGCCCACCGGCGGACCGAGACGGATACCATCGACCATGACCGAAAACCGGCTGCCGCTCCTCACCGGAGCCCTGTGCGCCATGACCTTTCTGCTGGGCGCCTGCACCAGCCAGGATGAAGCCGGGGGCCGCAACCGCGGAGCGCCCGAGGTCGGCTATATCAGCGTCGCGGTCGAGGCGGTTCCGGTCACGACCTCGCTTGGCGGCCGCGCCGTCGCGTTCGAGACCAGCGAAGTGCGGCCGCAGGTAAATGGTCTGATCCACCGCCGGCTGTTTACCGAAGGCGCATTCGTCCGCGCCGGCCAGCCACTCTACCAGATCGACCCGAGCCTCTATCGAGCGGGGGTCGATCAGGCGGTCGCGAATCTCGCGAGCGCGCGTGCGAGCGCGCAGGCGGCCGAGGAGCGCGCCCGGCGGCTCGAACCGCTCGCCAAGATGCAGGCGGTCGCCGAGCAGGATTATACCGACGCGCTCGCACAGGCGCGAATGGCGCGTGCCGCGGTCGCGCAGAACGGCGCCGCGCTTGAGACCGCGCGGATCAACCTCCGCTTCGCGACGATCACGGCGCCGATCAGCGGCCGTATCGGCCGCAGCCTCGCGACCCCCGGCGCGCTCGTCAGTGCGAGCCAGGCGACGCCGCTCGCCGTAATCCAGCAGACCGATCCGATGTTCGTCGACATGCAGCAGTCGAGCGCCGAGCTCACCACGCTGCGTCAGGCGCTCGAAAGCGGCGGCGTGACGGCGGGCAGCACCTCGGTGCGTCTGCGGCTCGAGGACGGCAGCGCCTATGGCTTTGCGGGGACGGTCCAGTTTTCGGATGTCACGGTGAATGAAGCGACCGGCACCGTGACGCTGCGCGCGCGCTTTCCCAATCCGAAGGGCGTGCTGCTGCCCGGCATGTTCGTGACTGCACTGTTCGACCAGGCGGTCAATCCGGCCGCGATTCTCGTCCCGCAACCCGCGGTGCTGCGCGATTTCGACGGATCGGCCTTCGTCTATCTGGTCGGCAAGGACAACAAGGCGGCCCGCCGCAAGGTCACCGCCAATCGCACCGTCGGCGCGAACTGGGTCATCACCGACGGACTGAAGGCCGGCGAACGCGTCATCACGCAGGGAATCGGCAATCTGAAACAGGGCGCAGCGATCCGGCCGGTCCCGGCGAACAGTCCACAGCGGGTGGGGGCACCCAAGAGCGGCGCGGGCAAAGCCGAAACGACGAAGGACAAATAGCCCCTCATGTCGCGCCTTTTCATCAACCGGCCGATCTTTGCCTGGGTCCTGGCGATCATCGTCATGCTCGGCGGCATCGGCGCGCTGTTCGCGCTGCCGATCGAACAATATCCCGACATCGCGCCGGCGCAGGTCAATATCCGCGCCAGCTATCCCGGCGCCTCGGCCGAAACGATCGAGAACAGCGTCACGCAGGTGCTCGAACAGCAGCTGACGGGGATCGACGGCCTCCTCTATTTCAGCTCGCAGTCGAGTTCGCGCGGGCAGGCGAACATCACCGCGATCTTCGAAAAGGGCACCGACCCCGATATCGCGCAGGTGCAGGTCCAGAACCAGATTCAGTCGGCAATCTCGCGCCTGCCGCAGCAGGTGCAGGCGCAGGGCGTGCGCGTCACCAAATCCAATTCGGACACGCTGCTGCTCGTCGGCGTCTATGACGAGACCAACACGCGCGTGAACCAGGACGTGTCCGACTATATGGCGTCGAATATCCAGGATCCGCTTTCGCGCGTCGAGGGCGTCGGGGAGGTCAACATCTTCGGCGCGCCGCACGCGATGCGCATCTGGCTGAACCCGCAGCGGCTCGCCGGCGTATCGTTGATGCCGAGCGACGTGATTTCGGCGATCAGCGCGCAGAACAGCGAAGTCGCTGCGGGCGATGTCGGCGGCCTTCCCTCGCCGCAGGGACAGATGCTCAACGCGACCGTCACCGCCCAGTCGCGGATGCAGACGGTGCCGGAATTCGAGAATATCGTGTTGAAGACGCTGCCCGACGGCTCGACGGTACGGATCAAGGACGTCGCGCGCGTCGAGATCGGCGCCGAAAGCTATGCCGTCGTCAGCCGGATCAACGGGCATCCGGGCGCGGGCATGTCGATCTCGCTGTCGCCGGGATCCGATGCGCTCGAAACCGCCGACCGGGTCAAGGCGCGGATGGAGGAACTCGCCGCCGATTTCCCCGACGGCCTTACCTATAGCTATGCCAACGACGCGACCGCTTTCATCAAACTGTCGGTAAGCGAAGTGCAGAAATCGCTGTTCGAGGCGATCCTGCTCGTCATTCTCGTGATGTTCGTTTTCCTGCAAAGCTGGCGCGCGGTGATCATCCCCGCCATCGCGGTCCCCGTCGTGCTGCTGGGGACCTTCGCCATTTTCTATATGGCGGGGTTCAGCATCAACACGATGACGCTGTTCGGCCTGACGCTCGCGATCGGGCTGCTCGTCGACGACGCGATCGTCGTCGTCGAGAATGTCGAGCGATTGATGGAAGAAAATCCGGGCATGTCGGCGCGCGACGCGACGATCCAGTCGATGCAGGAATTGCAGGTCGCGCTGATCGCGATCGCAATGGTGCTGTCGGCGGTGTTCCTGCCGATGGCCTTTTTCGGGGGCTCGACCGGCGTGATCTACCGCCAGTTCTCGGTCACCATCGTGTCGGCAATGGCGCTTTCGGTGCTCGTCGCGCTGATCCTCAGCCCCGCGCTGACATCAAGCCTGCTCAAGCCCAAGCACCACGGTGAAGCCGAAAATGGCAGCCGCTTCCCGCGCGTGCACGCGGCACTTGAGCGCGCCAAGACCGGGTTCAACACACGTTTCGACGACATGGTGAACCGCTATGTCGGCAGCGTCACCGCGGTCGTCGATCGCAAGTGGCTTTTCCTCGGCCTTTACGCGATCATCCTCGTGCTGCTCGCGGTCCTGTTCCTCAGATTGCCCAGCGGCTTCCTGCCCGGCGAGGATCAGGGACGCGTCCAGGTCCAGTTCCGGCTGCCCGCGGGCGCCACGCAGGCCCGCACGCTCGAGGTGCGCGACGCGGTCGAAAATTATTTCCTGATGCATGAAAAGGCCAACACGCAGGCGCTGTTCCTCATCGCAGGCGGCGGCGGGGGCGGCGCGTCGGGCCAGAATACCGGCCAGGGTTTCGTCAACCTCACCCATTGGGACGACCGGCCGGGCAAGGAAAATACCGCCGACGCGATCGTCGAGCGCGCGCGCAAGGCGCTGAGCGGGCTTCGCGATGCGCAGATTTTCGCGCTCGTTCCCGGCGCCGTCCGCGGCCTCGGCGATTCGTCGGGCTTTACGATGCAGCTCCAGAATCGCGGCGGGATGACGCGCGAACAATTCGCTGCGGCGCGCGACCGGCTGCTCGCGATGGCGAACGCCAATCCCAAGCTGACGTCGGTCCGCCTCAGCGACCTGCCCGACGTCGCGACGCTCAAGATCGACGTCGATACGCAGCGGCTGACCGCTTATGGCATCAACAATGCCGATGTGAACGCGACCCTCTCGACCGCGTGGGGCGGGCGTTACGTCAACGACTTCATCGACAAGGGCCGCGTCAAGCGCGTCTATGTCCAGGGCGATGCCCCCTATCGCGCCAAGCCCGAAGATCTCGGCCAGTGGTTCGTCCGCTCGGCGGGCGGCGAGATGTCGCCCTTCTCGGCCTTCGCGAAGACGAGCTGGGCGACGACGCCGAGCAGCACCTCGCGTTTCCAGGGCGTTCCCGCCTACGAGATATCGGGCCAGCCCACCGCCGGCACCAGCTCGGGCGAGGCGATGGACGAGATGGAAGCGATGGCGGGGCAGATTCCGGGTACCAGCGTCGCCTGGTCGGGCTCCTCTTTCCAGGAACGGTTGTCGTCGGGGCAAGCGCCCCTGCTCTATGCAATCTCGCTCCTCGTCGTCTTCCTCTGCCTCGCCGCGCTTTACGAAAGCTGGTCGATCCCACTCGCGGTGATCCTCGTCATCCCCTTGGGCCTGATCGGCGCGGTGTTCGCAGTGAACCTGCGCGGTCTTGAAAACGACGTCTATCTGCAGATCGGCCTTTTGACGACGATGGGGCTCGCGGCGAAGAACGCGATCCTGATGATCGAATTCGCCGAGCAGGAAGAACGCAAGGGCAAGCGCGTGATCGAGGCGGCGGTCGAGGCCGCGCGCATCCGCCTGCGTCCGATCCTGATGACCAGCTTTGCCTTCATCTTCGGCGTGCTGCCGCTCGCGATCGCGACCGGCGCCGGCGCGAACAGCCGCGTCGCGATCGGCACGTCGGTGATCGGCGGCATGCTCACCGCCGCCTTCCTCGCGATCTTCTTCATCCCGCTCTTCTTCGTGCTCGTCCGCCGCGGGGTGCGCGACGGTCTCGCCGCGCTGCGCGAACGTTTCGGCAAGAAGAAGGATGATGACGAAGGTGCGGCAGAGGTGCCGGCATGATGCGCGTCCGTACGCTGCTCCTCGCCAGCAGCTTCGCGCTCGCCGGCTGCTCGCTCGCGCCGAAGACGGTGTTGCCGGCACCACCGGTGCCGCAAAGCTGGCCGGCAGGCGACGCCTATCTGTTACAAAGCGAGGCGGCGCTACCGCTTCTCTCGTACAAAAGCGTCTTCACCGATCCGCGACTGCAGGCGCTGGCCGATCAGGCGCTCGCCAACAACCGCGACCTCCGCGTCGCCTATGCCAATGTCGCCGCGGCGCGCGCGCAGGTTCGCGTCACCAGGTCGGGGCAATTCCCCGAGCTTGGAGTCAGCGCCGGTGCGGGATATTCGGATAATGGCGGGAACAGCAACGGCAGCGGCGATTTCTCGCTGCGCGGCGGCGTCACCGCGTTCGAGCTCGACCTGTTCGGCCGCCTCGCCAATGCGACCGAGGCGGACCGCAACCGCGCGCTCGCAACCGAAGCGGCGTCACGCACCGTGCGGCTCGCGCTGATCGCGAGCCTCGCCGACACCTGGGCGACCTATGGCGCCGACCGCGACCTGCTCAAAATCGCCGAAGACACCGCCGCCAATGCGCGCGAAAGCGTGCGGCTCACCAAGGCGCGGCTCGATGGCGGAGTCGCACCGCGCACCGACCTTCGCCAGGCCGAACAGATACTCGCGACCGCCGAGGATTCGATCGCGCAGCAAAGAACCGCGCTTGCGCAGGACGAAAATCTGATCCGCCTGCTCGTGGGCGGCGATGTCGACCGCGCGCTGCTGCCCGCGGGGCTTGCCGAGGTGGCGCCTTCGGTCGTGTCGCTCCCCGCCGGAGTCAGCTCCGAAATCCTGCTGCGCCGTCCCGACGTGATCGAGGCCGAATATGATCTGCGCGCCGCGAATGCGAACATCGGCGTCGCACGCGCGCGGCTCTTTCCGTCGATCTCGCTGACCGGGCTGCTTGGCTTCGCGAGCGATGCGCTCTCCGGTCTGTTCGACAGCGGCGCGTTCAACTGGTCGACCAGCGGCGACATCACCGCCCCCATCTTCGACGCCGGCGGCCGCCGCGCCGGGGTCGCGGTCAGCGAGGCGCAACGCGACGCCGCGCTTGCGAGCTATGAGGGCGCAATCCAGACCGCCTTTCGCGAGGTCGCCGACGCGCTCGCGGTGCAGGGCACCATCACCGAACGGGTGCGCGCCGCGACCGCGAGCACCGAAGCCGCCGCCGATACCGCGACGCTGACCGACGCGCGTTACAAGGGCGGGGTCGACAGTTTCCTGTCGAGTCTCGATGCCCAGCGCAGCCTCTATTCGGCGCGTCGCAGCGAGATTGCGACCCAGTTGCTGCTGGTCCAGACACGAATCGCCCTGTTCCGCGCCCTCGGCGGCGACAGCAGCGCGGGAAGCGAAACGGGTCCACGCTAACCCATTATAACCGCGACATTTCCTGACCCTTCTTGACAAGCGCCCTCCCCAAAGCGCTAATGGAACATATCAGGAACAAATGATGCGCGAGTCGTCTCCCCAACTCGCCGGGCTGCGCCAACGCATCGCCCGGCTGACCGCCAGTGGCGGTTTCGAAAGCCGCCCGGCCGACGGCTGGCTGGCGAGCGGCTACGCACCCTTCGACGAAGCGCTGGGCGGCGGGCTGATGATCGGGCGGACCCATGAATTTTTCGCGGCCGATGCGCTCGATGCGACGAGCGCCGCTGCCTTTGCCGCGCTCGTCGCGCTGCGCACCCCGGGCAAGGCTCCGCTCCTCTGGCTGCGCACCACCGACGCCGGGCGCCGCACGGGACATATTTATGCGCCCGGGATCGCCGAACTCGGCGGCGATCCCGACCGGCTGCTGCTCGTCGAAACGCCCGATCCGAAAATGCTGCTCGCCTGTGCCAACGATGCGATCCGCTGCGCGGGGTCGGCGGCGGTGATCGTCGAAAGCTGGGGAAAATTCCCGCTGCTCGACCTCACCGCAGGACGGCGCCTTGCGCTCGGCGCGCGCGATGCCGCCACGACATTGCTGATTCTCCGCCTCAATGCCGCCCCTGTTCCAAGCGTCGCTGAAACACGCTGGAACATCGCCGCCACCGCATCGCGCGAACTCGAAGCCAATGCCCCCGGCGCGCCCGCCTTCGACCTCGAACTGCTCCGCTGGCGCGGCGGCCCTGCCGGAATGCGCTGGCGACTGGACTGGAATCATGACGAACAGAGTTTTGGGCACAATTTCGGGGACGCGGCGCTATCTGGCGCTGTTCTTCCCCTTTCTGCCCGCCGAGCGATGGCTTCGCACGGCGCCGCAGCCGCCTGACGCACCGCTCGTCTTCGCCGAGAAGCAGCGCGGCGCGATGCGCATCGCGAGCGTCGATGCGGCGGCGCTGGCGGTC
>NZ_DATMST010000166.1:0-46083 GCF_035565275.1 Sphingopyxis sp.
GACACCGCGGCGCGCATCCGTAAGGGCCCGGCACCCAAGAATCTGGTTGTGCCGCCCTATGAATTCAACAGCGACACCGTCGTGACGATCGGCTGAGGAGCGAGATAAGATGAGCTTTCCCTGGGCCAAACCCTATGAGCCGACGCATCCGCTGATGAAGTGGATGGACGAGAAGCTGCCGATTCCGCGCCTCGTCTATAACGCCACGGGCCCCGGCTATCCGGTGCCGCGTAACCTCAACTATTTCTGGAACTTCGGCGTCCTCGCCGGCGCCGCACTGATGATCCAGATCATCACCGGTATCGTTCTGGCGATGCACTATGCCGCCAATGCGGGCGTCGCGTTCAACTCGGTCGAGCATATCATGCGCGACGTGAATGCCGGCTGGTTCATCCGCTACGCGCATATGAACGGCGCGAGCATGTTCTTCATCGTCGTCTATCTGCACATCTTCCGCGGCCTCTATTACGGTTCGTACAAGGCGCCGCGCGAAATGGTGTGGCTGCTCGGCGTCGTGATCTTCCTCCTGATGATGGCGACCGCCTTCATGGGCTATGTGCTGCCGTGGGGCCAGATGAGCTTCTGGGGCGCGCAGGTGATCACCGGTTTCTTCTCGGCGATACCGATCGTCGGCGAGCCGGTGCGCGAATGGCTGCTCGGCGGCTTCGTCCCCGACAATGCCACGCTCAACCGCTTCTTCTCGCTGCACTATCTGCTGCCGTTCGTGATCCTGGGTGTCATCATCCTGCACATCTGGGCGCTGCACATCCCGGGTTCGTCGAACCCCACGGGCATCGAGGTGAAGGATGAACAGGACACCGTGCCGTTCCACCCCTATTACACCGCGAAGGACGGCTTCGGGGTCGGCGTCTTCCTGCTGATCTTCGTCGCGCTGACCTTCTTCAGCCCGAACGCGCTCGGCCACGCCGACAATTATATCCCGGCGAACTCGCTTTCGACCCCGGCGCACATCGTTCCCGAATGGTACTTCCTGCCTTTCTACGCGATCCTGAAGGCTTTCACCTTCAACTTCCTGTGGATCGACGCGAAGCTTTGGGGCGTCATCGCGATGTTCGGCTCGATCGCGCTGCTGTTTTTCCTGCCCTGGCTCGACAGCTCGCCGATCAAGTCGTCGAACTATCGTCCGCTGTACCGCATCTTCTTCTGGATCCTCGTCGTTGACGTGCTCCTCCTCGGCTGGTGCGGCATGCAGCCGGCGGAACAGCCGTGGGTGATCCTCAGCCAGCTGGGCGCGATCTATTATTTCGCTCACTTCCTGGTGATCCTGCCGATCGTGTCGCGGATCGAACGCCCGCTTCCGATGCCGAATTCGATCACCGAAGCGGTCCTTGCCAAACACGCCACCGACCCCTCGTCGGCTTCGGCAACGGCCTGAGCGCCGGACTTTAACAGGAGCTGATACAGCCATGGTTCGCCCGCTCGGATTTCTCGTCGGCCTCGGTTTCATTACCGCGCTGGTGCTCGCGATTCTCACGACGCCGCTCAGCAATGAAGAGAATGTCGCTCACTCGTTCCACAAGCACCCCCGGCATCTGAAGCTGGCCAGCGACGGCATTGTCCTGCCGCATTGGGACAAGGCCCAGCTGCAGCGCGGGATGCAGGTGTACAAGGAAGTCTGCTCGGCCTGCCACAGCCTGCACCTTGTCGCCTTCCGCGACATTGCGGACCTCGGCTACACCGAAGGCCAGATCAAGACCTTCGCCAAGGGCTTCCAGGTGCCGTCGGTCAACCCCGACACGGGCGAGCCGGCCACGCGCGATGGCCTGCCGTCGGATTATTTCCCGTCGCCCTATGCGAACGAGGTCGCTGCGCGCGCCGCGAACAACAACGCGCTGCCGCCCGACCTTTCGCTGATCACCAAGGCGCGCGAAGGCGGCAAGGATTACATCTATTCGCTGCTGACCGGGTTCCAGAATCCGCCGGCGAACCTGCCTGCCGAACTGAAGCCGGGCACGGGGCTGCACTACAACCCCTATTTCGCGAACCTCAACCTCGCGATGGCGCCGCCGCTGGCTCCGAACCAGGTCACCTATGCCGATGGCACCAAGGCGACCGTCGACCAGATGGCGAAGGACGTGACCGCGTTCCTCGTCTGGACCGCCGAACCGAAGCTGATCAAGCGTGTCCAGGTCGGCTATGCGGTGTTCTTCTTCCTGCTGATCTTCACCGTGCTGACTTATCTGTCGTACCGGAACATCTGGGCCGACAAGAAGCATTGAGGGAAAAGGGAAGGGCGGTTGTAGAGATATGATCGCCCTTCCGCCCCGACCGGACCTCGACCTCGCGTCGCTCGTCCGCACCATCCCGGACTTTCCGAAGCCGGGCATCCAGTTCCGCGATATCACGACGCTGATCGGCGACGCTGCCGGTTTTGCCGAAAGCGTCCGTCGGCTGAGCGCGCGCGCCGCCGTCCACCGCCCCGACTTCATCGTCGCGGTCGAGGCGCGCGGCTTTTTGTTCGGCGCCGCGATGGCGACTGCGATGGGACTGGGCGTCGTTCCCGTGCGCAAGGCGGGCAAGCTGCCCGGCGTCACCATCGGCGTTGACTATGAACTCGAATATGGCGTCGACCGGCTCGAACTGCACGAAGGCGCGGTGCTGCCGGGACACCGCGTCGTGCTCGTCGACGATCTGCTCGCAACCGGCGGTACGATCCTTGCGACCGCGGCGTTGATGCGGAGTGTCGGGGCCGAGGTTGCGGCTGCCCTATTCGTGATCGACCTGCCCGATCTGGGCGGATCGCAGCGGCTCGAGGCCGCGGGCCTTGCCTGCGAGACGCTGATCGCCTTCGACGGCGACTAGCGGAGCGAAGGGCGTGGACCCGCTCGCCGTCCTCGAGGATTTGCTGCGCAGCGACGCGCCTCGGCTGGAAGCGCTGGGAGCGGTAGCCGCGCTCGATCTTCCTGACTGCTGGATCGGCGCGGGTTTTGTGCGCAACGCGGTGTGGGACCACCTCCATGGCCGTCCGCCCGCCTTTCCGGCGACCGATGTCGATGTGATCTGGTTCGCCCCCGAACGAGCGGATGAAGAAGTCGATCGCAATATCGAACAGAAGCTCTCGGCCCTTTTCCCCGAACACGCCTGGTCGGTGAAAAATCAGGCGCGTATGCATCGGCGAAACGGCGACGCGCCTTACGGATCGGTGGCAGACGCGATGTGCCACTGGCCCGAAACGGCGACGGCGGTCGCCGCACGCCTTGACAACGGAAGGGTCGAGATCAGCGCGCCGCTGGGTCTCGACGATCTTTTTGCGCTGCGGCTACGCCCCACTCCGGCTTTCGCCGACGAGAAATGGCCTGTTTTTCAGCAGCGCCTCTTGTCGAAGCGATGGAACGAACACTATCCCCGGCTCGTGGTTCTGCGCCGATAATCGCTCCGCGCCGCGCCAAAGAAAAAGCCCGCGCCGAAGCGCGGGCTATCGCCCCCGTGGCAAACGGGTTGTTCCTAGAAGGGGAGCCAGTTCTGCTTTTTGCTGAACTTCATATAGCCGACGTTCGCGCCGAGACGGGCGCCGACGCCGACACGGATCGGGATCAGCACGACGTCGCCGCGGCGCAGATAGCTGGCGTTGAAGCCGCCGACCAGATAGGCGGCGCCTTCACCCGCCGGAAAGCGCTTGTAGAGATCTTCGCTGTCGAAGAGATTATAGACGAGAACGAAGGTGTTACCGGCGTTGGCGCCCGCATCGAAGCCGACCGACGGACCAGTCCAGTAAGCGGGCAATTCACCCTCGATCTTGTGATGAAGCGTTCCCGAACCGTAACGAAGGCCGAGAACGAGTGCGCCGCCGGCTTCGCGTCCGACGATGTAGCCATTGGGTTCGCCCTGCTTTTTCAGGATATCCTCGATCAGCCCCGCAAGGCCCTGGGCGCCTTTGCCGAAAATGCCTTCGGCGGCACCGATGAGGTCGTCCTTCTTGTAAGTCGAGCCATCGTCGGGGGCCACGGTGGTTGCGGTCGCATCGGCACCGATCGTGTTGCCGTCAATCGGGGTTTCGCTCGTCTGCTGGTCACCGGTCGCGAGATCGCTGTCGTATGACGGCTCGTCATAGGTATTGCCCGTGGCCGGGGGCGGCGCGGGATTGTCGATGTCGGAATCGATCGTCGTGTTGCTGGGATCGATTTCGCGCATCTGCGCCGCCGCAGGGAGCGGCGCCAGCGCGAGGCCGAGCGATGCCATCGCTGCCAAGGCAAGGCTGGTGAACGTTTTCCGCATATCTGACCCCCAAAAATCGAACGGCATAAAAGCGCCAAAACCTGCGTTAATCATGACTCGCTTTGAACAGCGGGCAATGAACGGGCGATGACCCGAGTCGATTTTACGCCGGACCGAATCGATTTGGCGGTGAAGCGTGCGCGATGACATGAAAAAATGGCAATGTTTGACGTTGCGGCGCGCGAAGGGCGTGGCTATAGCGACCCGCCTAGGCCAGCCTGTCGTTAGCGCGACAGACCATGCGGAGACGTGGGTGAGTGGCTGAAACCAACGGTTTGCTAAACCGTCGTACTGGTAAATCCGGTACCGAGGGTTCGAATCCCTCCGTCTCCGCCACTTCATCTTCCCCGTCCTCTTCCGGCACTGCCGGGATCGGGGTCAACGTCGCTGCTGCTCGGTCATGAGCGCCCATTCGGCAAGAGGGCCCTGCTGCTTGATCGGTTTCAGGCAGACGACCGTCGAAAGTCGGTGAACGCCCGGAAGTTTCGACAGGTCGTGGCGAAGCAGTTCGTCGAGATGGTCCACCGACCGCGCGAACACTTTCAGCATATAGTCGCTGTCACCCGCAGTCGTGTGGCATTCGACGACGGCGGGGTGCGCGACCACCGCGGCCTCGAACTCGGTGTGCGCGTCGAGGCTGATGCGTACCTCGACAAAGCTTTGAACCGCGAGCCCGAGGGTGGCTGGATCGAGGCGCGCGGCATAGCCACGAATGACCCCCGACTCTTCGAGGCTGCGGACGCGCGACCAGCAGGGCGATTTCGACAGGCCGATGGTTTCGCCAAGTTCGGCGAAGGACTGGCGCCCTTCCTGTTCGAGCGCGGCAACGATTTTCCAGTCGAGTCTGTCCATGTTTCTTTCCTCGATCGCCGGGTTCAGCCGAAGTCGGGCTGCAGGTCGGGATGCGCAGCGGCAAAGGCGGGAAGGGAGCGCGCGGCGTCGGCTGCGGCCAAGATGCGCGGGAAGGCGCCAAGGTCCACATTGTACCGTTCGGCATTGTAGACTTGCGGAACGAGATAGCAGTCGGCGAGCGTCGGGGTGTCGCCAAAGGCATGGACGCCGCCGTCGCGCGCGATCAGTTGCTCGAGGGCGCCGAAACCTTCGCCGATCCAGTGCGCGATCCAGTCTTTCACCTGCGGATTGCTGGCGTCGAACTGGTCGCGCAGCCGCGTGAGGATTCTGAGATTGTTGAGCGGATGGATGTCGCACCCGATCAGCGCCCCAATCGTGCGAACCTTTGCCGCCGCATCGGGTGTATCGGGGAGAAGTGGTGGCTCGGGCCATTTTGCCTCGATCCATTCGAGTATCGCGGGGCTCTCGATCAATATCTGCCCTTCGTGTTCGAGTGCGGGTACGAGCCCGTGCGGCGCGATCGCGAGATAGGCCGGATCGCGCTGCTCCCCCGCGCGCAGATCATGCCCGACCTGCCGGTAGCCGATACCCTTGAGGTTCAGCGCGATGCGGACGCGATAGGCGGCGCTGGAGCGCCAGTAACCGTGCAGGACCATTTCGCTCATACTGCATCCTTTGTCCGAGGGATCGCGGCGCGGACCCGTACGTCCTTATGCATCCGCGACGGGGCAAGCGCCACCAATCATATAGGGATCGTTCCGCCTTGATTCGCAATCCATGATCATTGTGAAGGAGTTTGTGCGATTGCGAAGAACATCGTTCTACATGACAACAAATGTGCGGAACATATCCGGATTTCGCGGGATGGATCAGAGCCAATTGCGGACAATGTTCGCCGCGATGGGAATTATTCTCCGCGAAAGTCAGGGGAGACGATTTGGCCGCGACACATATCTTCGACGCGCCGCCCGAAGGCGCGGCGTCCGACTGGACCATATCGCAGAACTGGCGGGGTTTCACGCCCGCGCAGCATGCGACCTGGCGTACGCTGCTTGACCAGCAGTCCGCCGCGCTCGCGGGCTATGCGTGCGAAGATTTCCTGCGCGGACTCGACATGCTGCGCTCGGTTGGACCGGGCATCCCCGACTTCGCAGGACTGAACCGGCATCTGAAACCCGCGACGGGGTGGGAAATCGTCGCGGTCCCGGGCTGGATTCCCAACGAACCCTTTTTCGACCATCTCGCGAACCGCCGTTTTCCCGCCGCCAACTTCCTTCGCCCGCCCGAACAGATCGGCTACAGCGAAGAGCCCGATATGTTCCACGATATTTTCGGTCATGTCCCGATGCTGGCCAATCCGGCTTTCGGCGAGTTTCTGGTCGCTTACGGTCAGGCCGGGCTGCGTGCCGAGAAACTCGGCGCTTCCGACTTCCTCGGACGGCTCTGGCTTTATACGACCGAGTTCGGACTGGTGGTCGAGAATGGGGAGTTGCGTGCCTTTGGCGGGGGGATTCTTTCCAGCTATGCGGAAACGATCCGCTCGCTGACGTCGCATGATCCCCGGCGCATCTGGCTCGATATCGATCGGGTGATGCGGACCAGATATCATTTCGACGAATTCCAGCGCATCTATTTCGTGGTCGAAGGCTTCGGAGAATTGCTTCGCGCAACTGAAGAAGCCGACTTTTCGCGAATTTATAAAAAGATTGCAGGCGAAGCGACGCTGGACCCCGAAGATGATTTCCCGGGCGACCTCGCCTATGAAGGTCCCCTGCAACCGGTCCGGCCGGGACCGGCCTTCATGCAGCAGGAGGCGCCGCGATGATCAGGCAAAGCCGCGACGGCGAAACCGATATCTTCGAGACCGAGATCGATGGCGAGACGATCCAGTGGGACAATGGGTTGACCTATGCCCGCCATCTTCAGACGCAGCAGCTCTTGTCGGCGCAGGTGCCGGTATCGGACAAGCCCGACGAGATGCTGTTCATCATCATGCATCAGACGATGGAGCTGTGGATCAAGCTGGTGCTGCACGAGGCGCGGCTGGTGGTTGAGGCAATCAAGGCCGACCGGCTGGAAATTGCAGGCAAGGGGCTCGACCGCATTGCGACGATCCAGCGCCACATGATCCACAGCTGGGAAGTACTCGCGACGCTGACCCCGCACGACTTCCTGACCTTTCGCGGCTTCCTGCGCCGCGCGTCGGGTTTCCAGTCGCAGCAATATCGCGAACTCGAATATCTGCTCGGTAACAAGCGCGAAGATATGATGATCGTCCACAAGGGCGATACGGAGGCCACGGCACGGCTGCGCGCGGCGTTCGAGGCGCCGTCGCTCTACGACGAACTGCTGAAGCTGCTCGCGCGGCGCGGCTTCGACATTCCCGCCGATCATCTGGAACGCGACTGGACCAACCCCTATGAGGCCTCGGAGGCGGTCGAGAAGGCGTGGCTCGCGATCTACACCGACCCCGACCGGCACTGGGACCTCTACACGCTCGCCGAGAAGATCACCGCGCTCGAATATTATTTCCAGGAATGGCGCTTCAAGCACATGAAGACCGTCGCTCGGGTCATCGGCCACAAGCCGGGGACGGGCGGCTCGTCGGGGGTCAATTATCTCGTCAAGGCGCTCAGCCTCAGCTTCTTCCCCGAACTCTGGTCGATGCGGACCGAGATGGTCGCGCCGCGCGAAGGTGGAGATTATGGGGGCGGCGATTATGCCGAAGGGATGGGGACATGAGCCGGATCCGGGACATTTCGCAGCCGCTCCACGCTGCGGTGCCGGTATGGCCGGGCGAGCCGCCGTTCGCGCTCCACAGCCATGCGGTGATCGGCGACGGCTGCCCGGTCAATGTCGGCGGCATGTTCACGCCGCTGCATGCGGGCACGCACGGCGATGCCCCGCTGCATTATGCCAATGACGGCGCTTCGTCGGCCGATTGCGACCTCGATGCCTATATCGGCCCTTGCGTGCTGCTCGACGTGCGGCACGCGCGCGGGCGGGTCGAGATCGGCGATATGGACTGGGATGCGGTTGAGGGCGCCGAACGCGTACTGCTGCGGACCTATGAGCATTTCCCGCACAAGCAATGGGACAGCGATTTCACCGCGATCGCGAGCGAGGTGATCGCGCGGCTCGGTAAAATGGGCGTGCGGCTGATTGGCACCGATGCCGCATCGCTCGACCCTGAACAGTCGAAGACGCTCGACGCGCATCACGCGGTGAAGGCGGCCGACATGCGGATACTGGAGGGGCTGGTGCTCGATGACGTGCCGCCCGGCCGGTACGAACTTGTCGCATTGCCGCTGCGCATCGTGGGCGCCGACGCCAGTCCGGTTCGCGCCATCTTGAGGGACATTGCATGACCGATACGATGTTCGCCGCCGATGTGTCGGCGCTCGACGCCGCCGATCCGCTCGCGCCTTTCCGCGATCGTTTTCACCTGCGCGAAGGCCTCATCTATCTCGACGGCAATTCGCTCGGTGCGCTGCCCAAGGCGACGGGCGAACGGCTGGGAGAAGTTGTCGCCGGCGAATGGGGCGAGGGGCTGATCACCTCGTGGCTCGGCGCCGGATGGTCGACCGCGCCGCGGCGCATCGGTGACAAGATCGGGCGGCTGATCGGCGCGAAGCCGGGCGAGATTGTCGCGACCGATTCGACGTCGGTCAATATCTTCAAGGCGTTGACGGCGGCTCTGTCATTGCGACGTGAACGGACGGTCATCCTGTCGGAGGCGACGAATTTCCCGACCGACGTCTATATGATGCAGGGCATCGAGGCCTTTTCGGGCGGCCGCCTCAAGGCGATAACCGTTGCGCCTGACGATGTCGTCGGCGCGCTGAATGAAGACGTCGCCGTTCTGTTGCTGACGCAGGTCCACTACAAGTCGGGCCGTGTCCGCGACATGGCTGCGGTCACACGCGCCGCGCACGAAGCCGGCGCGCTCGTCGTCTGGGATCTCAGCCACAGCGCGGGCGCGATTCCGGTCGACCTCGACGGCGCCAATGCCGATTTCGCGATCGGCTGCGGGTACAAGTTTCTCAACGGCGGCCCCGGGGCGCCCGCGTATCTGTTCGCGGCGGCGCGCCACCATGCAGCAACGCCGGTGCTGTCGGGCTGGTTCGGCCACGCACGGCCCTTCGATTTCGAAGAGGATTATGATCCCGCCGCCGGGATCGAGCGTTTCCAGTGCGGGACGCCGCCGGTGCTCGGACTCGCAGCGCTCGAAGTCGGTGTCGACCTGATGCTCGAAGCCGACATGGCCGAAATCCGCCTCAAGTCGCTCGCGCTCGGCGACCTGTTCATCGAACAGATGCGGCCTTTGTGCGACGCCTATGGCTTCGAACTGGTGAGCACGCAGGAACACGCCGAGCGGGGTAGCCAGATCGCCTACGCACACCCGCACGGCTATCAGATCGTCCAGGCGCTCAAGGAATTTGACGTCATCGCCGATTTCCGCGCGCCCGATATTTTACGCTTCGGGCTGACGCCGCTTTACCTGCGCTATCGCGACATCGTTGAAACGGTCGAGCGGCTCGAAAAGGTCTGCGCGACGCGCGCGTGGGACAAGGCGCAATATCATCAGCGGGCAGCAGTGACATGAGCGACGTGTCGGCACCCTTCCTGCCCAAATCGCGTGTCGCCGCGGTGCAGGCCGCGCCGGTCTTTCTCGACACCGCGCGCACCGTCGACAAGGCGTGCGCGCTGATCGCCGAGGCGGCCGGAAATGGCGCGCAGCTCGTCGCCTTCCCCGAAGTGTTCGTGTCCGCCTATCCCTACTGGAACTGGCTGATGACCCCGATCGAAGGCGCCGAATGGCACGAGCGCCTCTATCGAGCGTCGATCCGCGTCGACGGCCCGGAAGTCGCGGCGCTCTGCGCCGCCGCGCGCGACCATGGCTGCACCGTCGTCATTGGCATCAACGAGCGCGATCCGGTGAGCGTCGGCACGCTCTACAACACCAACCTGATCATCGATGCCCACGGCAGCCTGCTTGGGCGGCACCGCAAGCTGGTGCCGACCTGGGCCGAGAAGCTCACATGGGCGGGCGGCGACGGCAGTTCGATCCGCGTCTACGATACGCCCGTGGGGCCGCTCGGGACGCTGGCGTGCGGCGAGAATACCAATACGCTCGCGCGCTTTGCGCTGCTCTCGCAGGGCGAGCTGGTCCACGTGGCCAATTATATCGCGCTGCCCGTTGCGCCCGCTTCCTACAATATGGCGGAGGCGATCAGGATCCGCGCGACCGCGCACAGCTTCGAGGGCAAGATCTTCACGATCGTCGCCTGCTCGGCTGTGGGCGAGGAGATCATCGCGGCGATGTCGGCGGACCGCCCGCAGAACCGCGACCTGCTGTCGCGGTCCAACAGCGCCTTTTCGGGGGTAATCGACCCGCACGGAAACTTGGTCGGCGAGGCACTGATCGACGACGAGGGCATCGTCTATGCCGACATCGATCTTGGCAACTGCATCCGCCCCAAGCTGATGCACGACATCATCGGCGGCTATAACCGCTTCGACATCTTCAACCTGACGGTCGACCGGACTCCCCGGGCGTCGGCCCTTTTCATCGACGCGCCGGAGCCTGTCGATCCCGATGAGGAGACGTCATGATGGCTGGCAACAGCACGATCATCGATCCGCGAGACGATGTGCTCGGCCGCGCGCGCGTAACCGACACGCCCGAGCTCGAAGCCTTTTATCAAGAGCTTGCGGCGCGTAATGCAGGTGCGTTCTGGAAGCGTGCGAATGCGATCGAGCCGTGGGAGCCCGAGACGCGCTATCGCCCGACGCTGTGGCGCTATGCCGAAATGCGCGGCATGTGCCTGCGCGCGCTCGACCTGGTGAAGCCCGAGGAAGCGGGGCGCCGCGTCGTGACGTTGCTCAACGACAGCGATGCGGGGCGTGAAAATGTCGCGGTGTGCGGCTGGCTGTTCAGCGGGATGCAGGCGATGCGCCCCGGCGAAATCACCCCCGCGCACAAGCATACTGCCTCGGCGCACCGCTTCATCATGGAGGGGAAGGGCGCCTATACCGTCGTCGACGGGCACCACATCACGCTTGGCGCCAACGACTATGTGCTGACCCCGAACGGCGCTTGGCACGACCATGGCGTCGTGGCCGGGGGAGAGGTGTCGATCTGGCAGGACGGGCTCGACATCCCGCTGATGAACAGCCTCGAGACCAATTTCTACGCGGTCTACGACCAGCCCGCGCAGACGGCCGCCTTTCCCGCTGACGACCTGCCGCTGAGCTATGGCGGCGCCGCGCTGCGGCCCGAGGGTGTGGCGGCGTGGGAGAAACCTTACTCGCCGGTAATGGTCTATCGTTGGGAAGCAACGCGCGACGCGCTGCGGAACCTCGCGAAAGTGTCAGAGGGCACGCCGTTCGACGGGCATATGGTCCGCTATTCGAATCCGCTGACCGGCGGCTGGGCGCTCCAGACGATGGGCGCGCATATGCAGATGCTGAAGCCCGGCTTCCGCGGCAAGGCGCACCGTCACACCGGCAATGTCGTCTATAATGTCGCGGGCGGGCGCGGCTATTCGATCATCGGCGGCGAGCGCTTCGACTGGGGCACGCATGACATTTTCTGCGTGCCCGCGTGGATGTGGCACGAGCATGTCAATCTCGACGCCTCCGAGGAAGCCTTCCTCTTCTCGTTTAACGATTTCCCCGTGATGGAGGCGCTCGGCGTCCGGATCGAAGAACCCTATTCAGAAAATGGCGGCAACCAGCCCGCCTGAGCAGACAGGACAGATTATGCGTTTCGTGACTTATCGCACCGCCGAGACCGAACCGCGGCTCGGCCTTCTCCACGACGGGCTCGTGATCGACGTCGAATATTTCGGCGATGCGATCGGGCAGGATCTGCCGTCGACGATGCTCGATTTTATTGACCTTGGTCCGATCGCGCTCCGCTTCCTGACGGAAGCCGTGGCAGCGGCGACTACCGCCGACCTGCTCGGCACTTCGCTGCCCGCGGGCAATGTCATCTTGCTCGCGCCAATCCCGCGCCCGCGCAAGAATATCTTCGGAATCGGCCTCAACTATACCGAGCATGTCGCTGAATCGGCGCGTTCGCTCGACACATCGAACGAACTGCCGCAGCAGCCGGTGATCTTCTCGAAACCGCCGACCGCGGTTGTCGCGTGGAACGATCCGATCCGTCACAATGCGAAGGTGACGCAGCAGCTCGACTGGGAAACCGAGCTGGCGGTGATTATCGGTAGCACCGCGCGCCGTGTCGCCGAGGGTGACGCGCTAAACCACGTGTTCGGCTATACCGTGATCAATGACGTGTCAGCGCGCGACTGCCGCCGGGCCGGGCAGTGGATCGTCTCGAAAGGGCAGGACAGCTTCGCGCCGATGGGGCCGTGCATCGTTACGCCCGACGAAATCGGCGATCCGCACAACCTCAATATCCTCACCCATGTGAACGGCGTCGAGAAGCAGAACAGCAATACGCGCTTCATGCTGTTCAATGTGCCGCAACTGATCGCCGACATTTCGAGCGTGATGACGCTCGAGCCCGGCGACATTATCGCGACGGGCACGCCCGCGGGGGTCGGCGCCGGCCGTACGCCGCAGGAGTTCATGTGGCCGGGCGACGTCGTCGAATGCACCGTCGAGGGCATCGGTACGCTGCGCAACCCGATCATCGCGGTCTGAGGCGATGACACGACCCATCCGCATCGGGCAGATCGTGCCCAGCTCGAACGTCACGATGGAGACCGAGATCCCCGCGCTGCTCCGTGCGCGCGAGGTGATCGCGCCGGAACGCTTTACCTTCCACTCGTCGCGGATGCGGATGAAGAAGGTCACGAAGGAAGAGCTTGCGGCGATGGACGCCGACTCCGATCGCTGCGCGCTCGAACTGTCCGACGCCGCGGTCGATGTGCTCGGCTATGCCTGCCTCGTCGCGATCATGAGCATGGGCGAGGGCTATCACCGCGTGTCCGAGGCGCGGCTGCATCAGCGTACGGTCGAAAACGGCCGTGCCGCTCCGATCGTCACCAGCGCCGGGGCGCTGATCGAGGGGCTGGCGGCGCTGAAGGCCAGGCGCATCGCGCTGGTCGCACCGTATATGAAACCGCTGACGCAGATGGTCGTGTCCTACATCCAGGATGAAGGCATCGAGGTAAGCGACTGGCTCGCACTCGAAATCCCCGACAATCTGGAGGTCGCTGCGCAGGATCCCGCCAATCTGCTCGACCATTACAGGCGGCTCGACCTGACCGGCATCGACGCGCTCGTGCTGTCGGCTTGCGTCCAGATGCCGTCGCTGCCGTCGGTGCAGAAGGTCGAGGACGCAATCGGCTTGCCCGTCGTCTCGGCCGCCATCTGCACTGCACACCAGATGCTGACGCGCCTCGGGCTGTTGACGGAAGTTCCCGGCGCCGGGGCATTGCTGTCCGGGCGTTTCTAGACGCCCGGCTTCAGCAGGTCGTGCGAAGTTCCGGCATCGTATCCGCCGGTATCAACGCCAGACCCGCATCCGCTGCGAATTCCTGCACGATCTCGGCGAGGATCGACGCGGCGAGCGCTGCCGGGTCACGCGTTGATGGAACGAGGCCGACCGGAGATCGCAGCGACTGGAGGTGATCGCTCGGTACGCCAGCGGTTTTCAGCATGGCTTGGCGCGCCACGTGCGAATGCTTGCTGCCAAGCGCGCCGATATAGAATTTCGGCAGGTCCAGCGCCCACGGGATCAGCGCTTCCTCCCAGTCGCGGTCATGGAACAGGAAGACGAACGCCGTCCACGGGTCCGAGCGGAGTTCGGGGCGTGCAGTCCGAAAGGCGAGGATGTCCGCGGCGATTCCCCGGGCGTTGAGCGCGCGGACATCCCTTTCATATGGTGAAAAGACCAGCGTCTCGGCGCCGAATGCGTGCGCGAGCTGCGCCGTTGCGGTCAGTTCCTCGCCTTGGCCGATGGCAATGATCCGCAGTCGCGGGGTATAGGCCACGATGAAATCATCGCCTTGCCAGCCCGTCGGCCTGTCGGCCTCGCGCGCCCGGACCCTGGCGCCGGACAGCGCGAGCGCGGCGGGCCTGCGCTCGTCGAGCAGCGCTATCGACTGGGCGATAGCGATCGGATCAGGCTGCGGGGTGAACAACAGGTCGATGCCGCCGCCGCACGGCAGGCGGATGTCGAGATAGGGCGAACCAGCCCCGAAACGGACGAGCCGCGCGGTTCCGCTGCCCAGCGCCTCCAGCGCTTCGGCAACCACCGCCGCCTCGATGCAGCCGCCGGAGAAAGAACCCGCAAAGTCGCCATTCGCGGCGACCGCCATCTGGGCGCCGAGCGCGCGCGGCGAGGAACCTTCGATGCCGGTCAGTGTGACGAGAACACACGCTTGGCCGTCGTCGGCATACGTGCGGAGGAAAAGCAAAATATCGAGGGGCGATGTTGCCAGACCGCTCATTTTGTCCGACCTGCGTACCGGCGGGGCATGGGCCCCGCTGAAGGATTTGCAATGATCGAAGCCGCCGAGGTTGCTGCCATATTGCTCGCCGCCGGACGGTCCGAGCGCTTCGGCAGCGACAAGCTGCTTGCCCCGCTGGCGGGCGAGCCCGTTGCGCTCCACGCGGCGAAGCGCCTCGCGGGACTCGATACCCGCTGGCGGGTTGCGATATGCCGCGAGGCGAGCCCACTGGCCGAGCAGTTTGCAGCGCTCGGCTTCGACGTGCTGATCAACCCCCATCCGGCGCAGGGGCTGTCGTCGTCGCTCGCGCTCGGCATCGCATATGCCGAGGCGAACGGCGCGCGTGCGGCACTCGTCGCGCTGGGTGACATGCCCTTCGTCGGTCCGGCGCATCTTTCTGCCCTGCTCGCCGCGTTCGACGCCGGGAAAGCGCCCGTCGTCGCGTCGGCAAAGGGGGACACAGCGATGCCGCCGGCGCTGTTCGCGCGCGCATATTTCGGTCGCCTGCGCGAAGGCGAGGGTGACCGTGGCGGCCGGGTGCTGCTTGCGGGGGCGACTCTCGTCGCGGCGGATCCGGACGAACTGGCCGATATCGACCGGCCAGAGGATATGCGCTGAGACAAGATCATCGTCACGCGACGTCCGGCAGCTTGTCCAGCAGCTTGTCGAGCGTGACCGGATAGTTGCGCACGCGGATACCCGTCGCATGATGGACGGCGTTGGCGACCGCGGCCGCGACGCCGCAAATCCCGAGTTCGCCGACGCCCTTGGCCTTCATCGGCGAGCTGGTCGGATCGACCTCGTCGAGGAATACGACCTCCTGATGCGGAATGTCGGCGTGGACGGGTACCTCATATCCGGCAAGGTCGTGATTCACGAAAAAGCCGAATCTCTTGTCGACGGCAAGTTCCTCCATCAACGCCGCGCCGGCGCCCATCGTCATCGCACCGATGACCTGGCTCCGCGCCGCCTTGGGATTGAGAATCCGGCCCGCCGCGCAGACAGCGAGCATGCGGCGGACGCGGATTTCGCCGGTGATCGCATCGACCCCCACTTCGGCGAAATGCGCGCCGAAGGTCGACTGCTGGAACTTCTGCGCAAGGTCGCCATATTCCATGAAATCCTCGGCGACGATTTCCCCGTCGGCCGCCGCCTTGGCGAGAGCGACGCTTTTGCCGCCCGACCGTACCTTGCCCTTCTCGAATACCGCGTCGGCCGGATCGAGGCCCAGCTTTTCCGCGACCGCGGTGCGCAGCTTGACGCACGCCGCATATACGCCTGCGGTCGAGCTGTTCGCGCCCCACTGGCCGCCCGATCCAGCCGAGACGGGGAAGCGCGAATCGCCTAGCCGGACGTCGACCTGATCGAGCGGGATCCCGAGCATTTCGGCGGCAGTCTGCGCGATGATCGTGTAGCTGCCGGTGCCGATATCGGTCATGTCAGTCTCGACGACGACCATGCCGTGGCGGTCGAGCCGCACGCGCGCGGCCGACTTTTCGGCGAGATTGTTGCGGAACGCCGCCGCCACGCCCATCCCGACCAGCCAGCGGCCATCGCGGGTGACGCCGGGCTCGGGATTACGGTCCTCCCAGCCGAAGAGCTCTGAACCGAACTGCAGGCATTCGTTGAGGCGGCGCTGCGAGAAGGGCCGCTCGGGTTTCTCGGGATCGACCTGCGTATCGTTGAGAATACGGAAAGCGACGGGGTCCATGCCTAGCCTTTCGGCCATCTCGTCGATTGCGATTTCGAGCGCCATCAGGCCGGGTGCCTCGCCAGGTGCGCGCATCGCATTGCCCTCGGGAAGGTCGAGCACCGCAAGCCGCATCGCGGTCATCCGGTGCGGCGCGGCGTAAAGGAGCCGCGTCTGCGCAACGGCGGTTTCGGGGCCGCCGCCCTTGAGGTCGCCTGACCAGCTTTCATGCCCGATCGCGGTCAGCTTTCCGTCGGTCGTTGCGCCGAGCCGGATGCGCTGGATGGTGGCGGGCCGGTGCGTGGTGTTGTTGGTCATCAACGGCCGCGGCAGTGCCACCTTGACCGGGCGTCCGGCGGCCTTGGCACCGAGCGCAGCGAGCACCGCATCGGAGCGAATGAACAATTTCCCGCCGAAACCGCCGCCGATATAGGGCGAGACCAGCCGGACATTCTCCTTGGGGATGCCCAGCGTCTTGGCCATGTCGCCGACCGACCAAGCGATCATCTGGTTCGACGTCCACAGGGTCAGCTTGTCGCCGTCCCAGCTCGCGATCGATGCGTGCGGTTCCATCATCGCGTGGCTGTGGTCGGGGGTTGTGTAGCGCGCGTCGAGCTTGACCGGTGCGCTCGCGAACGCCGAATCGAAGTCACCGAAACGCGTGTCGGATTCGGTGCCGAAGGCTGGCGGCGGTTTGACCGCACCATCCATCGCCTTCGCGAGATCGTAACTGCCCTTGGCGCGGGTATATTGGACCCGGACAAGCGCCGCGGCTGCGCGGGCCTGCTCGAAGCTTTCGGCCACGACGAGCGCGACGGCCTGATGATAATGCTGGATATCGGGGCCGCCGAGCAGGCGCGCGGTGTTGAAATCGCCCTTGCCGAGCTTGCCCGCGCTCGCGGCGGTCACGATCGCGAGAACACCGGGTGCCGCCCGCGCTGCGCGCAGGTCCATCGAGGATATCCGGCCCTTGGCAATCGCCGAACCGACCACATAGCCATAGGCTTGGTTCGGGACGACATCATGCCGTTCATAGGCATAGGGCGCGGTGCCGCTGGTTTTGAGCGGACCGTCGATGCGGTTGGTGGGCTTGCCGACGACCTTCAGGCGGTCGATCGGATTGTCGGTGGCGGGCGTGTCGAACTTCATGGGCTCAACCCTTCGCTTGCATCAGCACCCCGGCGAGCGTCCGCTCGACCAGAGGCAGCTTGTAGGCATTTTCATGGCTCGTCTTCGCGCCTGCGAGGAGCGCCGCGGTCGCTGCCTTGGCGCCCCGCGGCAATTCGGCGTCGGCTGCCTTCACGCGCCATGGCTTGTATCCGACCCCGCCGAGCGCGACGCGTCCGCTGCCGTCGGGCTGGACCACCGCGCCGACCGAGATCAGCGCGAAGGCATAGGACGCGCGGTCGCGGACCTTGTGATAGATGTGGATCCCGCCGACCGGCTTTGGCAGCGTCACCGCGGTGATCAGTTCGCCGGGCGCCAGCGTCGTTTCCAGATGCGGGGTGGTTCCGGGCGCGCGATAGAAATCGGCGAGTGCGATGCTGCGCGTCTTGCCCGCGGCGTCGACGGTTTCGACAGCCGCGTCGAGCGCCTGCATCGCGACCGCCATGTCGCTGGGATGCGTGGCGATGCACGCCTCGCTCGCGCCGACCACGGCGTGCAGCCGGCTGAAGCCGCCGATCGCCGCGCAGCCGCTGCCGGCCTTCCGCTTGTTGCACGGCTGGTTGGTGTCATAGAAATAGGGGCAGCGGGTGCGCTGGAGCAAATTGCCCGCAGTCGTTGCCTTGTTGCGGAGCTGGCCCGACGCGCCGGCGACGAGCGCACGCGACAACAGACCATAGTCGCGCCGCACGCGCGCATCGGACGCGAGATCGGTGTTGCGCACCATCGCGCCGATCCTGAGCCCGCCGTCCCCGGTCGCCTCGATCCTGTCGAAGCCGAGCCGGCTGACGTCGATCAGATGCGCCGGCGTCTCGATCTCGAGCTTCATCAGGTCGAGCAAATTGGTGCCGCCCGCGATGAAGCGCGCCCCGGCGTTGCGCGCGAAGGCGGCGGTTGCCGCGGCGGGCGTATCGACACGCTCGTAGGTAAAGCTCTTCATGCCTTCACTCCCGCGACGTCGGTGATCGCATCGATGATGTTCGAATAGGCGCCGCAGCGGCATATATTGCCGCTCATCCGTTCGCGCAGTTCGCGCGTCGTGACCTTGGGTGCGTCGGTGAGGTTCGCCGTGACATGGCTCGGGATGCCCGCGTTGATTTCATCGAGCACCGCGACGGCCGAGCAAATCTGGCCGGGCGTGCAATAGCCGCACTGATAGCCGTCGTGCGTCACGAAGGCTTCCTGCATCGGGTGGAGCTTGCCCGGCAGTCCGAGCCCTTCGATCGTGGTGATCCTGTCGCCGTCATGCTGGACGGCGAGCGAAAGGCAGCTATTGATCCGGCGTCCGTCGACGATGACGGTGCAGGCGCCGCACTGCCCGTGGTCGCAGCCCTTTTTGGTTCCCGTCAGGCGAAGATGTTCGCGCAGCGCGTCGAGCAGCGTGGTGCGCGTATCGAGCTCGAGTTGGTGCGCCGTGCCATTGACCTCGAAAGACACGCGCGCGGTGGGCGGGCGGCGGACGGGCTTTGCCGGCGCCACTTCGGCCTCGGGGTTGGCGGCTACGGTCGCGGCGGCGGCCGAGACAGCGCCGCCCGCGAGCAGCCCGCGCCGTGAAATGGAATAATCGTCCGGTATCGACATGCCAGTCCCCATCATCTTTTGCGCCCGCCGGACAACGGTGTCCGCAAGGCTTTGGCAATGGAATGCAGAACGGGACGATGCGTTGCCGTCCCGGGTCATTTCGGGTTATCTTCAGTTCCTAACACACAGATCCCGCCCGCCGCAATTCCCGGTGCATGACGTAGAAAATGGTACGCAAAAACCACTATCAACTCTTCGAAACGGTGGCGGGCATCGCCGCCATCGGCTGGAACGGCTCCGGCATCGCCAGCCTGCGCTTGCCTGCGCCGACGGCGCGCGAGGCCGAGCGCGCCATCTTGCGCGGACTCGCTGACGCGGCGCATGCCGAACCGCCGCCCGAAGTGCGGTCGATCATCGACAGGGCCGTACGTTATTTCGCGGGAGAGTGCGTCGACTTTGCGAAGGTGCCGGTCGATCTCGGTCCGCAGGACCCATTCTTCGCGCGCGTGTATGATGAAGTGCGCAAGCTCGGCTGGGGCGAGACCACGACCTATGGCGCGATTGCCCAAACGCTCGGCGCAGGTCCCGAATTTGCGCGCGATGTTGGGCAGGCGATGGCGAGAAATCCTGTTCCGCTGATCATTCCCTGTCACCGCGTCACGGCTGCGGGCGGCAAGATCGGCGGCTTCTCCGCGCCCGGCGGCTCGCTATCGAAAGCACGGATGCTGGAGCTTGAAGGCGTGACGAGCGTGGCGGCTCCACCGGCTCAGCAGGGATTCGATTTCTAGGCGCTCAGGTCATTCGCCTCAGTCGGTCGAGATCGAGCACGGTCCAGGCACCATCGCGTTTCTCGACCAACTGCTGTTCCTTGAAATAGGTGACCTCGCGCTGCACGCTCTGCCGCGTGACGTCGAAGATGCTCGCGATGTCCGACTGGGTGAAGGGGAAGTCGAGCGCGATCGGGCTGGACGTCAGGTCGCCAGCGCATTTCTCGGCAAAGTCGGCGAACATGTTCGCGATCTGGACCCTCAGGCGGGTGGTCGCCCGCATCTCGCGCGCAGTGAACTGTCGGCTGATGATTGCAGCGAACTTCCGGCACAGCGCCTCGGGAATCGCACTGTGGCTGTGATAGAGGTCCCAGAAATCATTTTCGTGCAGCACGCGGACGCGGCTTTTTACCATCGCGATCGATGTATGGTTGTAGGGACGCCGTGAAACGACGGCGGTCTCGGCAAAACAATTGCCGGCGACGAAGATCGTGATGAGCGCTTCGCTGCCATCTTCATGCAATCCGACGAGGCGGACATAGCCTTCGGCGACCTGGAACATGCGCGTCGCGCTGCGACCCGCCTCGGCGATGATCTCGCCGGGGGCGACTTCGACTTCGCTCATTCGGGATAAAACCGCGTCCCGTGCCCGGCCGGGCAGATCACCGATCCAGTTTTCGTGCGTAATAATTCTTTGCATCGACCGAGCTGGCTTGCCTCCCCGCGTGGCGCCATTAGCGCGGTTTTCCGGACATGAATGTAACATAGGTGTCACGCCGCGACCAGCGAACCGATGCACAAGGCCATCGAATCACGGATCGGCCGAAGCCGACCTGCAGAAAAGGGAGAGGACCGATGGCATCAACGAAAATAAGCATCCTGCGCGCTTCGAGCGCATTGCTTGCAACGCTGGCTGCGCCCGCGATGGCGCAGGAAACGCCCGCCGCCCCCGCTGAAGACGCGCAGGCCGCGCAGGGATCGGGCATCGACGAAATCATCGTGACCGCGCGCCGCCGCGAAGAATCGCTGCAGAGCGCGCCGATCACCGTCACCGCCTTTTCGGGCGACCAGCTCGAGCAGAAGGGGATTACCGATTTTGCGCGCCTTGCGCAGGCGACGCCCGGGATCAACTTCGATGCTTTTCCCAAGGCGGCGCCGCGGCCCTTCTTTCGCGGCGTTGGCAGCAGCAACCAGGGTGCGGGGGGCGACCCGTCGTCGGTGGCTTTCCTCGACGGAGTCTACCTCGGCCGCGCGGCGATGCTGGGCATCGATTTCTACGACCTCGAACGCGTCGAGGTGCTGAAGGGGCCGCAAGGCACGCTGTGGGGCAAAAATGTCGTCGCCGGATCGGTCAACTTCGTGACCGCGAAGCCGGTCGATCATGCCGAGGCCGACGCCCAGCTGACCTTCGGCGAATATGGCCAGATGAACGGCAATCTGATGCTCAACGCGCCGGTGACCGACGGGGTTGCCGCGCGCCTGACGCTGGGAGCGGTGACCAACGACGGGTTTCGCAAGACCATCGACGGCCGCGCGCTCGACGACGAGAACAAGCTGTCGGCGCGGCTGCATGTTCGCGCAGACCTGGGCCCCGATACCTGGCTGCTCCTGACCGGCGATGTCGCGAAGCAGGATTTGTCGGACAGCTCGCGCTACAATGTGCTGCTCAACCCGTTCACGCCAGGCGAAGGTTATGCCGACTTCGACAATCCGCGCCGCGCCAATCCCGACCGGCTGGGCTTCACCAAGTCGACGACCGGCGGCGCGCGTGCCGAACTGTCGACCGACGTTCTCGGCTTCGCGAACTGGACGACCGTCGCCGCGTGGCGCACGCTCGATTATGATTTCTCGAACGATCTCGACGGGACCGACGCCGCGACCAATGCGGCGACGGGCCTGCCGGTGAGCGGGCTGCAGGTGCTGGCGCGCGAAAAGGCCGATTCCTATTCCCTCGAAAGCAGGCTGTCGTCGCTTCACGGCGGGCCGTTCAGCTGGGTCGCGGGGGTCTTTTACAACCGCGACGAAGTGTTCCGCGAGCGCGAGACGCAGCAGTCGGCGACCCCGACGACGATCAACCGCTTCTTCGGCCATTCGGTGAACAACAGCTATGCGGTGTTCGGCGAGGCGCAGTACAAGTTCGATTTCGGCCTGCGCTTCTTTGCAGGCGGGCGTTATACGCAGGAAAAGAAGACCTATGATGCGCGCCGGCTGCAGGGCGCGATCGCAGCCCCGACGACCAGTTACGACACCGGCGACACGCCGGGGGTCTTCGACAAGGGCGTGTTCACCTATCGCGTCGGCGCGGATTTCCGGTTCAGCGACAATATCTTTGCCTTTGGCACCGTATCGACGGGGTTCAAGTCTGGCGCGTTCCAGGAACAGCCCAGTTCGGCTGCGCTCGCGCGCATTCCGACCGATCCCGAACGGCTGACCAACTATGAAATCGGGCTCAAGACCGACTGGCTGGACCGCAAGCTGCGCGCCAATATATCCGCCTTCTGGATGGATTACCGCGACTTCCAGACGATCAAGGTCGTCCCCGACGCGACGCAGGGACCGGTTGGCACGCGCGTGACCGTCGATTCGGCCGACGCGACGATCAAGGGCGTCGAAAGCGAATTCATTCTCGCGCCGGTCGACTGGTTCGACGCGACCGTCCGCTACACCTATCTTCACCCCTATTTCACGCGCTTCATCCAGACCGCGGGTTTCGACATCAACGGCGATCCGACTTTTGTCGATGGCGCGGGGAACCGGATGAGCCGCACGCCGAAGCATGCTGTGACCGCAACCGCGGGCCTGCAAAGCTCGCGCGATGCATCGTGGGGCTGGCTGCGCGCCGAAGTGACGATGGACTATCAGAGCGACGCGTTCGAGAACAATATCAATGACTTCAAGGAATATCGCAAGCCGCGCACGCTGTGGGACGCCAGCCTGACCTATCACCTTGACGACCGCTATTCGGTGCAGGTCTGGGGGCATAATCTGACCGACAGGAATTATCGCATCTGGCAGACTAACGGCGGCGTATACCAATATGTCCAATATGGCGCGCCGCGACAGTTCGGTGTGACGCTCCGCGCAAAGTTCCTGTGATGCACGAAGGGGATACGCCGCGCTGCAAGGTTCTGGTTCCGTCGGGCGTGCTCGGGGCGGGCTGCAACGACGAGGCCTTTCAGCGCGGCGTTGCGCTTGCCCCCGATTGCCTCGCCATCGATGGCGGATCGACCGATTCCGGGCCGCATTATCTGGGCACCGGAACGTCGAAGATGACGCGGCAGGCGACGAAGCACGACCTTCGTCAGATGATGCTCGCGCGCGACCGATTGGGCGTGCCGCTGCTCGTCGGATCGTGCGGCACTTGCGGTACCGATTCGGGGGTCGACTGGATGGCCGGCATCGCGCGCGAGATCGCCCGCGAAGAGGGGCTGATAGCCCGTCTCGCGCTGGTTTATTCGGAGGTATCGGCGGACGATCTGTTGCCGCTGCTGGGCGCCGGCAAGATCGATCCGCTCGACCCCGCCTTGCCGCTGACGCGCGAGCGCTTGCTTGAATGCGACCATATCGTCGGCCTGCTCGGTTACGAACCACTTGCCGATGCGATCGCGAAGGGCGCCGATATCATCCTGTCGGGGCGCACGACCGACACTGCCGTCCTGTCGGCGGTCCCGCTGATGCGGGGTTTCCCCGCCGGTGCCTCGTGGCATGCGGCGAAGACCGCCGAATGCGGCGGGCTGTGCACGGTGCACACGCGGATGGGCGGCGTGATGCTGTCGATCGACGCCGATGGCTTCGATATCGAGCCGCTGCACGCGGCGAACCAGTGCACGCCGTATACGGTGTCGGCGCATCTGCTTTACGAGAATAGCGATCCGTTCCGGCTGCGCGAACCCGGCGTTCTGCTCGACGCGAGCGATGCGCGTTACGACGCCGTCGACGAAAGAACGGTACGCGTGACCGGTTCGCGCGCCGAGAAAATGCCCTACACGGTCAAGCTCGAAGGATCGGGCGCCGCGGGATACCGGACGATGGTGTTCAGCGCGATCGCCGATCCCAAGCTGCTCGCACGGTTCGACGAATGGCTCGGCAATCTCGATGCCTTTCTGCGAGCGGGTATCGCGCGCGTGCTCGGCCTCGAAGAAGGCGACTACGGGATCGAATTTCGCCCCTATGGCAAGGATGCAGTGAACAAGACGCCCGCCGCGACGCCGCCACACGAGGTCGGACTGATGACGCTTGTCTGGGCGCCGACGCAGGAACTGGCGACAGAGATCGCCAAATACTGCAACCCGTATATCCTGCATTTCCCGCTCAACCTCGACGATCCGTTGCCGAGCTTCGCCTTTCCTTTTTCGCCCGCCGAGGTCGAATTGGGACGCCATTACGAATTCAAGCTCAACCATGTCGTCCGCATCGACCGGCCCGACGAACTGGCACGGACGCACTTCGAGACGATCGGGGAGACGGCGCATGGCTAAGCTCGGCGAGATCGCCAGATATGTCCGGTCGAAAAGCGCCGGCCCCTTTTGGGTGACGATCGATATCTTCTGCCACGACGCCGAAAGCTTCGAGCGGATTGCGCGCGCGCCGCAGCTTGCGCCGCGCGCGATTGCCGACCTGTTCGGTGTGTCCGAAAATGCGGTGCGGCAGTTTCGCCTGCCGTCGATCCAGGTCTTCAAGATCAGCTTCCCGCGCACCGCGGTGCAGGGATCGCTCGGCGACGTGGATTCGCATGCGGGGCAATATTTCGTCCCGCTGCTCCCGGTCGAAATCGACTAGCTCTCCTCCGCTGCCGACCGGTCGACCTTTCAGGCCGGCCGGTCGGTCTTTCCGGTTTCCTTGCGCGTGCGCAGCGCAGCAAGGTTCGCCTTGTGCGTATTCTCGTCGAGCGGGAAGACGAGCAGGCTGACGATCGCGCCGCCATAGATCAGGATGATCGCGGGCACGAAATAGAGCCCCATCTGGTGCAGCGCCGCTTCCGATATCTCGCCGGGGCGGACCTGTCCCGACAGGCCCGCGGCGGTCAGGATCAGGCTGGCGGCGAACACGCCGGCGCCTGCGGTCGATTTCTTGAGTACATTGTCGACCGAGAAGAGCAGGCCTTCGGACCGGCGCCCGGTCTTGACCTCGCTGTCCTCGGCGACGTCGGCGATCATCGAGGTGATCGCCATCGAGGTCATCAGCGTCAGCATCGCGATCAGCAGCGCTTCAGCGAACAACAGGCCGAAGATGAGCGGGGTGCCGTTCGGCGGCAGCAGCCCGGCGAGGCGGAGCGAGATCGGCGTGACCGATACGATCATCAGCGCGGCGAACATCGCAATTCCGCCCTTTTTCTTGCCGAGCCAGCGCGTGATCCACGGACCGATCACGATTCCCATCAGCGCAGCGATCATGCCCGCGATCGGCAGATAGGACAGCTGGCTTGGCGTCAGTTCCCAGAAATAGACCTGGAAATAGGTCGCGAGCCCGCCGACCATCCCGGTCGCGATCGCGGTAAACAGGCCCGCCGCGTTGGCAAGCCAGAGCGAACGGTTGGCAAGCGTCTGGGCGAGTTCGCGGAACAAAAGGCCGATCGTCAGCTTGCGTTGCGGCGGCTGGCGCAGCCACGGGATACGGTGGTGCGTGCCCATCGCGCAGCCGAGGATGCTGAGTGCGATCGCGATGCCGGCGAGCATCGCATATTGGCCATAGGACGCGCGGACGAACAGCCCGCCGCGATCCTCGTCGAAGAAAAAGCTGTAGGCGATCCAGATCATCGTCAGGCCGCCCGCGAAGGTGAAGAAATAACGGCTGGCAATCAGCGAGGTGCGCTGGTGATAGTCGGTCGTCAGTTCGGCCGACATCGCCGACGCGGGCACCTCGAAGAAGGTGTCGATCGATCTGAGGAGAACGATGCACACCGTCATATAGGCGATCAGCGCGCCCGGCGACCAGCCGACCGGCGGTGTCCAGAGCATCACAAACACGATCGCGTAGGGAATCGCCGAGAAATAGATGAACGGGTGGCGGCGGCCCCAGCGGCTGCGGAAATTGTCCGAAATCTGGCCGATGACCGGATCGAACAGCCCGTCGAGGATCAGCGTCACCGCGAGCGCGCTGCCGACCCACGTCGCCGGCAGGCCGACGACCTGGCTGTAGAAGAGCAGCAGGAAGGTCGAGATGCTGCGATTCTTGATCCCGTTCGACGCCGAGCCGAGGCCATAGAAAAGCATCGTGCCCCAGCCGAGCGGCGGGGCTTCGTTCAACGCCGGGGCATCGGCAGCGGGATCCTGTCCGGCGCCTGCCGGATCCGTACGTTTTTTACCCGCCACTTATGTCTCTCCCTTTGCCGCCGCTGTCCGGCGATCGACCGGACCTATCAGGCGCAGCGGCAAAGGAATGACAACTAAGTTACATTTTGTCCGCGTGTGTATTCATGCGCGAAACGCATCGTGCTGCAATTAATGGTACGGACCCTAGTCGCGGAAGCCCGGGTCGATGCGGTCGAGCTTGCGGAGCAGCGCGGGCCAGGCAAGGCTCTGCGCGAGCATCCCCATGCCCTCGGGCTGCGTCTGCTGCTCGACCTTTTCGGCGACGCCCTGATTGGGGTTGTTGAGCCCCTCGCGTCCGACGCCGAGCATCAGCACCTGCGCCTCGCACGCGCGCTCGAGAAAATACATGCGCAAAAACGCCTGCGCGACGGTCGCGCCGACGGTCAGCGTGCCGTGGTTGCGCAGGATCATCATATTCTTCGTGCCGAGGTCGGCGACGAGCCGTTCGCGTTCGTCGAGCTCGGTCGCGATGCCTTCGAAGTCGTGGTAGGCGACGTCGTGCTGCGCGATCATTGCGGTCTGGGTATGCGGCAGCAGCCCGCACGCCATCGCCGAGACCGCCTGACCGTGCGGCGTGTGAAGGTGGAGCACCGCCGCTGCGTCCTCCCGTCCTGCATGGATCGCCGAGTGGATGACGAAGCCCGCGCGGTTTACCGGCGCGGGCGTATCGGTCACCTTGTTGCCTTCGATATCGATCTTCACCAGCGACGATGCGGTGATCTCCTCGAACATATGCGTATAGGGATTGATCAGGAAATGATGATCGGGCCCGGGCACGCGCGCCGACAGGTGGGTAAAGATCAGGTCGTCCCATCCATAGAGCGCGACGAGCCGGTACGCCGCCGCGAGGTCGACGCGCAGCGCCCATTCCTCGTCCGATACGGTGTCGCGGATGGTGGGTCTTTCCAGCAAGGTCGTCATGAACAGTCTCCCGATATGTCGGGTCCTGCCTATCAGGACGCCGCATCCGCGACTGCCAAATCCTTTGCAATTCGCGAGTCTGTCCGATCGCCTGCGGGAGGGCGCCCGGGTACCCCGATTGGCCCCGTTTGCCGATAGTGAGGGCGCATATAACGATGCATAATCCCGTTTTGAGCCATTTATGGACTCTGTATGTTCTCCTGCGTCAGGCCAACCCGATTGACTTCATCCGGCGACGCGCAAGGTGATGCGGACGGCCAACAAATACACCGGCCTTAGCCAGATCGATGCGCAGGGTGCCCCAAGACGGCTTCCGCGCGAGGGGAGGATTTATGCCTGAATTCCGGACACGTCCGCTGTTGCTTGCTTCCACGACTGCCATGCTTTTCTGCTCGGCCCCATCCTTCGCCCAGACCGGGTCGGCGCCGGCGGTGCCGGATGAAGAGGCCCAGACGTCGCAAGCCGGTATCAACGATATCGTCGTGACCGCGCGTCGCCGCGCGGAATCGCAACAGGATACGCCGGTAACGGTCACCGCGGTGACGGGCGCCGAGCTTCAGGCCAAGGGGATCACCGACGCGGCGCGGCTCGCGCAGGTGACGCCGGGCATCAATTTCGACGCCTTTCCGAAATCGGCGCCGCGCCTGTGGTTCCGCGGCGTCGGCGGCGGCGCGGGCAGCGCCGGCGGCGATCCGTCGTCGGTGGCCTTCCTCGACGGCGTCTATCTTGCGCGCCCCGCGATGCTCGGTATCGACTTCTACGACATGGAACGTGTCGAGGTGCTGAAGGGGCCGCAGGGCACGCTGTGGGGCAAGAATGTCGTCGCGGGTGCGGTGAATTTCATCACCGCGAAACCGGTCGACCGCTTTGAATCGACCGCGCAGCTGACCTTCGGCGAATATGGCCAGCTTAACGGCAATCTGATGCTCAACGCGCCGATCACGGACGGGATCGCCGCGCGCCTCGTCCTCGGTGCCGAAACCAACGACGGTTTCCGCAAGACCGTCGACGGCCGCGCGCTCGACGACGAGAACAAGCTGTCGGCGCGCCTTCACGTCCGCGCCGACATCGGCGAGCGAAGCAGCTTGCTGCTTTCGGCCGACATCGCCAATCAGGACCTGTCGGACACGTCGCGCTTCAACGTCTTCCTGCTGCCCTTCACGCCGGGCAAGGGGTATGCCGATTACGACAATCCGCGCCGCGCCAACCCCGACCATCTCGGTTTCAACACATCGAAAACGGGCGGCGCGCGCGCCGAATTTTCGACCGACCTCGGCTTCGCGAACTGGACGACGACGGCGGCGTGGCGGACGCTCGACTTCGATTATGCCAATGATCTCGACGGCACCGACGTCGCGACCAATGCCCTGATCGGGCTGCCGGTATCGGGGATCCAGGTATTTCAGGTCGAATCGGCGGATTCCTATTCGGCCGAAACGCGGCTGTCGTCGAACGGCGGCGGTGCGTTCAACTGGGTCGCGGGCCTCTATTACAACCACGACGACATCCACCGCCAACGCGAGACGCAGCAGTCGGCGACCCCGACGACGATCAACCGTTTCTTCGGCCATGCGAAGAACAACAGCTATGCGGTGTTCGGCGAGGCCGAATATGGTTTTGACTTCGGGCTGAAGCTGCTCGCCGGCGGGCGCTATACGAAGGAACGGAAAGTCTATCGCGCGCGGCGTCTGACCGGCTCGCTCGCCGCGCCGACGACGGCGTATGACACAGCGGACTCGCCCGGCGTCTTCGACGACGGCATCTTTACCTATCGCGTCGGCGCCAATTGGCGCTTCAACGAGAATATCTTCGCCTTCGCGACGGTGTCGACGGGGTTCAAGGCGGGCGCGTTCCAGGAACAGCCGAGCAACGCCGCGCTGGCGCGCGTTCCGACCGACCCCGAACGCGGCACCAATTATGAAATCGGGCTCAAGACCGACTGGCTTGACCGCCGGCTGCGCGTCAACGTCTCGGCGTTCAGGATGAAGTATCGCGATTTCCAGACCGCGAAGGTCGTGCCCGACGCGACGCAGGGACCCACGGGTTCGCGGGTGACCGTCGATTCGGGCGATGCGACGATCAAGGGGGTGGAGACCGAGGTCATCATCGCGCCCGCGCGCTGGATCGACGCGACGGTTCGCTATACCTATCTCGATCCCTATTTCACCGATTTCGTCCAGACATCTGCTTTCCTCGCCGACGGCACGCCGGTGATCACCAACGGTGCGGGCAACCGGCTGAGCCGCACGCCGAAGCACGCGCTGGCGGCCGATCTGGGCGTGCAGACGTCAGAAGATGCCGATTGGGGCTGGCTGCGTGCGCAGGTGTCGATGGATTATCAGAGCGACATCTACGACAACAATATCAACGACTTTCTCGAATACCGGAAAGCGCGAACGCTGATCGATGCCAGCCTGACCTATCATCTCGACGATCGCTTCTCGGTCCGGCTGTGGGGCCGCAACCTCACCGACAAGACCTATCGCATCTGGCAGACGGGCAACAGCTTCTACCATTATGTCCAATATGGCGCGCCGCGTCAGTTCGGCGTCACCTTCAGCGCGGCGTTGCGGTAAGGGGGCAGGGCGTGCCGGCCGGGGGCGGCGGCACGTCCACCGCGATAAGGGAATGGAATCGCAAACATAATGCTCATGCTTCTCGGCTATCTCATGGTCCTGACCTTCATGGTCCTGATCATGACCAAGCGCATGTCGGCGCTCGTCGCGCTGACCGTTGTTCCCATCGTCTTCGGACTGCTTGCGGGTCATGGCGCCGACCTTGGCGCGATGGCGGTCGACGGCATTTCGAAGCTGGCGCCGACGGCGACGCTGCTGCTGTTCGCCGTGCTCTATTTCGCGGTGATGATCGATGCCGGCCTGTTCGACCCGCTCGTCGGTCGCGTCCTCAAATTCGCGGGCGACGATCCGGTGCGCGTGTCGCTGGGTACGGCGATCCTTGCGCTCGTCGTCGCGCTCGACGGCGATGGCGCGACGACGGCGCTGATCACCGTCACCGCCTTCCTGCCCGTCTATCGCCGGCTCGGGATGAATCCGCTGGTCCTTGCGGTCAATCTGGGTTCGGCATCGTGCGTGATGAACCTCACGCCATGGGGCGGGCCGATGGGGCGCGCGGCGGCGGCGTTGCACATCGATCCGTCGGATATCTTCGTTCCGCTGCTCCCGACATGGGCGGCGGGGATCGCCGGAACGCTGCTGATCGCCTGGCATCTCGGGCGCAGGGAACGCGGACGGATCGCGGTCGAGGGCACCGAAGTGCACGGCGCCGGCGGGCCAATCCTTTTCGATCGCGACGAAACGCTGCGGCGCCCGGGGCTGTTCTATTTCAACCTCGCACTGACGCTCGCCATCCTCGGCGCCGCGATCAGCGGGATCGTGCCGCTGCCGCTCGTGTTCATGATCGGCCTTTCCATCGCACTGCTCGTCAATTATCCGAAGGTGTCGCAGCAGGGTGAGCGCATCCAGGCGCATGCCGAAAACGGTCTGCCGATCGTGCTGCTGATCCTCGCTGCGGGTTCCTTTACCGGCGTCATGCAGGGTACCGGAATGATCGATGCGATGGCGGATGGCGCGGTGACGCTGATTCCGCCCGAGCTTGGTCCGCACATCGGGGTCGTGACCGCATTTCTGGCGATGCCGCTGACCTTCGTGCTGTCGAACGACGCCTTCTATTTCGGCGTCGTGCCGGTGATCGCCGAAACCGCGAGCCACTATCAGGTCGCGCCGGAAGTCATTGCGCGGGCGTCGCTGCTCGCCTTGCCGATCCACGGGCTCAGCCCGCTGATCGCCGCGATCTATCTGCTCGCGGGATTGATCGGAAAGGATGTCGGCGAAATGCAGCGCTTCGGCCTAAAATGGGCCTTCCTCCTGTCATTGATCCTGATCGCCGCCGCGACGCTGACCGGTGTGATCCTTTAGCGGGACGGGCACCCCGCACATAAAGAACGGGCCGATCCGCCAGCGGATCGGCCCGTTCTCTTTTTGCCTTTGTCCGATCAGAAGCCGAGCCAGGTTCCGTCCTGCAGCCGCTGCTTCGTCGCGCGCTGGCACTCGGCGTAGATGCCGAGGAAGCGGTTGACGCCATCGACGCCCATCGCGAACGGGTTGGGCGCGTTCGGATCCGCCTTCAACTGCCGCAGATGGTAATACATCGCGCTTTGATAGGGGTGGGTGTTGATCAGCGTGTCGGCGCCAAGCTGTGCTGCGGCCGAGCGCAGATAATCGGTCGAGATCGCATATTGCGCCGCTTCTTCGGGCTGATCGTTGCCGCTCATGATCAACAGGTTGCGGACGCCGCCCTGATGGCGCACCGGAACGACCACCGCCATCTGACCCGGTGTGTGACCGGGCGTCAGCATCGCGAAAACCTCTGTATTATCACCCGTCCGGATCTTCAGCATCCCGGTCTTGAGCCCCGGAGTTGCGGGCACGCGGATGTCGAACCGTTCGGGAATCGAGCGGAGGCGAAGGTCGCGGAGCGCCGCAGCTTCTTCGGGGGTCTTTGGCTTCGCGCGCGGCGAGGCGAGGGCGTTGGCGGGCTCGACCGGCTTTCCGGCGAGCAGGTTGGTGCGCGCCGTATCGATGATGCGCGCGTCGGGTTCACTGATCACGACCCTGGCGTTGGGCGCCAGCGTGCGCATCATGTTGACCCCGCCGGTATGATCCCAGTGGAAATGCCCGACGAAGACGTGCGTGATGTCCTTCGGATCGAGCCCCGCGGCGGGCATTTCGGACAACACCGCTTTCTCGAATTCTTCGGGCGTGCCCATCGTGTCGAACAGCAGCAGTCCCTCGGGCGTCTTGACGACGACGACGCCCAGCCCGTTGGCGCCGAAATACCAGGCATTATCGAGGAAACGCGCGCCGCCGGGCGTGAACAGCTCGCGCGCGTGGCCGGTGTGGAAAAAGCCTTTCGGCGAAACCATGTCGCGTGTGACGTCGGACGGGGTATCGACCGCCTGCCCGGTGCCGGCGTCGCCGACGCTGCGATATCCGGTTTCGCACCACACGCGATATTCCCAGCGGATCAACGGATTGTCGTCGACCAGCGCCAGCGCTTTCGCGGCATCGTTATAGCCTTGCGCAAGCGGCATGTCGGGTTTCAGCGGGCCGCGAAACGGCCTGGCTTCACCTTCGCCCGCGTCGTGGCCGAGGCCGGGCGCGGCGAGCGCGGCGGCGATGCATGTGGCGAGCGCGAGCCGGGTCCATCGATGTCGCATTTTCATTCCCTCCCTGATGATCGGGGGCGGATGATCCGCCCTGGAAAATCAGGGATATCGGGGCCGCGAACCCCGCTCAATCGCGCAAAACCTATGGTTTCATGCGTGGCGCGGCTTGACTATCCGGACTCGCGACCGCCCGGGAGGACGCGCCGGACGACAAGGCGCGCGAGCGGCGGCGCGACGGTCATGACGACGATCAGTCGCACGACCTGCGCCGCGAGGATCAGCGGCAGGTCGACATGCGTGCTCGTGGCGATGATCAGCACCGAATCGAGCCCGCCGGGACTGAGCGCGAGATAGGCCGACAGCGCGTCGACCCCGATCACGTGCGCGAGCGGCCACGACAGGATGCCGCACAGCGCGATCATCGCAGCGATTACGGCGGCGATGCGCGGCATGAGCTTCATCGAGGCGCGGAGCGAGGCGCGCGTGAATTTGAGGCCGATATTCCAGCCGATCACCGCGAAAACCGCCGCGGCGAGGAAGGCGGGCAGCTCGAGCCGGCCGAGGCCGCTGATCTGGAGGAACGCGCCGCCGATCATCGGGACGAACAGGATCGCGATCGACCGCTTGCTGACCCACGCGGCGATTGCACCGAGCAGCGCGAGGGCCAGCGTTTCGGTAAAGGCCAACCCGTCGATCGGCGGGAACCAGACGACGCCGGACCCTGTCGTCGGAATGCCGTGGCTATTCGCCTCGGGGCTGCCCATCAGGGTGCCGACCAGAATTGCTACGAGCGCGGCGACGAGGACGCGCAGATATTGCATCACCGCGACGATCCGGGCGTCGCTACCGTACATTTCGGCGAGCATCACCATCGCCGACGCGGCACCGGGCGAAAGCCCCCAGACGGCGACCGTGCCGGGGAACCAGTTGGCGCGGCTGACCACGATCGCGAGGGTCACGGTCGCGAGAACGACGGCGAGCACGAAGGCAAACAGGATCGGCAGATAGGCGAGAGCCGAGTTCAGCAGTTCGGGCGAAATCGCCATGCCGAGCCGGCAGCCTAGCAGCGCCTGCGCGCCCATGACGACCGGTCGCTGCATCTCGAGCTTGCCATGATATTGCGCGATGACGATCGCCGACAGCATCGGACCGAGCATCAGCGCCGCCGGGACGTGGAGCGTGCGGAGCGCCCAGGTGCTCGCGATCGACAGGATCAGCAGCGCCGCCCAGGCACCGGCGCGCCGGGCGGCCGAAGCCTTGTTTTCGGCGCCATCATCATCGGGCGCGTCGTCGGCGGGCTCCGCCATCAGTCGGCCATCGCCGCGAGTGCGGCCTGATCGAGAATATGGATGCGGCCATAAGAGGTCGCGATGCAGCCGGCCGCCTTCAGGTCCGACAGCAGGTTGCCGAGATGCTGGCGCGACATGCCGACGCGGCCTGCAAGATCCTCCTGGCTGATCTGCAGCACCGGGTGGTCGAAACCCGCTTCGCGCGAAGCCATGTTCAGGATCATTTCGGCAAGCCGCGCCCGGCTGGGCTTTGCGAGCATCGAGCCGATATAGGACAGCGCTGCCCGCTGATGGGCGCATCCGATCAGCGCGACATGGCCGTAAATGCCGGCGTCGGTCTTTGCGAAGGCGTCGATGTCGCGCAGCGGCAGGTGGAGCAGTGCAACCGGGCCCTGGCAGATCGCATCGTGCGGGCGGGGGCCGCGGTCGACCACCGAAAGCTCGCCGAACCAGTGCCGCCGCCGCGCGACCAGCGTGAGGAGTTGGCGCCCGACCGCAGGATAGGCCATCAGCCTGACCTCGCCCGACACGATCTGGTAGAGGCCGTCGGCCTCGTCGCCCACCGCATAGACGCGCGCGCGGTCGGCGAAATGGCGCAGCCGGACGCGTGCGCGGATGAAATCGCGCGTCTCCTGCGGCAGAAGCGATAGCCAGCGGTCGTCGTCGCCCAGCGTTTCGTGCATCGCAGCCTTTCCGGTCGCGGCGGTCACAGAGGGGCGCGCGGGCTCAATCGCCCGAGTCCGCGAAGTGGCCGTCGCTTGCGACCTGCTCGATACAATGCGCGACCCAGCCCGCCGAACGGCCGATCAGATAGGGCGCCTCGCTCGAACTCAGTCCGACGAATTCGCGCCGCGTCTGCAGGCCGGTGAGCGCCTCGGCAAACGTGCTCACGAAAGCGAAATTGGGTCGCAGTCCGCCGAATTCATGGGCGAGTTCGATCGCGCGGCGCAGCTTGCGATACTCGGCGCGATCGGAAAGCGCATGGTCGCAGAAGGTGACGAGCGCCGCCGCGCGCGGATCGCCGTCGGGATAGATCGGACTGCCGAAACCCGGCAGTTCCTGATTCTCCTTGATCTGCCGCGTCACCACGACTTCGGGATCGGGCGCCGCCAATATTTCGCCGATGAAACGGCGCAGCGATTCATTCTGTCCGAACTTGCTCTGCCGCCCCACTGCGAGCGCGAGCCCGACCGAGACCGAGCGCCAGGGCGTGACGCCCGCGCGTGCGACCATGCGCACGGCATAGGTGTTTTCGTTGACGCCATGATCGGCGGCGAGGATCAGCACGCGGCGCAGGAGTTCGGTCTGTTCGGGCTGCAGCGCCAGCGCGCGCTCGAACTGCAGGTGGACGGGGTCGGCCGATGCCTCGCGCTTGTTGAGGATGATCGCGGTCAGCCAGCGGACGATGTCGACCCCGGTCGCGGCCATGCCCGCGTGGCTGAGGTCATATCCGCGCGGGTTCGCTTGCTCGAGGAACGGGAAATGCGCGATCGCGCGGTCGACCCCGGCCTCGGCCGCGAGCAGCGTGTCGAGCCGCTCGAAAAGCGGCGAGCCTCGCGGCGCCGGGCGGTCGAAAACCGATGCGTCGACATCCCACAATCGCGCCGCCACCTGTTCGAAGGTCGCGCTGTCCGACAGTTCGGCGGCGCTGCGGCCGCGGTAGAAGATTTCGTCGTCGCCGATCGTCGTGATCCGGCTTGCGATCTCGATGCCGCCACTGGCGGCCGAGCGTCCGCTGCGCGCCTTGATCTGTTCGACATCGACGCGGCGATAACGATGCTGGCGCGTCCCCGGCACCGGACGCGAACGGATGCCCTTGCGGCTGACGTAAGCGTAGATCGTGGCGCGCGATACGCCGAGAATGCCTGCAGCTTCCTCGGCCGAGATGTAATCGTCTTCCATCCTCTTTTGGTTACATGTTGATAGTGATTCGTCAATCTTGACGTTGATCGTGCGGTGTTACAATTTGAGACCCTGTTCGGCGAGTGAATCGGATGCGGGGATATGGGGTGGATATGATGGTCGAGGCGGTTGACGAGATCACTTTGCGTGGCCCCGATGTGCTGATCGAAGGCATGCGCGATGCGCGCTATGCCCCGCCGCATCGCTTCGCGTGCAGGAAGTTCGCCAACGGCGAGGTGCGGATCGAAAATCTGGGCGAATATCCGACCGGATGCCGGACGATGAACGCCGCGCTCGATCATTGGGCGACCGCCGCACCCGATCGGATCTGGCTGGCCGGGCGATCGGGGGCGGGCTGGCGAACGGTGAGCTATTCGGAGGGCCGGAGCCGCGTCGCCCGTCTCGCGGGCGCGCTTGCGCATATGGGTCTCGATCGCGTCAGTCCGCTGCTGATCCTGTCGGCCAATTCGATCGACAACGCGCTGATCAGCTACGCCCTCATGCGGATCGGCGGGGTCACCGCGCCGGTGTCGCCGCAATATGGGCTCGCGGGCGCCAACCCCGCGCGGCTTGCCGCCGCCTGCTCGCGGATAAGACCGCGAGCCGTCTACGTTGAGGATGCGGCGCTGTTCGCCGACGGGCTGGAGTTCGGGTGCGTCGCGGGCCTGCCGGTGATCGCGTCGGCGAACCCGCGCCCCGGCGACATTCCGATCGACGCGCTTTATGGCGGCGAGGAGGTGACGGCACGCGAGCAGCCCGCCGATGCCGCGCGCTATCTGTTGACTTCGGGTTCGACGGGCATGCCGAAGGCCGTGGTCTGCACGCAGCGCATGATCGCGCTCAACGTCGCGCAGCTTGCCGCCTGTTTCGACGACCCCGATCCGCCCGTCTGGGTCAATTCGGCGCCATGGAGCCACAGTATGGGCGCGCATTCGGTGCTCCATCAGGCGCTCCATCGGGGCGGCACGCTCTATATCGATCGCGGCCAGCCGACCGCGGCGCGCTTCGGCGAGACGCTGCGCAACCTCGCCGAAATCTCGCCGACCTCGCATTCGATGGTGCCTGCGGGCTGGATGATGCTGGCCGACGAACTGGATCGCGATCCCGCACTGGCGCGCCGCTTCTTCGACCGCGTGCGTGTCGTCCAGAACGGCGGCGCCGCGCTGGGGCAGGACATTGTCGACCGGTTCGAGGCGATCGCGGTGCGCACGGTTGGCGAGACGATCAGTTTCGGCAGCGGTTATGGCGCGACCGAAACCGGCCCCTCGGTCGCTAATGTCCATTGGCCGAACATGCGCATGGGGCTGCTCGGGCTGCCGATCCCGGGCACCGCGATCCGCCTCGTACCGACCGACGGCAAGCTCGAGCTGCGCGTCGCGGGGCCGCAGGTGATGGATGGCTATCTGGGCGCACCCGAAGCCACCGCCGCGGCGTTCGACGAACAGGGCTATTACCGGCTTGGCGATGCGGTCCGCCTGTCCGATCCGGACAATCCGGTGAGCGGTCTCGTCTACGAAGGCCGGTTGTCGGAGAATTTCAAGCTGGCGAGCGGCACTTTCGTCGGGGTCAGCGAATTGCGGCTGGCTCTGCTGTCGGCGATCGGGCCTGCGGTTTCCGACGCGGTGATCTGCGGCGAGGACAGGGCCGAGATCGGCGCGCTTTTCTACCCCGATCCGCGCCGCGATCGCGCCGGGGTCGAGGCGGCCGTCACGGAAGGCCTGCACCGCTTCAACGCCAAGGCAAAGGGGCAGGGCGGCCGGATCGGCCGGGCGCTGGTGCTTGCCGGCGCACCCGATCCGCGGCGCGGCGAGATCACGGACAAGGGCTATATCGCGCAGTCGGTGGCGCGCAGTCTGCATGCCGGTGCGATCGGCGCATTGTTCTCCGGCGGACCGGGTGTGATCATCGCCGGTTGATCGTCCGGCCGGCGCCGCGCGGGCGCCGGCCGGATGCAGTCAGTCGAGTTCGATGTCGAGCAGACGCACGAACATCTGGCCGCTGTGCAGGTCGCGTTCGACGCGCGATCCCGACGGGGTCGGGCGCACGCACGAAATCTTGACCATGTTCAGGCTTTCGACGGGAAAGCTCTTCACCTGCGACGGTTCGGCGCCGAACAGGCGATGAAAGGTTTCGGGGCCGATCGCCGGATGGCGTGCGTACCGCGCGAAATCTTCGCGATCCTTGAAGAACAGGTCGAATGTCACCCAGAAGGGGCCGGCGTTTTTCGACCGGACATAGCTGCAAATTTCTCCGACGCTTGCCATTATGCCGCCTCCCCGACGCTCAGATCGACCCATTCGGTCCGCACCAGTTCCATCGGATCGTCGCATTCGACGACATGGTTGAGGCGGAATTCGTAAAGCTGGCCGCGCGGGATGTCCGCGGGGCTGAAAGCAAAGCCATAGCTCGGCATTTCGCCGTGATGGCCGGGCATATACATGTGGAAGAAGATCGGGTTGCACGCCTTGGCAATCTGGTTCGCCATTTCCTGCGTATCGGCGGTCGCGACGAACAAGACGCCGACTTCGCGCGGCGGCGGCGTGCCCTCGGGTACCTTTTCGCCCGACACGGCGTTCCAGCCGTAGAGGCGCAGCGAGATGTGGAAATCGCCCGCCGCGTCGCCGATCGTCATTCGCACACGGTTGTACAGATGCTTGGTCATGTTCGCTTCGAAGGTTTCGAGGTCGTTCAGCACCACCGGATCCTGGATGCCGACAAGCATCACGGTCTGGTACTGGCCCGCTGAAGCACCCTCGAGCTTCATCGTATAGGGACGCTCTTCCCAGACCGATCCGGTGACGCGCGTGATGCGCGGATCGACCAGCTCATAGCGGCTGTCGGTCGTGTGGAGCACGCCGCCGGGTTCGGTGAGCGAGAAGGGGTCGGAATTTTCGTACAGCATGTGGGCCGAGACGCTGTGCGGCGTGCATTTGTTGACCGCGTTCAACGCTTCGACCTCGAAACCGTCATTGTCGATCCGGATCAGGATCCCGCGACCGTCGACCTCCTTGATCGATGCCTGACCGCCGCATTCGCCGATCTTGCCAGCATGCCAGCTTGGCCCGGGCGGCGCACCCTTCCACAGCGCATAACAGCAGATGGCGGCGGTATCGGTCGTGCGGCCGCCGAGGATGATGTCGGCGCCGGCTTCGAGCGCGGCCATGAAGGGTTCGGGGCCCATCGCCGCGACGATATGCTCGCAGGAATCGATCGTGGCATCGTCGAGCGGGCCCATCGGTGCGAGCGGGCGAATGCGGCCCGCGGCGTTCTTCGCTTTCAGCGTGTCCTTGCTCTGCTCGGAATAAAGCAGCGCGATCTTCGGGCGGATACCCAGTTCGCGCGCGACTTCGACCGCGATATCGCGTGTCCATTCGAGATTGAGGTCGCCGCCTGCCTGGCCGCTGGTCCCGACCACGATCGGGATGCCCGCCTTCGATGCGGCCTTCATCATGATCGTCAGGTCGCGCTTTACCGCGCCGCGATTGTTCTTCGAAATGCCCAGCGCCAGATAGGCGGCACCGCTGTCGGTCGATCCGGCATCGGTTGCGATCACCTGCGCGCCGCGGGCGATGCCATAATCCATCTCTTCCTCGTTCGCGCCCGCGCCGAGCGATCCGTTCGGGACCATTATCACGACCGGTTCGGTCAATCCCCGCGTCATATTTCATCTCCTTGCTTGAACGCCATCGCGATCGGTGAAACGGATGCATGCGTCAAGATGTACAAAAGTCGTCAATATATGTTTCTTTCGGCCTCCAAACTCGTGTGCGGAGCGGTAAACGGGCGAAACGAAGTGGCGCTCGCGCTTGCCGTATGATTTCATAGCCTTTGTGCGATTGAGATTGGGGGGATCGGTCGATACCCGAGGTCGCAAGTGACCCGAATGGCAGCGAGAGGACCCGAAGTGCAGAACCGGCGGATAGTCGTGACCCAGCGTTTTTTCGACGAGGAAACCGTTGCTTATCTTGAGGGTGCGGGGTGCGAGGTGATTCAGGCCGAGCTGCCGGCGGGGCAGGCCGACGGCAATCTCTCGCATGACGAACTTGTCCGGATGATCGATGGCGCCGCGGGCTGGATCGTGGGGCACGCCCGCGTCACGCGCGAACTGCAGGCCGCCTTGCCCGACCTTCGGATCATCTCGCGGCGCGGGGTCGGTTATGAGCGCGTCGATATCGCGGCTGCAAATGACCTCGGAAAGGTCGTGTGCATCGCCGCCGGGGGCAACGACGCGTCGGTCGCCGACCATACGATGGCGCTGATGCTCGCCGCGGGGCACCGTTTCCGCGAAACGCAGCAGAATATGATCGGCGGCAACTGGTCTATCCTTATGGGGTCGGACTTGTACCAAAAGACCGTCGGCATCGTCGGTCTGGGCCGGATCGGGCGCAGCCTGGTACAACGCCTGCAGGGGTTCGACGTCGAAATCCTCGCGGTCGAACAGCATGTCGACGCCGATTTCATCGCGCAGAACAGCATCACGCTCGTCGAACTCGACGAATTGCTGGCCCGAAGCGATTATGTTTCGGTGCATGCGCCGCTGACCGCCGAAACGCACTTCATGATCGACGCCGCGGCGCTTCGGCGGATGAAACCGACCGCGATCCTGATCAACGCCGCGCGCGGCGGACTTGTCGACGATCGTGCGCTGCTCGCGGCGCTCAGGTCGGGCGAGATCGCCGCGGCCGGCCTCGATGTCTTCGTGAGCGAGAGCGATCCCGACTACAAGGCCGTGACCGACGAACTGATCGCGCTGCCGAACGTCATCGCGACCCCGCATGCCGGGGCTTCTACGCGCGAGGGGCTCGACCGCACGAACATGGTCGCGGCGCGCTGCGTCGTCGCGGTGCTCGATGGCGGCGATCCCCCCGCGCAATGCATCGTCGCCGACGGCCGGGGCGCGGGATAGGGCTTTGGGCGTGAGGCCGATATCATGACGACGCCATCCGGAGCCGACCATGAGCAGCTCGCGTTGCGGCGCATGTTCGACGCGGCGGTGACAAGTGCGCTGCCGTCGCGCATCGTTTCTGCCGCGCTGCCGCCGCAGCCGAAAGGCCGCACGGTGGCGATCGGCGCCGGAAAGGCGAGCGCCGCGATGGCGGCGGCGCTTGAGGCGCATTGGGGCGGTCCCTTGTCGGGGCTGGTCGTCACGCGCCACGGACACGCGGTGCCCTGCGAACATATCGCGGTCGAAGAGGCGGGGCATCCGGTTCCCGATCAGGCGGGGATCGACGCGACCGGCCGGATGCGCGCGCTGCTGAAGGGGCTGGGCCCCGACGATCTGGTGATCGCGCTGATGTCCGGAGGCGGCTCGGCCCTGCTCAGCGCGCCGCCGCCGGGCATTTCGCTCGCCGACGAACAGCGGCTCGCAAAGGCACTGCTCAAAAGCGGCGCGACGATTTCCGAAATCAACTGCGTGCGCAAGCATCTGTCGATGGTGAAGGGCGGGCGGCTCGCGCTCGAAGCGGCGCCGGCGCGGGTCGTGACGCTCGTCATCTCCGACGTGCCTGGCGACGACCCCTCGACGATCGCATCGGGACCGACCGTTCCCGATCCGACGACGCGCGAGCAGGCACTGGAAATTCTTGCCCGCTATGGTCTGGCTGAACCCGGACCGGTCGCCGAATGGCTGGCGGATCCGGCGAGCGAGACACCGAAACCGGGAGCATTTGACGCCGAATGCCATGTGCTCGCAACGCCCGCGATGGCGCTGGACGCAGCCGCGACGGTCGCACGCGATCTCGGCTATGCGCCGCTGATCCTTGGCGACGCGATCGAGGGCGAGGCGCGCGAGGTTGCAGCGATACACGCCGATATCGCACGCCGGGTTTGCGAGAGCGGTGCGCCGGTGTCGGCACCCTGCGTCCTGCTGTCGGGCGGCGAGACCACGGTCACCGTCCGCGGCGACGGGCGTGGCGGCCGCAATGCCGAATATCTGCTCGCGCTTGCCGTGGCGCTGGACGGCATGACGGGCGTCCACGCACTCGCCGCCGACACCGACGGGATCGACGGGACCGAAGACAATGCGGGGGCGATCATCGGCCCCGATATCCTGTCGCGCGCGCACGGCGCGGGGCTGTCCGCCGCCGACTGTCTGGCGCGAAACGACGCGTACCGCTTTTTCAGTACGACCGGGGCGCTTGTGACGACCGGTCCGACCAAGACCAATGTGAATGATTTTCGCGCGATCCTGATCGATGGCCCGCGCGTCCGGGGAGGCCATCCAGAATGAACAAGACGAATGTCCACCGCATCGCGGTGATACCGGGTGACGGCATCGGCCAGGAAGTCGTGCCCGAAGGCATAAGGGTGCTCGAAGCGGCGTCGGCGCGCTACGGCTGCGGGTTCGAATTCGACTATTTCGACTTCGCCTCGTGCGACTATTATCTGAAGCACGGCCAGATGATGCCCGACGACTGGAAACAGCAGATCGGCGGCCACGACGCGATCTTCTTCGGCGCGGTCGGCTGGCCCGAAACGGTGCCCGACCATGTCTCGTTATGGGGATCGCTGATCCAGTTCCGGCGCGAGTTCGACCAATATGTGAACCTGCGCCCGGTCAAGCTGATGCCCGGCGTGCCGAGCCCGCTGGCGGGCCGCAAACCCGGCGATATCGACTTTTTCGTCGTCCGCGAAAATACCGAGGGCGAATATTCGTCGATCGGCGGCAAGATATTTCCCGACACCGACCGCGAGGTCGTGGTGCAGGAAACGGTGATGACGCGCGTCGGGGTCGACCGCATCCTGCGCTATGCCTTCGAACTCGCGCAGCGCCGCGAAAAGAAGCATCTGACGTCGGCGACCAAGTCGAACGGCATTTCGATCACCATGCCCTATTGGGACGAACGCGTGGAAGCGATGGCGACCAGCTATCCCGACGTGCGCTGGGACAAATATCATATCGACATATTGACCGCGCATTTTGTCCAGCATCCCGACTGGTTCGACGTCGTTGTCGCGTCGAACCTGTTCGGCGATATTCTCTCGGACCTCGGCCCCGCCTGCACGGGCACCATCGGGATCGCGCCCGCGGGCAATATCAACCCCGAGCGTCGCTTTCCCTCGCTGTTCGAACCGGTCCATGGATCGGCGCCCGACATCGCGGGGCAGTGGATCGCCAATCCGGTCGGACAGATCTGGTCGGCGGCGCTGATGCTCGACCATCTCGGCGAGTTCCAGGCGTCGCAGGCAGTGCTGACGGCGATCGAGGCGGTGCTGTCCCAGCCCGGGCTGCGCACGCGCGATCTCGGCGGCCCGGCGGGGACGGTCGAATGCGGCAAGGCGATCGCCGACGCGCTCGCCTGACGGCGCGTCCGCTCGCGGTCAGGCGGGGTTCGCCGCCTCGATCTTGAGCAGCCGGCTCCAGAAGGCTTCGGCAGCGGGCGATTGGCGCGCCTTCGGACGCCATAACCGGATCTCGATCGGTACTTCGTCGGATTCGCCGCCCGCGCGCACAAGCCGGCCCGCGGCAAGGTCGTCCTCGACGAGGCTCAGCGCCGACCAGGTCACCCCGCGCCCGTCGCGTGCCATCGCGGCGAGCACGCTGGCGAGATGCGAGGCGAAGGCGGGTTGCGGTTTCGGCGGCAGTCCTTTCGTGGCCCACGCCGATGCCAGGATCCGCCCCATTCCCGAATCGCTGGTGAAGGCGAGCTGCGGCGTATCGGCGGTGATGCCCGACGCGACGACCTGCGGCGCGGCGACGGGGAGGAGAATGTCGCTTCCCAGCCTGACCGACCGGAAATCGGAACCGAGCCGGACGTTCGCGGCTTCATGATGGTGGCACAAGAGGAACTGCGCGCGACCTTCGATCATCAGCCGCTCGCACGCGACCATATTGTCGGCAATGAGCTCGATGGTCACATTGCGCTGCGCATCGATTTCGAGGCTCCGCAGCCAGCTCGGGAAAAAGGTCAGCGAAAGGACGTGCGTCGAGGCGAAGCGCAGCGTTTCTGACGACGCCTTGGCCACCGCGCGCGCCTCCTCGCGCCCGAGCTGGAGCCGGCGCAGCGTTTCCTCGGCGGTGGTCCGGAAGCGGTCGCCCGCCGCGGTCAGGCGCACCGTATGCGTGCTGCGGTCGATCAGCACCGCGCCGACCCATTCCTCGAGCGTGCGGATGCGGCGGCTGAAGCTCGGCTGGCTGACCGCGCGCTTTTCGGCCGCTCTCGAGAAGTTTCCGCAATCGATGAGCGTCAGAAAATCTTCGAGTAGGCTGGAATCCATCGGTCTCTTCCTGTCGGCGCGGGCCATCTTGGTCCCAAGAATGCGGGCGAAATACAAGATCGCGAATAGGGCGAATGATTTGATGCGGATTATGCATGGCCGCGCTCGCGCCGTCCGGCCGCCCGACTCGCGCCACCGCTGAAAAGTCCGAATAGTTATTGTAATTGCGAATCGTTCTCGATAATGGCCATCGCACCACTTCCGATCAGAACCCTTGATGCACGCACCACCATCCTCGCGACCGGCGACCAGGAAGAGCCGGAAAGCCTTCTGGCTGAAACAGCTCCACATGTGGCACTGGATGAGTTCGGCTGTCAGCCTGATCGGGTTGCTGCTCTTTGCGATCACCGGCTTCACGCTTAATCATGCTGCCGATATCGAAGGGACGCCCGTCGTCACGCAGGGATCGGCCCAAATGCCGCCCGCGCTGCTCGCGCGGCTCAAGGCGGCGGCGCCTGCTGCCGAAAAGGCACCGCTGCCGCCCGCGATCATCGAATGGGTCGAAAGCAGTTTTCCGGTCAGGGCATCCGCCGAGGCTGAATGGTCGGCCGATGAAGTCTATCTGCCCGCACCGCGCCCCGGCGGCGATGCGTGGGTTGCGATCGATCTTGCGACCGGCGCCGCGTCGAGCGAGGTCACCAGCCGCGGCTGGATCTCGTACCTCAACGATCTGCACAAGGGACGCAATTCGGGCGGCGAGTGGAGCCTGTTCATCGATATCTTCGCCTTCGCCTGCCTCGTCTTCGCGATCACCGGCCTGTTTCTGCTCCAGCTCCATTCGGCGAAGCGCAAGAGCACCTGGCCGCTCGTCGGCCTCGGCCTCGCGATTCCCGCCGCGATCGCGATCATCTTCATTCATTAGGGAGACCAGTCCATGCAGCTTTCCACCCCCGCGCGCATCTTCGGCGGAACGATCGGCCTCGGTGCCATGCTCACCGCCCCGGCGCTCGCGGCCGCACCGGGCACGATGGACGTCACGGTCAACATTCCGCGGCTGAAGGTCGCCGAATATCACAAGCCCTATGTCGCAATCTGGGTCGAAAAGGCCGGCGCTCCCGCAAAGACCGTCGCGGTCTGGTACGATTATGACATGAAGGCGAACGAAGGCACGAAGTGGCTTCGCGACGTGCGCCAGTGGTGGCGCGCCGCAGGGCGATCGATGACCTTCCCGGCGAACGGCATCACCGGCGCGACGCGCGCGCCCGGCGCGCACAAGATCTCCTTCACCCGCGCTGAGCTCGGTGCGGCCGCGCCCGGCCAATACACGCTGGTGATCGAGGCGGCGCGCGAGGTCGGTGGCCGCGAACTGCTGCGCATCCCCTTCACCTGGCCCGCGAAGGCCGGGGCGGGCGGGCGCGCCGCCGGAACCACCGAATTGGGCGCCGTCTCGGTCGCCTTCCGCTGAGCTTAAGAAGGAACAGGGATATGAAGAAGCATATTTGGGGTTTTGTCGCGACCGCCGCTCTCGCCGCGATCGCCGTCCCGGCGTCGGCGCACCGCCAGTGGATGATGCCGTCGGCGACCGTGCTGTCGGGCGACGATGTGTGGGTCACCGTCGATGCCGCGATCTCGAACGATCTCTTCTATTTCGAACATCATCCGATGCGCCTCGACGCGATGAAGGCGTGGGCGCCCGACGGCAGCGAAGCGGCGATCGAGAATAAGGCGACGGGGCGCTATCGCAGCACCTTCGACGTCCATCTGACGCAAAAGGGGACATGGCGCATCGCGTCGCTGTCCGACGGCGTGTCGGGCAGCTATGACCTGGGTGGCAAGACCGAGCGCCTGCCGCGCGGGACGACGACGGCGAACCTTGCCGAGCGCATTCCCGCGGGCGCGACCAATGTGCGGACCGCCGAATCGAATAACCGCAACGAGATTTTCGTGACCGTCGGCGAACCGACGACGACCCTGTTCAAACCGACGGGGAAGGGGATCGAGCTGGTTCCGGTCACCCATCCGAACGACCTGATCGCGGGTGAGGCCGCGACCTTTCAGTTCCTGCTCGACGGCAAGCCCGCCGCGGGCCTGCCGGTGACGGTGATCCCCGGCGGCATCCGTTATCGCGATCAACTCGGCCAGATGGACCTCCAGACCGGCGCCGACGGCAAGGTCGAGGTCGATTGGACCGCGCCCGGGCTCTATTGGCTCAACGTCACGACGCCGCGCACGGCGCGCGAGGAAGGTGCCGCGCCGACGGCACCGCAGCGCCGCGCGAGCTATGTCACGACGCTCGAGGTGCTTGCGCCCTGACCGACCGCATCCTCGTCCCCCGCGCATTGACCCCCGCGGCCTTCGCGGGGCGCGACGTGCGCGCGGAGATCGAAAGCTTTGCCGGCGAGACCATGGGGACAAGCTGGTCGCTGCAAGCCGCGTCGCCACCCCCCGCGATCGTGCACGGCATCGAAGCGGCGTTCGATCTGGTCGTGGCGCAGATGAGCCAGTGGGAGGCGGGCTCCAACCTCTCGCGCTTTAACCGCGCGCCGCCCGGGCGATGGCATCGCGTGCCGGACGAACTCGCCCATGTCGTCAAGGCGGCGCTTCGGATCGCGCGCGCCAGCGGCGGCGCTTTCGACGCGGGGATGGGCCGCCTGACCGAA
>NZ_DATMST010000167.1:0-2662 GCF_035565275.1 Sphingopyxis sp.
CGATCTCTGCGCAAAACCGCGCCCCGCCTCGCCGAGCAGCGCGGTGTCGGCGAGCGCCATGTCGGTGAAGGTCAGCGTCGCGAGCGGGTGCGGCGCGATCACCGCGATGCGTTCGGTCACCGCCAGCCCCGGCGTATCGGCATCGACGATGAAGGCGGAGACGCCCTTCGCGCCCGGCGCCTCGCCGGTGCGGGCGAAGAGGACATAATAATCCGCAATGCCGCCGTTCGAGATATAGGTCTTCGCGCCGTTGACGACATAACCGGCCGCGGTCCGCTCGGCGGTCGTTTCCATCGACGCGACGTCCGATCCCGACGCGGGCTCGGTGAGCGCGAACGCCGCGATCTTCCGCCCCGCCGCGACCTCGGGCAGATAGGCCTGCTTCTGCGCCTCGGTGCCGAAGAGGCTGATCGTGCCCGATCCCAGTCCCTGCATCGCAAAGGCGAAGTCGGCGAGCCCCGAATGGCGCGCGAGCGTTTCGCGGATCAGCGCGAGCGAGCGGATGTCGAGGCTGTCGTGCACCCCGCCATAGGCGGCGGGCACGCAGTAGCGCAGCCATCCCGCGTCGCCGAGCGCGCGGACGAGCGCGCGGCATTCGCCGTCGATATCGTCCGAATGATCGTGCGCGATGTTCGCCGAACACCAGTCGTCGAGGTCGATCGCGAGGCGGCGGTGACCGTCATCGAGGAACGGCCAGTCGAGGAAGCTGCGGTCGGCCATCAGTCGCCCGCGAACTCGGGGGTGCGCTTGTCCGCAAAGGCTTCGAAAGCGCGCCGGAAATCGTTGGTCGCCATGCAGATGGCCTGCGCCTGCGCTTCCATTTCGATCGCGGTTTCGACCGAGACCGCCCATTCGATGCCGAGCTGCGTCTTGGTGATGCCGTGCGCGAAAGTCGGCCCCGCCGCGAGTGAGCGGGCGAGCTTCGTCGCCTCCTCGACCAGCGCGTCGGGTTCGACCAGCCGGTTGTGGAAGCCCCAGCGTTCGCCCTCTTCGGCGCCGAGCATCCGCCCGGTGTAGAGCAGGTCCGACGCGCGTCCCTGACCGATGATGCGCGGCAGGATCGCGCACGCGCCCATGTCGCAGCCCGCGAGGCCGACGCGCGTGAACAGGAAGGCGGTCTTGGCGCGCGGGGTCGCCAGACGCATGTCCGACGCCATGGCCATGATCGCGCCGGCACCGACGCAGATGCCGTCGATCGCCGCGATGACCGGCTGCGGGCACGCGCGCATCGCCTTGACGAGATCGCCGGTCATGCGCGTGAAATCGAGCAGTTCGGGCATCGGCATTTTAGTGAGCGGCCCGATGATCTCGTGCACGTCGCCGCCCGACGAAAAATTGCCGCCGGCGCCCGTCACGACGATCGCCTTCACCGCAGGCGCATAGACGAGCGCGCGAAAGGTGTCGCGCAGCTCGGCATAGCTTTCGAAGGTGAGGGGGTTCTTGCGGTCGGGACGATTGAGCGTGACCGTGGCGACGCCTCCGTCGAAATGCCACCCGAAATGTTCGGGCGAAAAGCTTTCCGGATTCATGCCTGTTCCTTTCCATTGTCGGCGGCGAGCGAATCCTTGAGCGCGCCGAGAAGATCGAAGAGCGTCGTGCGCTGATCGCGCGTCAGGCCGGCCAGCATCGTGTCGACCCATTCGTGATGCGCTTCGGCGAGGCCGCCGAAGCATTCCTGCCCGAGCTGCGTCAGCCGGACGATCGAAGCCCGGCCGTCGGTGGGTGAGGGCGCGATGCTGAGATAGCGGTCGCGCAGCAGCGTCTGCACAACACCGGTGACGTTGCCGTTCGAGACCAGCAGCGCCTGCGACAATTGCCCCATCGTCATCCCCTCGGGATGGCGATCGAGCGCCGCCATGACGTCGAAGCGCGGCAGCGTGATGCCATATTGGTCGGCAAAGCGGCGCTTGAGGCGCTTTTCGATTACCGTCGTACAGGTCAGCATCCGCAGCCACAGACGGACGTTGCCGCGTTCGTCGAGCGCGCCGTCGTGCTTTTCGCGAATGGCCGTCCGTTCGCTCACATCACTTCTCCGCCCGCGACCATCACCGCCTGCCCGGTGACCGACCGGCTCGCGGGAAGGCAGAGCCACAGCACCGTTTCGGCAACCTCGGCTGGATCGATCAGCCGTTTCTGCGGGTTGAAACGCGTCAGCTCGGCAAGCGCTTCGGTTTCGCTGCGGCCGGTTTTCGACCGGATATTCGCAACCGCCTGTCCGACGATATCGGTGTCGGTGAAGCCCGGGCAGACGGCGTTGGCGGTCAGGCCGGTCACCGCATATTCGGCCGCGAGCGCGCGCATCAGCCCGATCGCGCCGTGCTTCGACGCCACATAGGGGGCGGTATAGGCATAGCCTTTCACCCCGGCGGTCGATGCGACCGTGACGATGCGGCCGGTTTCGGCGGCCAGCAGGTCGGGCAGCGCCGACTGGCAGCAATGGAACAGCGCGTCGAGATTGACCGCCATCGCCCTGCGCCAGGTTTCGGCGGTGACCCGGGCGAAGGGCGCGCTGGGCGCGATTCCGGCGTTGTTGACGAGGATCGTGATCGGCCCGTGCGTGTCGCGGGCTGAGGCGAAGGCGTCATCGATCGCGGCGCGGTCGGCGACGTCGGCGGGGGCGATACAGGCGCCGGGCAAGGTTGCTGCGGTAGCCTCCAGCGCC
>NZ_DATMST010000168.1:0-23293 GCF_035565275.1 Sphingopyxis sp.
ACCCGACAATTCGGTCGCGATCCGGTCGCGCAGATCGAGGACATCGGCGCGTTCCATCGCACGCTCGATTGCAGCGGTATCGGCCTCGGCGATCCGCGACATCGGCGCGAGGTGCGGCAGCCGTCCCAGCCCGACGAGGCGCTCGACGGTCAGCGGCCAGTGCAGCGTCTGCCCTTGCGGGACATAGGCGACACGTCGCGCGAGATCGGAGCGCGGCATTGACGCCGCATCGACGCCGTCGACGCGGACCGCACCGGTCGCGGGTACCAGCGCCAGCATTCCGCGCGCCAGCGTCGACTTGCCCGCGCCATTGGGGCCGACGATGCCGGTCAACGTGCCGGGGTCGAATTCGGCGCTGACGTCGTGCACCACCGCGCGGCGGCCGAGGGTGACGCCCACATGATCGAGGGTGATGGTCACCATATCCGTCGCTCCCGCATCAGGTGGATCAGGAAGACCGGTACGCCCAGAAAGGCGGTGACGACGCCCAGTTTCAATTCGTTCGTCGTCGGAATGATCCGCACGCCAAGGTCGGCGAGCGTCAGCAGCGCTGCGCCTCCGATCGCCGACGGCAGCAGGATTGCCGACGGGCTGCGGTCGGTCAGCGGCCGGATGAGGTGTGGCACGATCAACCCGACGAAACCGATCGCCCCGGCGACCGCGACCGCGCCGCCGACCCCGATCGCGGTGCCGACAAGCAGCCGCAATCGCATTCTCCGAAGATCGATGCCCAATGCCTGCGCCGCATCCTCGCCGAGTGTCAGCGCGTCGAGCGCGCGGCCATTCCACAGCAGCATCGCGGTCCCGATCGCAATACACGGCAGCGCGAGCCAGACATGGTCGAACGAGCGGTTCTCGAGGCTGCCGAGCAGCCAGGTCATGATCTCCATCGCAGCGAACGGATTGGGCGACAGGTTGAGCGCAAGGCTCGTCCCCGCCACCGCCAGCGTCCCGACGGCGATCCCCGCGAGGATCAGCGTCAGCGGACTTTCGGCTTTGCCCGCAAGCACGAACAACAGGGCGAGCGATACGAGCGCGCCGCCCGTCGCGAGCAGCGGCAACACGATCGGATGGATGTCGGCCAGACCGAAATAGATCGCCGCCACGCCGCCGAGCGCTGCCGCGTTCGATGTGCCGAGTACCGATGGTTCAGCGAGCGGATTGCGCAGATAGCCTTGCAACGCCGCCCCCGCGAGCCCGAGCATCGCGCCCACTGCAAGCGCCAGCAAAGTGCGCGGCAGGCGCAGGTCGAACAGGATGATCGAAGCGACCTTGTCGTTGTTGCCCGTCGCCGCGTCGACGAGGCGCGCGACCGACAGGTCGACCGCGCCAAAGAGCAGCGATGCGATCGCGGCGACGAGTGTGAGTGCCGCCAGCGCGGCGATCAGCGACCAGCGGGGCAGGGCGAAGCGGCTCATGAGCGAGAACCGTCGATGTGCGCGATCTGCGTCGCCATGCTGCGCGCCGCTTGCGTATATGCGGGGCTGCCGCACACCGTCCACGCCTGCGGAACGCTGATGCGCGGGATATCCTTCAAGGCCGGATGGTGCAGCATCTCGCTCCCCTGATCGTTTACCTTGTCGGTCGCACTCTCCACGATCAGAAAATCGGGCTCGGCCGCGACCATCTCTTCGAGGCTGAGCTGCGACAGCGGCGGTTTGCCGAGCTTGCCGGAAAGGTTGACGAGACCGGTGCGCGTCATCAATTCATCGATCAGCGTGCCCGTCCCGGTCATATAGCCGCGGCGCTGGTAATAGGCTGCGGTTCGCCCCTTGCCGGGCTTCGGCAGGCCGGCGAGCTCGCTCTCCATGCGGGCGATCAGTGCGGTGCCTCGCTCGGGGTGGCCGACCGCGACGGCGGTCTGGCGGACCGACGCATAGATTTCGTCGAGCGTGTTCGCGGTGGCGAGATCGAGCAGCGGATAAGTGTGTTCGGGCAGCGCGCGGAGCGCCGCGCTGCGGCTCGCGGGCATGCCCACAATAAGATCGGGTTCGATCGCGAGGATCTGCTCGGCCGAATTGCTCAGCAGCGGGATACCTCGCGCCTTTGCCGCCTCGCCCGACATAGTGGTATCGGTTGCGTTCTTCGTCAGCCCTGCGATCTGCCGCTTGTCGGCAAGCGCGAGGACCAGCTGGTCGGCGCACAGGTTGATCGACACGATGCGCTGCGGAATGGCGGGCGCTTTCACGGGGGGAGAGGGGGAGGCAGCCCATAACAGGCCCGCAACACATGGTAAGGCAACCAGCGTCCAAAGGCCGCGCGGCGACATCAAAACTCGATTCCCCTTTGCGCTTTGACATTCTGCTCGCGGAAGGGATGTTTTACTTGTGCCATCTCGGTCACCAGATCGGCGGCGTCGATCAGTTCCTGCGGCGCATTGCGGCCGGTTATGATGACATGCGTCATGTGCGGTTTGGCGCCGATCACCTCCAGCACTTCATCAACGGGCAGATAATCATATCGCAGCACGATGTTGAGTTCATCAGCGATTACCATCGTATAGCTTGGGTCGGCGATCATCCGTTTGACCTCGTCCCACGCTTCGCGCGCCACCGCAATGTCGCGCGTCCGGTCCTGTGTGTCCCAAGTGAAGCCTTCGCCCATCGGTTTGAACTCGATCAGGTCGGGGAAGCGGTCGAACACCGCTTTCTCGCCCGTCGCCATCGCGCCCTTCACGAACTGCACGACGCCGACTTTCATGTCGTGCCCGATCGCGCGCACCGCCATGCCGAGGGCAGCCGATGTCTTGCCCTTGCCCGGGCCGGTGTGGACGATAATCAGGCCTTTTTCGACCGTCTTCGCCGCGACCTTCTTCGCTTGCGCGGCCTGGATCTTTTTCATCTTCGCCGTGTGCTCGGCGTCGGTACGCGTCTTCATGGGGTTCCCCCGCACGCCAGCAACGAAGGCGGAGCCTGCCGATGCGCGGGCGCGATCGACCGGTGCTGGCATCGCAAGTGGCGTAGCGGCCCGCGACTCCAGCACCGAGGCGGCTCCAGCCACCTGGTCGTCGCTCGACGGACATCTCCGTGCCGCGGCCGTTCCCTGGGCCAAGGCATTGAGCGACCCACACCGGCAGGTCTCCTGGCTCGCGGGTCAGGGCTTGATGCACGCCTTCCCAGGTTGCCCCAGTGGCTGTCCGGATCGAACCGGACGGTGCATCGCGCTCGCCGCTTACAGTTGCAGGGACAGCCTCGGCTTCAGGGGTATAGAACATACCCCGTTACCGCGTTCCCTATTAAGCCCTCTCGGGCACCGGCGTGATCATGCGCGGGGCAACCCCGCACCCGCCGCCCATAGCGGAACGGCGGTTTTGCGCAATCGGCTTTTACGCAAGGGCTGGCGGGGCCGGATTCGAATGGCGTGGCAACCGACGGTCAGGGCAAGAGCCGGCCTTCGTCGCGACGTGGCATCGGCGCGACGAAGCGCAGCACGAGCGCCGACAACAGCAGCCAGCCGGCCGAGGTCAGGATCGCGGCAGGCAGCGTCGCCAGATCGGCAACGAGGCCCAGCGTGTAGGCACCGAGTGCCATCGCGCCGAAGGTAACCGCCTGATAGATCGACAGGCAGCGCCCGAGAATTTCTTCGGGCGAGCGAAGCTGCATCGCGACGTTGAGCGTCGTCAGCGTCGATACCCATGCGCCGCCGGCAACAAAGGCCGCGAGCACCGTCGGCGGCAGGCTGGCGGTCAGCGCGACGGGCAACATCGCAGCCGCGAAGACCAGCGACGCCGCGGTCACCACCCGGTCGCTGCCCCAGCGCCGACGCGCCTGACCGATCCACAGCGCGGCAAAGATCGATCCCGCACCGAATGCAGCCAGGCATAACCCATAGGTGATTTCGGTGCCGTGCAACCGGTCACGGACGAGCGAGGGGAGCAATGCCTGAAACCCCGCGGCGCCGAAACCGAAGGCAAAGCCGCGGATCAGTACGCGGCGTACCGGATCGGAGTGAGCGCAGAAGCGGAGTCCCGCCCTGATCGCTGTCAGCATCGGCGTCCGGCGCGGCGGTACGGTCTCGGGATGCCAGCGCAGCAGCACGATGATCAGTGCCATGTAGCTCAGCGCGTTGAGGCCGAAGGCCGCGACGGTGCCGACGATCGCGATCAACATGCCGCCGAGCGCCGGCCCGACGCTACGCGCGAGATTGAAGGCGATGGTGTTGAGCGCGATTGCCTGCGGCAGATCCCGCGGCCCGACCTGAAGGCGCACCGACGCCTGCCAAGCTGGGCCGTTGAGTGCGGTGCCGCACCCAACCGCGAGCGTGAAGAACAGCAAGGTCATCGGGGTGATCGCATCGAGATATGTCGTCAGCGTCAGCGCAGCCGAAACAAGAAGCATCCCCGTCTGCGCGGCGAGCATAACCCGTCGCCGGTCAAAATTGTCGGCGATCGCACCGGCGAAGATGCCGAGCAGCATGATCGGGATCGTCGCGCCAGCCTGCACCAGCGCGATCAGCAAGTGCGATTGTGTGAGTTCGGTCATCAGCCACGCTGCGGCGACCGACTGGATCATCGATCCCATGTTCGACGCGAGGTTCGCAATCCAGATCGCCCGAAATGCCGGATACCGAAACGGCGCGAGCGCGGAGGGCGGGGGTGGCGTGTTGGGACTCACTTGCAGGCGCGTAACCCGGCCCGCCATCCTCGGCAAGACCGACTATCGGGTCAGCTCGAACGCGGCTTCGGACCCTTCTGCCGATGATGGCCCGACCCACAGCTTGAACTGGCCGGGCTCGCTGCCCCAACTCATGTCCTGGCGCGTGAAGGCCAGATCGGCGTCGGTCAGCGTGAAGCGGACCGTCCGCTTCTCGCCCTTCTTCAGGCTGATCTTCTCGAAGCCCTTCAATTCCTTCACCGGCCGTGTCACCGAGCCGACGAGATCGCGGACATAAAGCTGCACCACTTCCTCGCCGTCGCGGGCGCCGCTGTTGGTCACCGTGACGCTCGCGGTCAGCTTTTCGCCGGGCCGCACCTTGGCCTTGTCCAGCATAACAGGCGAATAGGAGAAGTTCGTGTAACTGAGGCCGTAGCCGAACGGGTAAAGCGGCGTGTTCGGCGTATCGAGGTAGCGCGAGACATATTTCGCGTCGGGCGCGCCGAGTTCGATCGGTCGGCCGGTGTTTTTCATGTCGTAATGGATCGGAACCTGCCCGACATTGCGCGGGAAGGTCACGGGCAATTTTGCCGACGGATTATAATCGCCATAGAGGACGTCCGCGATCGCGTGGCCACCCATCGTGCCCGGATACCAGGCCTCGAGGATCGCATCGACATTGGCGTCGGCCCATCCGATACTGTTCGGGCGCCCGCTCATCAGGACCAGGATAATCGGTTTGCCGGTCTTCCTGAGTTCCTCGAGCAGCGCCTGCTGGTTGCCCGGCAGATCGAGCGACGTGCGGCTTGCCGCCTCGCCGGTCATGTCCCAGCGTTCGCCCATGGCAGCGATGATGACATCCGATTTCTGCGCCAGCGCCAAGGCTTCGGCAAATCCATCCTGCCTGCCCTCGGCGGCGAATTCATAGCCGGCGCCCTTGGCATAGCCGACGCTCGTGCCCTTGGGCGCGCGTGCCTGCAGCCCTTCGAGCAAGGTCACCGGGCGCGTCTTGCGGTCGCCCGCCGCCGACCAGCTGCCGATCATATCCTCTTTGCTATTGCCGAGCGGGCCGATAACAGCGATCGATTTCGCCGATGCAGTGAGGGGGAGGGCGTTGTCCCCGTTCTTGAGGAGCACGATCGACTTGCGCGCGACGTCGCGCGCTGCCTCGAGGAATTCGGGTTTGTAGATTGTCGCCTTTTCGCGCGCCTCGTCGGCGTAGCGATAGGGATCCTCGAACAGGCCGAGGCGATATTTCATCTCGAGGATCGCCTTGACCGCGGCGTCGATGCGCCGCACATCGACCTTGCCCCCGGCGACCGATCCGGCGAGATTCTCCATGTAGACCGCGCCTTGCATGTCCATGTCGACCCCGGCGTTCATCGCCTGCTCGCCCGCCTGTTTCAAATCCTTCGAATAGCCGTGCGGGACCATTTCGTTGATCGACGTGTAATCGGTTACGACAAAGCCCCTGAACCCCCATTTTTCGCGCAGCACGTCGGTCAGCAGATAGCGGCTGCCCGATGCGGGGACCCCGTCATATTCGTTGAACGATGTCATGAAAGTCGCCGCGCCGGCATCGGCGGCCGCCTTGAACGGCGGCAGGTAGATGTCGCGCAAGGTGCGCTCCGAAATGTCGACGGTGTGATAGTCGCGCCCGGCCTGCGCCGCGCCATAGGCGGCGAAATGCTTGGCGGTCGCGAGGATCGTGTCGGGGCGTGACAGATCGTCGCCCTGATAGCCGCGCACCCGCGCCTTCGCGATCAGGCTGCCGAGATAGACGTCCTCGCCGGCGCCTTCCGACATCCGGCCCCAGCGCGCGTCGCGCGCGATGTCGACCATCGGCGAAAAGGTCCAGTGAATGCCTTCGGCCGATGCCTCGATTGCCGAAATTCGTGCTGCTTTTTCAATCGCCTGCAAGTCCCAGCTCGCCGCTTCGCCCAGCGAGATCGGGAAGATCGTGCGGTGGCCGTGGATCACGTCATAACCAAAGATCAGCGGGATTTTCAGCCGCGTTCCCTCGACGGCCAACCGTTGCAATTCGCGCGTATATCTGGCCGTATAGGCATTGAAGATCGCGCCCACGCGCCCGGCGCGGATATCGTCCTGATATCCTTCGCGCATCGTCGGCCCGGTCGTTTCCCAGTCGCTCGTGAGCAGGGTCAGCTGGCCGATCTTTTCGTCGAGGGTCATCTTCGCCATCAGGTCGGCGATAAAGCGATCCATCTTCGGATCGGGGCGCATCCAGCCGGTCGAGTCCACGCGCGCCGCCTGGCTCGCGCTGGTTGCCGGTTTCGCGAACAGCGGGGCGGAGGAGAGCGGTCCCGCCACCATCAGGGTGGCCAGCGTCAGGCATGTGAGGTTGCGCGTCATCGGCAGCATGATTCGTCCTTCCCGGTCGGGTCTGGTTTTACATTGTCACGCGGATTGGCCGAAATCGGCCGAAAACCGGCTGGTCCCCGATCGCATCCATCTGTGTCGCTTCACCCCTATACAGTGATCATGAAACCGGTTACAAATCAAAAAAACAAGGACGCGGTTTCTCGCGACTCGTCGCTGCAGGATGGCAAGGTCGGTCAGCGAATGAGGCGAGAGCGGGAAATGTCGGGGCGCTAAAAGGGAGGATGCCGTGAAGTTTCCACATGAATTTCAGAGCGTTGCCGCATGCCGGTCGCGCGCTCGTTCGCTGGCCGCCGCACTGGCGTGGAGCAGTGCTGCCGCGGCGCTTGCGGTCGCCGTGGCCGCGCCTGCGCATGCCCAGGTAGCGGGCGCCTCGCTACGCGGTACGGTCAAGGCCGAAGGCGGCGTGTCCGAAGTGACCGCGGTCAACGTCAACACCGGCCTTACCCGCACCTCGACCGTCAGTGCGAGCGGTGGTTACAGTTTCTCTTCCTTGCCTGTCGGCACCTATCGCCTCGAACTGACGACGCCGCAGGGCAAGCGACAAACCGACGAGTTCGCTCTCAACGTCGCGCAGAATGCGGTGCTCGACTTCGACTTCTCGCAGCCCGACATCGCCGAGGGCGACGACGACGCGATCATCGTGACCGGCAGCCGCATCCGTTCGATGGAAGGCGGCGAAGTCGGCACCAACATCTCGCAGCGGCTGATCGAGGTGTTGCCGCAGAACAACCGCAACTTCCTGGCCTTTGCCGACCTTGCGCCGGGCGTGCAGTTTGTCACCAACAGCGCGAACCAGACGAGCCTGCGCGGCGGCGCGCAGGGCGCCAATGCGATCAATGTCTTCATCGATGGCGTCAGTCAGAAGGATTATGTTCTGAAGGGCGGCGTCACCGGGCAGGATACGACGCAGGGCAATCCCTTCCCGCAGCTCGCGATCGGCGAATACCGTGTCATTTCGTCGAACTACAAGGCGGAGTATGACCAGGTCAGCTCGGTAGCGATCACCGCGGTGACCAAGTCGGGCACCAATGAATTCCATGGTGAAGGCTTTTTCGACTTCACCAACCAGAGCCTGCGCGACCGGTTGCCGCGCGAGAATTTCCCGACCTATATCCCCAAGGTCCGCACCAAGGACATGCAGTTCGGTGGCGCGCTGGGCGGTCCGATCATCAAGGACGTGCTGCACTTCTTCGTGACCTATGAAGGCAAGCGCCGCGTCGAACCGCGCGAGATCAGGCCGGGCCTCGACCTGCCCGTAGACTTCTTCCCGACCGAATATCGGGACGCATTCGGCGCCCGGACGTCGTCGTTCAACGAGGATCTCTATTTCGGGAAGATCAATTTCACCCCGACGGCGAACGATCTGTTCGAATTTTCGGTCAAATATCGCGACGAGAGCGGCGAGGAGCTCAACAACGGCTTCCTGGCCGCCGAAACTGCGACGATCACCAAGGTCAAGGAATGGCGCGGTCTCGCGCGCTGGGAACATACCGCCGACACCTGGGTCAATGATTTCAAGGTCGCCTATGAGGATGTGACCTGGAATCCGCGGCCGCTCAATTTCGGCAATGTCTCGCTGTTCAATGCCATCCTGCCGCCGATCCCGCCCGCAACTGCACCGCGGCGCGGGGACATATTGCGTATCGGCGCCGGCTCCAATTTCCAGGACAAGGGACAAAAGGGCTGGCAGGTTTCGAACGACTTCACCTGGACCGGCCTTGAAAGCCACACGTTCAAGGTGGGCGTGAAGGCGAAATGGGTCGAACTCAACGCCAACACGCAAAACCTGAATCCGCTCTTCACATATAATGCGACCTACGAACCGGCGGGCACCCCGCCCGGCACATTCAACGATACCATCCCCTATCGGATGACGTTCAATGCGCCGGTCAACGGCGGCGATCCGAACATCATGTCGAAGAATTTCCAGTTCGGAATCTATGCGCAGGACGATTGGGAAGTCGACGACCGCCTGACGCTGAATATCGGCCTGCGCTGGGATTATGAGCGGACGCCGGCTTTCCTCAACTATGCCCATGATCCGGCAATCGCCGAGTTCGTTGCGGGCCGTGCGGGCTACACCAACCCCGATGGCACGGTGACGCCGCCCTATACGAACCTCGCCAACGCGAACTATGATATCAACGACTATATCTCGACGGGTAGCGAGCGAAAAGCGTTCAAGGGGGCGTGGCAGCCGCGCCTCGGCTTCACTTATGCGCTCGACGAGGAAAAGCGTTTCGCGATCTTCGGTGGCTATGGCCGGTCCTATGACCGCAACCAGTTCGATTTCATCCAGCAGGAACTGGCGCAGGGCCTGTTCGCCGGCCGCACCTTCAACTTCAACAACCCCGGCGACACCGACAATGTCTGCACGCCCAGCGCAACCTGTATCGCGTGGAATCCGGCCTATCTGACCGAGGAGGGGCGCGCCGCCCTTGTTGCCGGGCTCCCGGCCGGCGCAGGACGCGAGTTGCGGTTCATCAAGAATGATCTGAAGACGCCCTATTCGGACCAGTTCAGCCTCGGTGTTCGCGGCCGCTTCAACCTGCTCGATCTGGAGGCCGGCTATTCCTATGTCGAAAGCCACGACGGCTTCGCCTATGTGTTGGGCAACCGAAAACCCGACGGATCTTTCTTTGTCATCAATCCCGATACTGGCCGGCCGGATTCGCCGTTCGGCACCGGCCCTGCGCCATTCAGCAACATCATCCTTGGTACCAACGGGATCGAAACGCGCGCCAATACCGCCTATTTCAAGCTGACCAAACGCTACACCGAATTTTCGCCGTGGAGCCTCGACGCGACCTATACCTTCACCGACGCCGAGGAAAATCGCGAGCTTGGTCAGGTCTTCGCGCTCGATTTCCCGGGGATCGAAAATTATCCCTTCATTACGGCGACGGGAACGCGCAAGCATCGGTTCGTGATGGCAGGATCGGTCGACATGCCGATGGGCTTCACCCTGTCGGGCAAGTTCCAGATCGCGTCGCCCAAATATCTGGCGGAGATCGTGAGCAGCCCGGCGACGGGTACGACACCGCCGACCCGAACTGTCACTTCGATCGAGACCGAGGGCAATGGCGATCGTTGGGGTTATCGCCAGATGGATCTGTCGATCACCAAATATATCCCGATGCGCTTCCTGACCGAAGAGTCGCGGCTGCGCTTTCGCATCGACATTATCAACCTGTTCAACGACCGTAACTACGGCGGCTTCAGCGCGGCGACGGGCCTGCGTAACCAGAACGACCTCAGCCTTGACGGGCCGCCGCGAACGATCAAGCTATCGGCCGGTTTCCAATTCTGACCGGCTGACAGGCGTCCGGCCTGCACCCCCCTCCCGCGGGCCGGGCGCCTCTTTTTCTGGAGTATCGAATGTCGTTTCGTATCGGGGCATCGCTCCTGCCCCTCGTCGCGCTGACCACGGCATGCACGGCCACGCCGGCGCCTCCGCCCGCCGCCACGATGCTGCCGCCGATCACCGAGGCGGCGTTCTCGGAGGAGCTGACCGAGCGCACCTTCCGCTATTTCTGGGACACCACCGATACCGAAAAATGCCTCGCGCCCGATCGCTGGCCGAGCAATCCCTTCTCGTCGATCGCCGCGACCGGCTTCGCGCTCACCGCCTACGGCATCGGCGCCGAGCGCGGCTATGTGACCCGCGCCGAGGCGGCGCTGCGAACGCGCGATTGTTTGCGTTTTTACTGGAATGCGCCGCAGGGGCCCGAGGCGGCAGGGAACAGCGGCTACAAGGGCTTCTTCTATCATTTTCTGAGGAATGACGACGGCACGCGATACCACACCAACGAGCTATCGACGGTCGACACCAGCCTGTTCCTTGGCGGCGCGCTCTTCGCGCAGAGCTATTACGACCGCGCCGATCCGGTCGAAACCGAAATCCGCGACCTTGCCGAGAAGATCTATACGCGGGTCGACTGGACCTTCGTCCAGCGCACCAACACCGGGACGCAGGCAGACAATCTGGCGAATTCGCACGGTATCACCATGGGCTGGAAACCCGAACGCGGTTTCGAAACGCACGACTGGGTCGGTTATAACGAGGGCATGCTCGTCTATATCCTCGCGCTCGGTTCGCCGACGCACCCGGTGGGCAAGGATGCGTGGGACAAGGGCTGGGCCGCCGATCTCGAAAAGGACTGGGGCACCTACTATGGGCAGCAGCATCTGCAGTTCGAACCGATGTTCGGGCATCAGTATAGCCATGTCTGGATCGATTTCCGCGGCATCCGCGATGACTATATGCGCGGGAAGGGGATCGATTATTTCGAGAACAGCCGCCGCGCGGCACTGGCGCAGCGCGCCTATGGTGCCGGCAATCCGAACAAATGGGTCGGCTACAGCGCCGACATCTGGGGCTGGACCCCGTCGGACGGACCCGCCTATTCCAAGGGCCGATATCGCGTGAACGGCACGCCGCGCGCCTTCAACACCTATATGGCGCGCGGCGTCAGCGCGATCCGCGTCGTCGACGACGGCACGGTCGTCCCGACCGCGGCCGGCGGTTCGGTCGCCTTCGCGCCCGAGGTGGCGATCCCCGCGCTGATGGCGATGCGCACGAAATATGGCGCGCGCCTGTATACCCGCTATGGTTTCAAGGACGCGTTCAACCCCAGCTTTACCTTCACCGATGCGGGATCGCGCTCGGGCGAGGTCGATCCGGTCCATGGCTGGGTCGCGAACGACCATCTTGGTATCGATCAGGGACCGATCCTTGCGATGATGGAAAACCACCGCAGCGGATTCGTGTGGAAGGTGATGCGGAAAAATCCGCACATCGTCCGGGGATTGAGGCGCATCGGGTTCGGGGGCGGCTGGCTCGATGACGCGAAAGCGGAATGATGCTCCCCGGCACAATCCGGGGCCTGCGGGTCAGCAGCCTTTCCCGATGCAAAGATCCGCCAGCACCGGATAATGATCCGACGGCAGCTTGCCGCCGGTCTGGTCGGTCAGCGTCGCGTGGCGCAGCACCGTCACATCGTCGCTGACAAAGATATGGTCGATCGGGCTCGGCTCCATCTGCGCGATCCTGAAGCCCGTGAAGGTGCCGGGCGGGCCATAATGCGGCGTGCGGCTGATCGTGCGGCTGTCGCGGAGCGCGCCCCGGCCGCGCTCGACGATCGCAACATAGGGGTTGCTCGTCGCGGGGCTGTTGAAGTCGCCCATCAGCACCGCGGTTTCGCCCGCCTTGCGCTGGCCATCGATCCAGCGGCGGATCTGGCGCGCGCTTTCCTGCCGCGCGACCTCGCCGATATGGTCGAAATGGGTGTTCACGACGAGCAATGTACGTTTCGCGGTCCGGTCGTGCAGCCGCGCCCATGTCGCGATCCGCGGTAGCGCGGCGTCCCACCCCTTGCCCGGCGTGTCCGGGGTCGGCGACAGCCAGAAGGTGCCCGATCCGGCGAGGGTGAAACGGTCGCGGCGGAAACCGAGCGGCGAATATTCTCCCTTTTCCTTGCCGTCGTCGCGCGCGACGCCGACGAATTGATAGCCGGGCAGATCGGCCTCGACGGCCTGTTTCTGGTGCTGCAACACCTCCTGCATCCCGACGATGTCGGGGGCGTGATAGGCGACGAGCGCGGTCAGCGCGGAACGTCGGTGCGGCCAGGCGTTGTCGCCGTCCGATGCGATATCGAGGCGGATGTTATAGGTCATCGCCTCATAATGGTCGGCGCGCTCTTTCGCCGCCGCGGGCACCGCGAGCAGCGCCGCCGCGAGGAGCAGGGCTTTGCGGGTCATCCGAGGTTTCCTCCGTTTGCCGCGATCACGCTGCTGTAGAAACGCGCGCTGCGCTTCGGTGTGCGGGCCTGCGTTTCATAATCGACGTGGACGATCCCGAAGCGCTTCGAGAAGCCGAGCGACCATTCGAGGTTGTCGAGCAGCGACCACGCCATATAGCCGCGCACGTCGACGCCCATTCTGATCGCATCGCCGATCGCCGAGATGTGGGTGCGGAGGTAATCGCAGCGCAGCGGATCGTCGATCCCGTCGGGGCCGGCCTTTGGCGGATCGTAAAAGGCGGCGCCATTCTCGGTGATGTAAACGGGGATGTCGCCATAGGTGTCGCGGAACCAGACGAGCATGTCGGTCAGCGCCGGCGGACAGACTTCCCAGTCGGTCGTCGTGTGCGTGGCAATCTGGCGCACCGGCGACGCGCCGAGGGGCCACTGGTGCGGATCGGCCTTGACGACGTTGCGCGTGTAGTAATTGATCCCGATGAAGTCGACCGGCTGACAGATCGCCGTCAGGTCCCCGGCCGGCCATTCGGGCCAGGCTTCGCCGAATATTCCGGCGAGTTCTTCGGGGTAGCTGCCCTTCAGCGCCGGGTCGAGATACTGGCGGTTCATATAGGCATGCGCGCGGGCGGTAGCGGCGATGTCTTCGGGATTGTCGCTCGCCGGATATTTGGGTTCGATGTTGACGACAAGGCCGATCTCGTGTGCGCCTTCGCTGCGATAGGCCTCAACCGCTGCCCCGTGCGCGCGCATCAGATTGTGGCTCGCGATCGGGGTCTCGAACAGGTTGCGGTGACCCGGCGCGAGCGCGCCGTGGAGATAGCCGCCGTCGGTGATCACCCACGGTTCGTTCAGCGTCACCCACTTCTTCACGCGGCCGTCGAGGCGGCGGTACATCGCCGTGCCATAGTCGGCGAACCAGCCGGCGATGTCGCGGTTGAGCCAGCCACCCCTGTCGTCGAGCGCCGCGGGCAGGTCCCAGTGGTGGAGCGTGAGCAAGGGTTCGATATCGTGCTTGAGCAGTTCGTCGACGAGCCGCTCGTAGAAGTCGAGGCCGGGCTCGTTCACGCGCCCGGTCCCCTCGGGCAGCACGCGGCCCCAGTTGACGCTGAAGCGATAGGCTTTCAGCCCCAGTTCCTTCATCAGCGCGACATCGGCGGGCATGCGGTTGTAATGGTCGCACGCGACGTCGCCCGTGTCGCCCTTCACCGCCATCAGCCGCGGGTCGTGGCTGAAGCGCTGCCAGATGCTTGCACCCGCACCGTCGGCGAGCGGCGACCCTTCGATCTGGTACGCGGCCGTCGCGGCGCCCCAGAGGAAATCGTCGGGGAAAACAGTCTGCGTCATTTCTTGTCCTTGTCGGTATCCGTCGGGGAGGGGCGTTTCTGTTCGAGCAGCCAGGCGTAGAGCGCCGGGTCGTCATAGGCCGGGTCCCAGGCATTGTGGCCGAGGTCGGGATAGATGGTGAGGCGGACCTTGCGGCCGCCGCAGGCATGGATTGCACGCGCCATGTCGAAGCTGCCCTCGGGGGTGACGACATCGTCGCGGTCGCCGTGAAACGCCCAGACGGGCAGGTCCATCAGGCGGCATGCCTCGCCGGGATTGCCGCGCCCTGCGACTGCTGCGACGGCGGCGAAACGTTTCGGCTCGGCGATTGCCCAGCGCCAGCTTGCATGGCCGCCGCGGCTGAGGCCGGTCAGATACACGCGCGCCGGATCGATGCGCCAGGTCGCCGCGATATGATCGACGAGCTTGTCCAGCTTCTCGATATCCCAGTCCTGATCGGTGCCGAGCAGCGGAGATACTGTCAGGAAAGGAAAGGCCGGATCGCGCTCGGCGATCTTCGGCGGGCCATGCACCTTCACCTTCGTAATATCGTCGCCGCGCTCGCCCGACCCGTGCAGAAAGATCAGCAGCGGATATTGCTTCGCCGTGTCGCCCATATAGCCCTTGGGCACGAACAGCTGGTACGGGTAGTTTCCGGCCTCGACCGGCTGCTGCGGCGTCTGTCCCTCGACGATCGGCGGCATTTTCGTTTTCGCGGCGGCAGGGGAGGCGGCGAGCGCGAGGCCCAGTAGCGCCGCGGTCCAATATGTCATGACAATATCCCTGGTCGAACGGTTCATCCCTTGACGCTCCCGGTCAGAAGCCCGCTCAGATAGAAGCGCTGGAGCGCGAGGAAGAGGATGAGCACGGGAAGGGTGGTGACGACGGCGCCCGCCATCATCAGCTCGTTGTCCTGCACATGCTCGCGGCTCATCGCGGCGAGCGCGACGGGCAGCGTGTAGAGATTCTGGTCGGCGAAGATGATCAGCGGCCACATGAAATCGTTCCAGCTGCCGAGGAAAACGAACAGCGCCAGCGTGACGATGATCGGGGTCAGGATCGGCAGCACGACGCGGCGGAGTATCTGTCCCTCGCTCGCGCCGTCGATGCGCGCCGCCTCGAGCATCTCGTCGGGGATCGACCGGCAATATTGACGGACGAGGAAGATGCCGAAGATGCCCGCGAGCCACGGCACGAGCGCGCCGGCATAGCTGTTGACGAGTCCCATCGCCTTGAGTTCGAGAAACAGGGGCAGCATGCCGACCTGTCCCGGCACGACCAGCGCGGCGACGAGCAGGCGGAAGGTCGCGTCGCGTCCCCTGAAACGCAGCTTGGCGAAGGCGTAGCCCGCCGGGATCGTGAACAGCAGTGCAAGACCTGTCGCAAGCGTCGAGACGAGCAGGCTGTTGGCAAGAAAGCGCCCGATGCCGAAGGTGCCGAACAGGGTGCGGTAGTTGTCGAGGCCGGGGTCGGTCGGCAGCAGCGGCGGCGGGAATTGCGACGCCTCGCCGCGCACCATGAAGCTGACCGAGAGCATCCACAGCAGGGGTGCGATCGTCAGCAGCGCGACCAGCGCGGCGAGCAGGGTGACGGACCAGCGGCGCACGCTCATATCGCGCCGCTCCTTCTGGCGAGCCGGAGCTGCACCAAGGTCACCGCCAATATGCAGAGGAAGAGCAGGAAGGCGACCGCGGCGCCCGACCCGAGGTTCCACCATTTGAACCCCTCTTCGTACATGAAATAGAGGATGGTGACGGTCGACTGGGCGGGGCCGCCCTGCGTCATCACGTAAGGCTCGGCGAAGAGTTGGAACATGCCCGCGACGGTCAGCACCGACACCAGCAACACCGTCGGTGCAATCACTGGCAGGGTGACGTGGCGCAGCCGTGTGAACCAGCCCGCGCCGTCGATCCGTGCCGCCTCGTCGAGTTCGCGCGGCACCGTCTGCAATGCCGCGAGGAAGATGATCATATTATAGCCGAACGTCTTCCATCCGACGAAGAGCAGGACCGCGGGCAGCGACGCGTGCGGACTACCCAGCCAGTCGATCGGCGCGATACCGAACAGCGAGAGCAGGTAATTGACGAGGCCGTAGCGCGTGTGGAGCAGGTAGCGCCACACGACCGCGGTCGCGACGAGCGTTGTCACATAGGGCGCGAACAGCGCGACGCGCCAGACGGGGCGCCACTTGAGCCAGCGCGAATTGACCAGCATCGCGGCAAACAGCGATAGCAGCACGATGAAAGGAGTGCCGATTGCAACGAACAGCAATGTGTTCGACATCGCCTTCCAGAACAACGGGTTCCCGACCAGCCTTGTGTAGTTCTGGAGGCCGACGAAGCGCAGGTTGCCGATATCGGCGAGCGCGTAGATATCGAAATCGGTGAAACTCAGGAACAGCGAGGCCGCGGCCGGGACGGCGAAAAAGACCGCAATGGCGGCGAGCGCCGGCGCGCTCATCGCCCAGCCGGCGCGGGCCTCGCGCGTACGGCGGGTCGCGCTCACAGCGCCTTTCCCTTGTCGAGCATCCAGCGCCGTTTCTCGAGCAGCCGGTCGGCGCGGCGATCCATCTCTTTTGCCGCTGCATCGACGCCATATTGCCCACGCACCATGCGCTCGGCGACGATCTGCATTTCGGTGACGATACGCTCCCATTCAGGTACCTTGGGGAGCGCCATTGCACGATCGAGCTGCGCCGCGAAGGGCGCGACGAGCGGATCGGCCGCAAGCCCGGCCGCGCGCCATACCGACCGCCGCGCCGGCAGGCTGTCCGTCAGCTTGTGGAATTCGAGCTGGGCGGCGGGCGTCAGCAGGCGCGTCAAAACCTCCCACGCCGCGTCGCCGTTCGCACTGCCCGCGAAGACCACGAGGCTGGAGCCGCCCGGTGCCGCCGACCCGATGCCATCGGGGCCGGGATTGGGCGCGGTGCCCCATCTTGCCCGCATGTCGGCGGGGAGACGGCTTTTCAGGTCGCCTATCGTCCACGGTCCCGACAGGAATATGCTGAACAGGCCATTCGCGAACTCGTTCCAGATGTTCGAAATCTGCGCCGACGACACCCTCGGCGCGAGGCCTTCGTCAAACAGCGATTTGTAGAAGCCGAGTGCCGCCTTGAATCTTGGGTCGGAAAAGGCGCCGCGCGAACCATTGTCGCGCAGCATCCGCGCGCCGGCCGACAGCGCCAGCGTGGTCAGCTGCTCATATTCGTTGAGCGGATAGAGAATGGCATAATTGCCGCTTCCGGCTTGCCGCTTCACCTTGTGCAGCGCTGCTTTCCACGCGTCCCACCCGGACGGCGGCGCGGCATAACCCGCGCGCGCGAACAGATCCTTGCGGTAGAATTGCAGCCGCGTATCGACATACCACGGCACGGCCCAGGCTTTGCCCGCGATGCGGTTTGTATCGACGACTGCGGCAAACTGGTCGCCGAGCAGCGCTTCCGCCGATGCGGGAACGGGCGCAATCGCGCCGATCGCCGCCATTTCGGCGATCCAGCTGTTACCGACCTGCCCGATCGCCGGGAGCGAGCCGCCGGCAAAGCCCGTGAGCAATTTTTCGTGTGCCGCGGTCCACGGGAGCGGCTGCACTTCGATCGGCGGGATACCCGCAGGCAGCGAGAGACTTTTCAAGAGCGCGGGCAGGTTCGCCCCCTCGTTGCCCATCGCCCAGATCGCCAGCGTGCCCCCACGCTCCGTACCGCACGCGCCGAGCACCGGAAGCAGGGGCAGCATCCCGAGCGCGGCCGACATCTGGCGCCGCGTTATCGGCATCGGGTGCCCCCGCAGGTCATTCGTGCGCGCCAGCCGCCGCGGGCTTCTGTGCCATGTCACGGCCTGTGGTGCCGCGCGCGATCAGCGCCGGTGTCAAAATCGTCGCGCTTGCCGCGCCGAGCGTTTCGCCGCGCAATATGCGCAGCAACATCATCATCGCGGTCGATCCGAGCCGGTCGATATGGACCTGCATTGTCGAGAGCGAAGGGTTGAGGTGCCGCGCGAGCGGGATGTCGTCGAACCCCGCGACCATGATGTCGCCCGGCACCGACTTGCCCGCCTCGGCCAATCCCGCGATCAGCCCGACTGCCATCTGGTCGTTTGCAGCGAAGGCAGCGTCTGCCGGCAACTGGCCCTGCACGAGCAGACGCGCCGCCTGTATGCCACTTCCTTCGGAAAAGTCGCCGGGAAGAATGGCGGGATTTCGTACCCCGGCGATCTTCGCCATCGCATCGACGAAACCGCGCTGGCGGTCGCGGGCATCACGGTTGTGCTTCGGTCCCGCGATATGGACGACCTGCCGCGCGCCGCGCGCGAGCAGCGCTTCGGTCATCGTATAGGCACCCCGGTAATTGTCGACCGCGACGAAGGGCAGGTCGAGCGATCCGGCATCATAGTTGAGCAGCACCGTCGGCAGCGCCGCGTCGAGATAATCGGCGAGCAGTTCGGGCTTCAGATCGGGCGGCATCACGAGCAGCCCGTCGACGCGCCCGCGCATCGCCGCGATCGCCGCTGCGGTTTCGTGCGTGCTGCCGTGCATGTTCCCAAGGAGCAGGTGCATCCCCGATTCATGCGCGACAAGGTCGATGCCCCGGATGATTTCGGAGAAGAACTCGCCGAACAGGTCGGGCAGGATGACGCCGACGGTGTCGGTCTTGCGCCGCGTCAGGCTGCGTGCGCCGCTGTGCGGCACGAAGTTCAGCTTTTTGACCGCCGCCATCACCGCGGCGCGTGTCGGTGCCGTGACATTGCCGAGCCCGTTGATCGCACGCGATGCCGTGGCGACCGAAACCCCCGCTTCGCGGGCGACGTCCCTCAAAGTAGCCATGATATTCGCCCCTCTTCCCTCCGATGGCGCCGGGTCGCCGTTGCGACTCCGGTCATTCCGTCTTCGCCGGGTGCGGAAACATTTGTTACGTAACCGGTTACAATGGCGAAATGCAAGGTCATTTGCGCTTCCCCGAGCGCAGCGCGCGACCTTCGGCGTCGAACAGGTGGAGATGATCCGCCGGCAGGCGGACGGGCACCATATCGCCTTCGCGCAGGCTGCCGTCGTCGCGCAGCTGGCAGGTCAGCGTGTCGCCGCCTGCGACGCCTTGCAGATGCACCGTCGCCAGGCCGCCCAGCCGTTCGATAAAGGCGATGGTAAAGCCGAGAGCGCCCGAAGCCGCGCCCATCACGACATCCTCGGGCCGGATCCCGATCGACAGGCGCGTCCCCGGATTCGGCGGTTTTACGTGCGGGGGCAGGGGAATCTCCCGCCCGTCGGCAAGTGCCGCCTGTCCGGCATCGGATATTGTGACCGGCAGGATGTTCATCCGCGGTGTGCCGAGAAACTGCGCGACGAAGATATTCGCCGGGCGCTCGTAAAGTTCGCGCGGGGTTCCGCTCTGTTCGATCTGCCCGTCGCGCAGCACGATGATCCGGTCGGCAAGCGTCATCGCCTCGATCTGGTCGTGGGTGACGTAGAGCGTCGTCGTACCGAGCGTGCGGTGCAGCGCGGCGAACTCGTATCGCATCCGCACGCGCAAATCGGCGTCAAGGTTCGACAGCGGCTCGTCGAACAGGAAAATCTGCGGCTGGCGCACGATCGCGCGACCGATAGCGACGCGTTGCCGTTGCCCGCCTGACAGCGCGGCGGGTTTCCGGTCGAGCAGCGCCTCGATGCCCAGGATTTCGGCGGCGCGCTGCACCTGTCGGGCGATCTCTCCCCCGTCAGCTTTTGCGATGCGCAACCCGAAGGCCATGTTCTCGTAGACGCTGAGGTGCGGATAGAGCGCGTAGGATTGGAACACCATCGCAATGCCGCGCTCCGATGGCGGAAGGTCGGTCACGTCGCGGGTGCCGATGATGACGCGGCCGCCGGTCAGCTCCTCGAGCCCGGCAACCGCGCGCAGCAGCGTCGACTTGCCGCATCCCGACGGGCCGACGATCACGGTGAACTCGCCGTCGGCAACATCGATCGACACACCCTTCAGGACCTCTGTCTCGCCGAAGTTCTTGCGTGCATCCCCGATCGACAGTCCCGCCATGATCCTCTCGTTCCCGCGCGGCCGGTCAGTGAACCGTCGCGCCGGCGCTCGCCTGCCGCGCCGGTGCGCGTCCCGCGGCGACCGCGAAGACGCATAGCGCGGCATAGCAGAGCGCGGGCAGGAGGATCGCGGTCGAATAGCTGGTTGCGCCCGACAGGTTTCCGACCAGCCACGGAATGATCGCGCCGCCGACGATCGCGGTGCACAGCAGTCCCGATGTCGCCTCGGCGCGTGCGGTCGACCGTTCGAGGGTCAACGAGAAGATCACCGGGAACATGATCGAATTGAACAGGCCGATCGACAGGGCGACGAATCCTGCACCGACCCCGCCGATGAGGATGACATAAAGGCACATCAGGAAGGCGATCGCGGTAAACAGCGTCAGCAGCTTTGCCGCCGATACGCGCGCCAGCAGCACCGATCCGATCGCGCGGCCGATCATCGCGCCGCCCCAATAGAAGGCGACGGCCTTGCCGGCTTCCTGCAGCGACACGCCGGGGACGCCGTCGCTGCCCATCGCAAAGCCGAGCAGCGGAACACCGAAGGCGGCGTCGGACCGGCCCCAGATCGCGTCGCTGTTCAGGAACCACGCCATTTGCGTGCCGATCGCGACTTCGGCGCCGACATAGAGGAAGATCGCGATCGCACCGAGGCGGCTCCAGCGCGACGAAAAGGCTTCGCGGACCAGTTCGCCCATGCTGGCGCGCGCGCCCATCGGCGCGGGCGGTACCGCCTCGCTCACGATACGCCGGCTGATCCAGAAAAAGAGCAGCAGTGCGAGGATCAGCCCGCAAATCCAGAAATAGGCCGAATCGATGCCCGCCAGCGCTTGCGCACGCACCGCGTCGGTGACGACCGTTCCTTCCTTCACCTCGACCCCTTCGAGGAACATATGCGCGCCGATCAGCGGCCCGAGGAAGGTACCGAAGCTGTTGAAGGTCTGGCTGAAGGTCAGGCGGAAATGGCTGCGCTTCGGGTCGCCGAGCGCCGCCGCGAGCGGGTTCGCGGCGACCTGCAGGATCGTGATCCCGCTCGCGAGGATGAACAGTCCGGCGAGGACAAGCGGATAGACGGCGAGGTTCGCGGCCGCGAGCATCAGCAGGCATCCCGCGACCATCGTCGTCAGCGCGGTCAGGATCGACGGAACCGAATGGAAACGCGCGATGAGCGCGGCCGCCGGGAAGGACATCACGCCATAGGCGATAAAGAAGGCGAAGGCCGACAATTGCGCCTCGGCGTCGCTCAGCGTGAAGATGCCCTTTACCGCCGCGACGAGGGGATCAATGAGCGAGGTGATGAACCCCCAGGCGAAAAAGAGAACGGTGACCGCGGCAAAGGCCGCCATGGTATTCGACCGTCCGCCAGCATTGGCGGGCGCCTGACCGGGCACGTCCATCCAGAATATCCTCTTTGCCAAAACTATGTTATGCGGCGGGTCTAACGAGGGGCCAAGGGCAATGCAACCGGTTACATCCGGACGTCCGCAATGCTGCCTGACGGCGCCCCGGAAAATCATCCTCGCCACGCGAAATAATCGTTCGTCCCCCACTGGCGCGCCCGGGCGCGACTGGTTACATGGGCCGCCACCAAACGAATCGCGTGTGCCGCCCCGCAATCCGGGGCAGGCGCCGCCTGCACCAGAAAGTGGCGACCCATGGAAATCATCACCGGCCTGACCTTCGACGATGTTCTGCTGGTCCCCGGCGCGTCGGATATCCTGCCGTCGGATGCGAACCTGTCGACCCAGCTGACCAGCGAGATCAACCTCAACATCCCGATCCTGTCATCGGCGATGGATACGGTGACCGAGGCCGACATGGCGATCCTGATGGCGCAGATCGGCGGCATCGGCGTCCTCCACCGCAATCTGACGATCGAGGAACAGTCGGCCGCGGTGCGGCAGGTGAAGCGCTTCGAAAGCGGGATGATCGTCAATCCGATCACCATCACCCCCGATGCGCCGCTTTCCTATGCCACCGCGTTGATGGACCAGCACCGGATTTCGGGCATTCCGGTCGTCGAAACCGGCGGCAAGCTTGTCGGCATCCTGACCAACCGCGACGTCCGTTTCGCTGACAATCCGGGGCAACCGGTGCGCGAGCTGATGACCGCCGACAATCTCGCCACCGTCCGCCCCGGCGTCGGGCAGGACGAGGCGCGCAAGCTGCTGCACCAGCGCCGGATCGAAAAACTGCTCGTCGTCGACGACGATTATCGCTGCATCGGGCTGATTACCGTCAAGGATATGGAAAAGGCGGTGAACTATCCCGATGCGACGAAGGATGCCGGCGGCCGGCTCCGTGTCGCCGCCGCGACCAACACGGGCGATTCGGGAATCGAACGCGCCGAGGCCTTGCTCGATGCCGAATGCGACCTGATCGTCGTCGACACCGCGCACGGCCACAGCAAGGGCGTCGGCGAAACCGTCGCGCGGATCAAGAAACTATCGAACCGCGTCCAGGTCCTCGCAGGCAACGTCGCGACCGGCGATGCGACCAAGGCGCTGATCGACGCGGGCGCCGACGGTGTGAAGGTCGGCATCGGACCCGGCTCGATCTGTACCACGCGCGTCGTTGCCGGCGTCGGCGTGCCGCAGCTCACCGCGATTCTCGACAGCGTCGAGGCGGCGGCGAAGCTTGGCGTCCCGGTCATCGCCGACGGCGGTCTGCGTACCTCGGGCGACATCGCCAAGGCGCTGGCCGCGGGCGCGTCGAGCGTGATGGTCGGATCGCTGCTGGCGGGCACCGCCGAGGCGCCGGGCGAGACCTTCCTGTTCCAGGGCCGCACCTACAAAAGCTATCGCGGCATGGGCAGCGTCGGCGCAATGGCGCGGGGCTCGGCCGACCGCTATTTCCAGCAGGACATCAAGGACCAGATGAAGCTGGTTCCCGAGGGCATCGAGGGTCAGGTGCCCTTCAAGGGCCCGGCGAAGGACGTCATCCACCAGCTCGTCGGCGGCGTGAAGGCGGCGATGGGTTACACCGGCAGCCGCACGCTCAAGGACCTGCGCGAGCGCGCGAAGTTCGTCCGCATCACCAATGCCGGCCTGCGCGAAAGCCATGTTCACGACGTCGCGATCACCCGCGAGGCGCCGAATTATCCGGTCGGATAAGGGCGGCCGATGACCCCCGCAGCGCGCGTCCAGACGGCGATCGAGATCCTCGACGCCATCGCCGCCGCCGCGCGCGAGGGCG
>NZ_DATMST010000169.1:0-8791 GCF_035565275.1 Sphingopyxis sp.
TTCCGCACCGGTCTCCGTTCCCGCTTCCCCGCGTGCGCCCGTCCGCGCCGACTTCACGCTGGCAGGCCTCGCCGAACAGGGTGCGGTGATGGTCGGCAAGGTGCCCGACGATACACGAACACTCACGCTCGACGGCAAGCCGGTTCGGGTCGCCGGCGACGGCGGTTTCCTGATCGCGTTCGACCGTGACGCGGGAGCCACCGCGCGGCTTGCCGCGACGCTGGCCGACGGGCGTGTGGTCGAGCGCTTCATTCCGGTTGCCGCGGGCCGCTGGCGGCTCGAACATATCAACGCGCCGTACCGCGGCAGCGCTTCGAGCGACGCCGATTTCGAGCGCCGGCGCCCCGCCGAGCTCGCCCGGATTGCAGCCGCGCGCGATATGGCGGTCGAATCGGACGGCTGGCGGCAGGCGTTCCGCTGGCCGGTGACCGGGCGCTTCTCGGGTTTTTTCGGATCGCAGCGCGTCTATCAGGGCAAGCCTGGCAGCTATCACAGCGGGACCGATGTCGCGGTGCCCGCGGGCACGCCTTTCGTAGCGCCCGCCGACGGGGTGGTCGTGCTCGCGGCGGACGCGCCCTTCACGCTCGAAGGCAATCTGCTGATCGTCGATCATGGAATGGGCCTCAGCAGCGCGTTCCTCCATTGCCAGCGGCTCGATGTGAAGGTCGGCGACCGGGTGACGCAAGGGCAAAGGCTGGGGACGGTTGGCCGGACCGGCCGCGCGACGGGGCCGCACATGCATTGGGGACTGAAATGGCGCGATGCGCGTCTCGATCCCGGCAAGCTTGCCGGGCCGATGGGGGGGTAACCGTTTGGGCGGGTCGGGCTGATTTCGTATCCAGTGAAACAAAATTTCGTGAATGCGGCGTTGCAGCATATTGTATTTCGTGGATTCTCCGGGTTGTTGCAAATACGTCACAATGCTCCGTGAAACGGCGGATTGCGCCGGAAATTTCCTTTACTCGCCTTGAACGAAGGGTCATCCCGCACGCTATCGGGGTGTTTGTGGTGTCGGCTATGCGCTGCTGCAACAGGGGCCCAGGTAGTTCAATCCACCAGTAGCAAGGGACTGCACTGTGAAGAAAACCCATTATTCCAAGCTGAAGATTGGCGCTGCTCCGCTCGTCCTGGGCATCGCGCTGATTTCGGCTCCCGCCGTCGCGCAGGATGTTTCCGCCGACGATAGCGCCGATTCCGGCGAGACCATTGTCGTCACCGGTTCGCGTATCGCGCGTCCCGAGGTTGAGCAGGCAAGCCCCATTTCGGTTGTGCGTTCGGAAGAGTTCGCTCTCCGTGGCGCGACCAACGTCGAAAACGTCCTGAACGCGATGCCGCAGGTGACCGGTTCGACCAGCGGCGCCGACAACAATCCGGGCGGCGGCGTCGCCACGGTGAACCTCCGCAACCTCGGCACCGGCCGCACGCTGGTGCTCGTCGACGGCCGCCGTTATGTGTCGTTCGACACCACGCAGGTCGTCGACCTCAACACCATTCCGTCGGCGCTGATCGAGCGCGTTGACGTCGTCACCGGCGGCCGTTCGGCCGTGTACGGTTCGGACGCCATCGCCGGCGTCGTCAACTTCGTCATGAAGCAGGACTTCGAAGGCGTCGAACTCAACTCGCGTTACGGCATTTCGAGCCGCGGCGACGGTGCGGAATGGGATCTGAACGGCACGATCGGTGCGAACTTCGACGATGGTCGCGGTAACATCGTGACGCACGTCGGCTACTTCAAGCGCAAGGCGGTTTATGCCGGCGCACGTGGCTTCTCGCGCAACGCCCTGTCGGAAACCGTCGATGACGATGGCAACCCCGTCTCCTTCTTCGGTGGCTCGGGCTCGGTGCCGCAGGGGCGTGTTGTCGTGGGTGGCACCAACTACGATTTTGGCGCCGACGGTTCGATCACGCCCTATGACGCGGCGACTGACTCGTACAATTATGCGCCGGTGAACTTCCTGCAGGTTCCGCAGGAACGCTTCCTGGTCACGACCATGGCTCGCTACGAAATCTCCGAAGCGTTCCAGCCTTACCTCCAGGGCACGTTCATCAACAACCGGGTGACCGGCGAGCTGGCGGCGACCCCGATCAGCAACGGAACGCCCATCGGTACGGGCGCCGACGCGCGCGCGCTGGGCCCGCTCCGGCTGCACGTCAATTCGCCCTTCCTCGCTCCCGCGACGCAGACGCTGTTCCGTTCGCTGGACACCGATGGTGACGGCTATATCACCACCGCGAACTACGGCTTCCGTACGACGGGCATCGGTCCGCGCACGCAGGTCGACGAACGCAATGCCTTCCGCGTCCTTGGCGGTATGAAGGGCGACATCGGCGGCGGCTGGAACTACGACGGCTACTATATGTACGCCCGTACGAAGAACACCCAGCGCCAGACCGGCAACGTCAACCTCGCCAACTTCCTGGGTGCGATCACCACGGCGTTCCAGGATCCGGTCACGGGCGCACTCAGCGGCACCCCCTTCGCCGGCGTGCCTGGCGGCGGCAACCTGGTCTGCGCCAACGGCGTGGCTTCGTGCGTGCCGGCCAACCTCTTCGGTGAAGGCAATCTCGACAGCGATGCGGCCGGCTATCTGGCCCTCGGCGCGACCAACATCGAAGAATATACGACGCAGGTTGCGAGTGTCGCCTTCACGAACAGCGAACTGTTCGACCTCGGCGCGGGCGGCGTTGGTATCGCGGTCGGTGCCGAATGGCGCAGCGAAAACGGCCGGACCGATCCCGACCAGAATCTGGCTTCGGGTAACGTCGCGGGCTTCAACCCGGGCGCTCCGACGTCGGGCGGTTACAGCGTGACCGAATTCTTCGCCGAAGTGAACGTGCCGCTGCTCGCGGATCAGCCGTTCGCGCATCGCCTGGAGCTGAACGGTGCGGCGCGTTATTCGAACTATTCGAATGCCGTCGGCAACGTCTTCACCTGGTCGGCCGGCGGTCTCTGGGAACCGGTCGACGGTGTCGGCATCCGCGGCCAGTATCAGAAGGCCATCCGCGGTCCGAACGTCAACGAACTGTTCCTCGGTCAAACCGTCAGCTTCGACGGCGCGTCGGATCCTTGCGCGACGGCTGGTGCCATCGCCGCGGGTCCGTTGCGTGAAGCTTGCCTTGCCAACGGCGTTCCCGTCGGCCGGCTGGGCGACCCGGATCTGGCCGATTCGGATCTCGTGAATCCGCCGACGACCATCATCGGCAATTCGAATCTGCGCGAAGAAAAGTCGAAGACCTGGACGGTTGGCGCGGTCTTCACGCCGAGCATGCTTCCCGGTTTCCAGGCGACTGTCGATTACTATAACATCAAGATCGACGGCTACATCTCGCGTCTGGGCCAGGCGAACCTCTTCGACGCTTGCTATCTCAATGGCGTCACGGAGTATTGCGATGCTTTCGGCCGCAACGAACTGGGTGAGGTCGACCGTATCCTCGATACGAACCTCAACTCGGGCGGTCTGAAAACCGACGGCATCGACGTCGGCTTCGGCTATAACTTCGCGATCGGCGAAGACAGCCGTATCGCTCTGGCGTTCAATGGCTCGCGTCTGCTGAAGTATGACTTCACGCCGATCGTGGGTGTGCCGCTGGTCAACGAATGCGCCGGCCGCTTCGGCAACGCCTGCGGCCAGCCGACGCCGAAGTGGAAGCACACTGCTCGTGCGACCTTCATGAACGGACCGCTCACCCTGTCGGCAGCATGGCGCTATCTCAGCAAGGTGCGCGACGATGACGATGATACGCTGTACTTCTTCGAAAACCTGGGTGCGCGTAACTACATCGACTTCGCGGCGCAGTTCGAAGCCGGGGATAACTTCACCCTGACTGCAGGCGTCAACAACGCCTTCGACAAGACGCCGCCGCTGGCAGCTTCCGCCCAGAATGGCGGTAGCGGCGAACAGACGAACACTTTCCCGAACGTCTATGACGTGATGGGCCGTTCGTTCTTCGTCAGCGGCAAGCTGCGCTTCTGATCCTTTTCGGATAGAAACGAAAAGAGAAGGGCCGGAGCGAAAGCTCCGGCCCTTCTTGTTTGTACCCCTTCGGCTTTATGCCTTGCGCGCGTCGTTCAGACGGCGCCCAGCTTGAGCCCCCCGTCGCCTTCGTCGACCCTGATCGTCGATCCATCTCTGACTTCGCCCTTCAGGATCAGGTCGGCGAGCGGGTCCTGCAGATATTTCTGCACCGCGCGCTTCAGCGGCCGTGCTCCATAAACGGGATCATAACCGACCCGCCCGAGCCAGGCGCGCGCCGCGTCGGTAAGGTCGAGCGTGACCTTGCGGTCGGCGAGCAGCTTCTGGACGCGCGCGACCTGAATATCGACGATACCGCCCATATGCTGCTGTGCCAGCCGGTTGAAGAGCACGATCTCGTCGAGCCGGTTCAGGAACTCGGGCCGGAAATGCGCGCGCACGACTTCCATTACGGCGGGCTCGGCCTGTTCGACCGGTGCATCGTCGGGAAGCGCCGCGATCGCCTGGCTGCCAAGATTCGACGTCAGGATGATCAGCGTGTTGGTGAAGTCGACCGTGCGCCCCTGTCCATCGGTGAGGCGCCCGTCGTCGAGCACCTGTAGCAGGATGTTAAAGACGTCGGCGTGAGCTTTCTCGACCTCGTCGAACAGCACCACCTGATAGGGCCGGCGGCGCACCGCTTCGGTGAGCGTGCCACCCTCTTCATAGCCGACATAGCCCGGGGGTGCGCCGACAAGCCGCGCGACGCTATGCTTCTCCATGAATTCGGACATGTCGATGCGGACCATCGCATTGTCGTCATCGAACAGGAAACGCGCGAGCGCCTTGGTAAGCTCGGTCTTGCCGACCCCGGTGGGGCCGAGGAAAAGAAACGAGCCGAGCGGGCGGTTCGGATCCTGCAGGCCGGCGCGCGCACGGCGGACCGCGGTCGATACGGCGCGAACCGCTTCGTCCTGGCCGATCACGCGCTGGGCGAGCGTGCTTTCCATCCCCAGCAGCTTCTCGCGCTCACCCTCCATCATCCGGTCGACGGGGATTCCGGTCCATTTGCTCACGACCGCGGCGATATCGTCGGCGGTAACCTCTTCGCGCAGCATCGCATTGCCCGCGGTGGCCTGTGCCTCCTCGAGCCGCCTTTCGAGGCCGGGAATGGTGCCATAGCTTAGCTCGCCCGCCTTCGCGAGGTCGCCGGCGCGCTGCGCCTGATCGAGAGCCGAACGCGCGGCGTCGAGCTCTTCCTTGATCTTCGCCTCGGCGTGGATCTTGTCCTTTTCGGCCTGCCATTTCTGGGTGAGCCCCGCCGACTGCTGTTCGAGGTTCGCAAGCTCGGCCTGAAGAGCGGCCAGTCGGTCCTTCGACGCGGCATCGCTTTCCTTGCCGAGCGCCGACTCCTCGATCTTCATCTGAATGATGCGGCGATCAAGCGTCTCGATCTCCTCGGGCTTCGATTCGACCTCCATGCGGATGCGGCTTGCGGCCTCGTCCATCAGGTCGATCGCCTTGTCGGGCAGGAAGCGGTCGGAGATATAGCGGTTCGACAGCGTCGCCGCGGCGACGATCGCGCCGTCGGTGATCCGCATGCCGTGGTGCAGCTCGTATTTCTCCTTGATGCCGCGCAGGATCGAGATCGAATCCTCGACCGTCGGCTCGCCGACGAAGACCGGCTGGAAACGCCGCTGGAGCGCTGGGTCCTTTTCGACATGCTTGCGATATTCGTCGAGCGTCGTTGCGCCGATGCAATGGAGCTCGCCGCGTGCGAGCGCGGGCTTGAGCAGGTTCGACGCGTCCATCGCGCCCTCGCCCTTGCCGGCGCCGACGAGCGTGTGCATCTCGTCGATGAACAGGATGATCTCGCCCTCGGCCGCCTTCACATCGTCGAGCACGCCCTTGAGGCGCTCCTCGAACTCGCCGCGATATTTGGCGCCCGCGATCAGCGCGCCCATGTCGAGCGAGAGGAGGCGGCGGTCCTTCAAACTGTCGGGGACGTCGCCGTTGGTGATGCGCAGCGCAAGGCCCTCGGCGATCGCGGTCTTGCCGACGCCGGGTTCGCCGATCAGCACCGGGTTGTTCTTGGTGCGGCGGGCCAGGATCTGGATCGTGCGGCGGATTTCCTCGTCGCGGCCGATCACGGGGTCGAGCTTGCCCTCGCGTGCGACTTCGGTGAGGTCGCGGGCGAATTTCTTGAGCGCTTCGTAGCGGTCTTCGCTGCTCGCGGTGTCGGCCGATCGGCCGCCGCGCAATTCGTTGATCGCAGCGTTGAGCGCGTCGGCCTTCACGCCGGCATCGGCGAACGCCTTGCCGACCGGGGTAGTGGCCGAAAGCACCATCGCGAGGAGGAGCCGTTCGACGGTGACATAGCCGTCACCCGCCTTGGTCGCCACTTGCTCCGCCTGATCGAGCAGGCGGACCGCGTCATTATCGAGCCCCGGCGTTTGCTGCGCGCCCGATCCCGACACGGCGGGGACCTTGGCAAGCAGCGCGTCGATGCCGGCGACCGCGCGCTTTGCGTCGCCGCCGCTCTTCGCGATCAGGCCCGCGGCCATGCCTTCATTGTCTTCGAGCAGCGCCTTGGCGATATGCTCGGGCGAGATCCGCTGGTGGTTCATGCGGATCGCGATCGTCTGCGCCGCCTGCAGGAAGCCTTTGGCGCGGTCGGTAAATTTTTCGAGGTTCATTCAGAAAGCCCCTTTCTTGCCGAGCAAGATAGTGTTGCTATTTGGCAACACAAGGGGCTTGCTACCAGTTCCGTTCGCATCGAGCGAAGTCGCGATGCCCATCGTGGCACACGCCTTCACGGTGTCTCGACTTCGCTCGACACGAACGGGAATGAGGGCGTCACTCCCCGCTACGCGCAAGCTGGTCGAGCAGCCGCACGCCGAAGCCCGTCATTCCCTTGGGGACGAGCGAGGTCGCCTTTTCGGAGCGGTTGACCCCGGCGATGTCGAGATGCGCCCACGGCGTCGCCTCGTCGACGAAGAAGCCGATGAAATGCGCGCCGAGGCTCGCGCCCGGTCCCTGCCCGGTCGCGGAGTTGCGGATGTCGGCGATGTCCGACTTCATCCGCTCGGCATAATCCTTGTGGAGCGGCAGGCGCCACAATTCCTCGCCGCTCGCGGTGCCGGCGGCGATCAGGCGCGCCGCGAGCGCCTCGTCGCGCGCGAAGAGGCCCGCATAGCTGTTGTCGAGCGCGCCGACGACCGCACCGGTGAGCGTCGCGATGTTGACGATCGCGCTGGGCCGATAGGCTTTGGCGACATATTCATTGGCATCGGCAAGGACGAGGCGCCCTTCGGCGTCGGCGTTGACCATCTCGATCGTCTTGCCCGACATGGTGCGGGTCACGTCGCCCGGACGCTGCGCATTGCCGTCGGGCATATTCTCGGCGAGCGCCGCGACCCCGACGACATGCACCGGTGCGCGCGATTTGGCGAGCGAGACAACCGCGCCCATCACCGATGCGGCGCCCGACATATCGCCCTTCATATTGCCCATTCCGGCGCCGGGTTTCAGCGACAGGCCGCCCGAATCGAAGGTGATTCCCTTGCCGACGAACGCGGTGGGTGCGTCGGGTGCGTTGGCGCCGCGATAGCGCACGAGCAGCAGGCGCGATCCGCGCGGACTGCCCTGACCGACGCCGACGATCGTTCCCATGCCGAGCTTGCGCATCGCCGCTTCGTCGAGCACTTCGATGCTGACACCCGGTGTATTGCCGAACGCCTCGCGCACGCGCGTGACGAAGCTTTCGGGATAGATGACGTTCGCGGGCTCGTTGGCGAGGTCGCGCGACAGGCGCACGCCTTCGGCAAGCGGCTTCCAGCGGCTCGTAAAGGCGGCTTCGGCGCCCGACGGATTGGCGCCGACAAACGTCACCGCGCCCGTCGGCGGCGCCTTTTTGTCGACGGTCTTGTAACGGTCGAAGCGATATTGGCCGAGCGCGAAGCCATAGGCGACATCGGCGGCCGAAACGTCGCCGAAGGCACCCGCGATCGCCACCGGCTGCGCTTCGCTCTTGAGTTCCTGCGCGGCCTTGCCGCCCGCTTCGGCGAGCGCGAGCGAAGAGGGGGTGGCACCCGCGCCGACGAGCAGGATGCGCGGGTACGCGCCGATACCGCGCAGCGATAATGTCGTGCCCGCCTTACCGTCGAAGCTCGCTGCAGCGATCGCGGCGGTGATCGCCGTGCGCTCGGCAGCGCCCAGCGCGATTCCGTCGAGCGGCGGCAGGGCGGCGTCGGTCATCACGATGACGAGCGCAGCGCCTGCCGGAGCGTTGGGTGCAAAGCCGATCGCGCGCTCGGCACTATTGCCGACGGTTGCCGGAACGACGCCCGATCCGGCGGTAGTCTGCGCCTCCGCGACGGGCGCGAGGGTGAGCGACAGGCAAGCGGAAAGGAGCAGGCTTTTCATGCGCATGGTTCGATAATCCCCGTTGTTCAATGACCTGACCCATGCATAGCGGCACACCGCTTGCCCGCAAATCCGGCTCGACGAACGACAGTCGCTTGCCATCGGACGACATGGCCGCCACAGATGCGCCGGACCAGGTGCGAAGAGGACCAGAGATGCTGCGACGGATTTTGCTGGGATTCCTGCTGCTGCTGGTGCTCACCGCCGCCTCGCTCGCGCTCTGGGAGCCGCTGACCGCCGAAGCGCCCGCCGCGCCCGCCTTCAAGCCCACCGACGTTCGGATTGCGCGCGACAAATTCGGTGTGCCGCATATCTTCGGCAAGACCGACGCCGATGTCGCTTATGGCGTTGCCTACGCGCACGCGGAGGATGATTTCTCGACCTTGCAGGAAGTGCTTGCGATGACGCGCGGC
>NZ_DATMST010000170.1:0-6101 GCF_035565275.1 Sphingopyxis sp.
AGGCGCCTGCGGCCGCGCCGCTGACCGCGCTGGTCGGCGGCACGGTCGTCGGCATCGACGGCGGCGCGCCGATTTCGAACGCCACCATATTGGTGCAGGGCGAGCGCATCCTGAGGGTCGGTCCCGCAGCTTCCATCGACGTCCCCGCCGGGGCGAAAGTGGTGCCGATGAATGGCAAGTGGCTGATCCCCGGCCTGATGAACATGCACGTGCATTTCGGGCTGAAGCTTCCCGGCGCCGCGGGTGCCGAACTGATCAACGAGAAAGACGGCGAGGAAGCCCTGCGCATGGCGGACAACGCGCGCCGGACGCTGCTCGCCGGGGTCACGACGGTCCGGCTGACCGCCGAGGACCGGGGGCTCGACTTCATGCTCAAGCGCGCGATTGCGAAAGGTCAGGCGGTCGGCCCGCGTATCGAGACCGCGGGCGAACTGATCGTCCCGACCGGCGGCCACGGGTCGCTCGAGGCTGATGGCCCTGCCGAACTCAGCAAGGCGGCGCGAACGCAGATCAAGGGTGGCGCCAGCTGGATCAAGATTGCGATCTCGGGCGGTATTTCGGACACGCACGGCAGCATTTCCGCCGCGCCGATGACCGATGCCGAACTGTCGACGATCATCGAGGTCGCACACCGCAACGGGGTGAAGGTGACTGCGCACAACGGCTCGTCCGAAGCGGCGCTTCAGGCGCTGAAGTTCGGGATCGACTGTTTCGAGCATGGCTATCACCTCAACGACGAGGTGCTCGCGAAGATGAAGGCGCAGGGCGCCTGGCTGGTGCCGACGATCGTCGTCAGCCAGCCGGGAGCCTATGAATTCTATCGCAAGATCGGTTCGCCCGAATGGTATCTCGACCGCGTCGCCTCGACCGGCAAGGACCATTGGGCAGTCCTGCAGAAGGCGATCAAGCTCGGGGTCAATGTCGCGCTCGGCACCGATCAGTTTCCGTTCGAGCCCAATGGCGGAACGACCGCGACCGTCGCCGAGGCCGAACTGTACCAGAAAGCCGGCATGACGCCGCTGCAGGCGCTGCAGGCGGCAACGATCAAACCGGCGGCGATGCTGGGGATCGACAAGGAGGTCGGGCGGATCGTCGCCGGCCAATATGCCGACATCGTCGCCGTCACCGCTGATCCGGCGAGGGATGTCGCGGCGCTGCGCACGCTCGACTTCGTGATGAAAGGCGGGGTCATCTACCGCAACGACGCAGCGCCTGAAACGATCGCGCACTGATTCGATAAATGGGGGTCGCCATGAAATATCGCCTGCTTTCCGCCGTCTTCCCGCTCGCCATCGTCGTAGGGGGCCCCGCCGCGGCACAGACCGTTGCGCTTGTTGGCGGCAATGTCGTCGATCTGGCCGGCAAGGCGCCGCTGCGCGATGCCGTGGTGCTGATCGACGGCGAACGCATCCAGACGATCGGCCCGCGTGCCTCGACGCCGGTCCCGCCGGGGGCGACGGTCATCCCGATGGATGGCAAATGGTTGATCCCCGGCCTGATGAACATGCATGTCCACCTCGCGCTCAACCTGCCGGGGGCGTCGCGCATTCATAACGAAACCCCCGACTCGATGGCGCTCCGCACGCTCGACAACGCGCAGAAATCGCTGTGGTCGGGGGTGACGACGATCCGGCTGACGGGATCCGACGCCGGGGTCGATTTCACCGTCAAGCGCGCGATCGACAGCGGCGTTTTTGACGGGCCGCGTATCCACACTGCGGGCTCGTCGATTGTTGCGACTGGCGGGCACGGCAAGACCGAGGTTAACGGACCAGCCGAATTCGCACGTGCGGTACGCGAACAGGTGAAAGCCGGCGCCACCTGGATCAAGCTCGGCATTTCGGGCGGAATTTCGGACACGCACGGCGACATCGGCGCGTCGCCCTTCACCGATGACGAACTGAAAACCGCGATCGAGGTGGCGCACCGCAACGGCGTGAAGGTCACCGGCCATACGGGCTCGCCTATCGCGTCCGAGGCCGCGATCGATGCCGGGATCGACTGTTTCGAACATGGCTATTTCCTGACGCCCCCCGTCCTCGCGAAGATGAAGAAAAAGGGCGTCTGGTACGTGCCGACGATCGTCGTGAGCCAGAGCGGTGCCAAGGCTTTCTACAAGAAGATCGGCTCGCCCGACTGGTATCTCGATCGCGTCGATTCGGTCGGAAAGGCGCATATCCAGTCCCTGCGCGACGCGATTTCTGCGAGGGTCGATATCGCACTCGGCACCGACCAATATCCGTGGGAACCCAACGAGGGCACGACGGCGACCGTCCGCGAAGCCGAAATCTATGTCGACGCGGGGATGACCCACGCGCAGGCGCTCCGCGCCGCGACGATCGAACCGGCGAGGATGCTCGGCGTCGACAGCGAGGTCGGGCTGCTCAAGGCAGGTTATTATGCCGACATCATCGCGGTGGACGCCGATCCGACGCAGGACATTCGCGCGCTGCGGACGATCGGATTCGTGATGAAGGGCGGCAAGCTGATCCGCAACGACGCGTCGCAATAATAGACGACGAATCGCGTGATTTTTGTTACATCGCCGCGGCCGCCATCGACGGATGGTGCCGCGGCCCGTCGTCGATGACCCCTTGCTCGGGGGCATCCGCGCAATAACCCTGATCGGGGCCGTGCGCCTTCCCGTCGCGCAGTAGCTGCTGACGGAGAATGCATCAAATAACTGATAAAAATAGTAAAAATTCATCAATTCAGATTCTTGAATGATCTGGATCCGGCGGAGACCGGTCGTCGCGAGCGAGAACCGCGGTGCTCATAATTTGCGTTCAGCGCAACGAACGCGAATTTGTAATGTTGTTGAAACAACAGTGCAACTGACGGACACTCTCCGAAACACCGCGGTCACGAAGCCGCCAACGAAGCAATATAGTTACAGGGAGTTCCATGTGAAAAAGACGCTGATACTCGCATCCGCGCTTGCGGCCCTCAACTTCGCGGCACCGGCGGCGGCCCAGGACAAGCCTGCGACCGACGTTCTTTCCAAGATGTTCATCTGGTGGAACGAGGCGTTCAGGACGCCCGGCGCCTATACTCCGGAAAATTTCTCGAAATTCTTCACGCCCGATGCGACGCTGGTGCTCGAAGGCCGCACCGTCATCGACGGCGTCGGCCAGTGGGCGACCCATTTCCAGCGTATCCAGTCGGGCGGCGGCGACGTCGAGATCGTCGTGCCGTTCAAGGATGTCTTCGAAGCCGGCGACCGCGTCTACACCTATCACGTCATCCGTTCGCGGCGTGACGGCAAGACCGGCTGCTCGCTCGCGGCCGGCCATGCCGAGCTCGAAGGCGGCAAGATCGCATCGATCGTCCTCGTCCGCCACACGCTCGAAGCGGGCAAGGATCCGCTCGACCCGCAATGCTGGACCAAATGACGCCCTGACGGCGGCCGTGGAGAGGATTGGATCAAGGGACCGGCGGACAGGACCGCCGGCCAACGAGGGGGTTTTGACATGAACTGCATCAATCAGGAAAAGCGTGGCATTGGCCGTTTTGCCGTGGGGGTCGCGACCGCGGCGATGATCGGAGGTTTGACCGCCGTCCCCGCTTATGCCCAACAAGCGGGTGCGTCCGAAAGCGCCGGTGCGGGCGAAATCGTCGTCACCGCGCAGCGCCGCGAACAGAGCCTGCAGGATGTTCCGATCGCGATCACCGCGCTGACCGCGGAAACGATCAAGAACCAGAATATCCAGAGCGTCGACGATTATTTCGCGATGACGCCGAACGTCAGCTTCCAGTCGAACGGCTCGCGCGACCGCAAGGACCTCGCGATCCGCGGCATTTCGAACCAGCTCAACCCCTATGCCGACGTCCGGCAGTCGAGCTATGCCTTCTATGTCGACGAATTCAACGTCGCTGCAGGAACGAGCAACCCGCAGATCGTCGATCTCGAACGCATCGAGGTGTTGCGCGGGCCGCAGGGCACCTATTTCGGCCGTAATGCCGTCGGCGGCGCGATCAACGTGATCACGAAGAAGCCGGTCGACACGTTCGAAGGCGAAATCGAACTCGGCTACAGCCGCTACGACACCAAGCGCGCGCAGGGGGTGATCAATATCCCCGTCGTCAGCGGCCTGCTCGCGGTCCGCGCCTCGGGCCAGATCGAAAAGTCCGACGGCTATATCAAGAATATCAACCCCATCGGCGGCGGCAACGACAGCGAATATTATACCGGCCGCATCCAGGCCCGCTTCACTCCGCTCGACAATCTGACCTGGGATTTCAACTACAGCTATTCCGATGAAGAGGTCGGGATGCGCAACGGCGTGCCGACCGGTTTCGTCACGCGCACCTGGGCTTCGGTCTATTATGGCGGCAATGCCGGGCTGATCGGCGATCCCGACGGCGTCGGTTTCTATCCGGACAACAAAACCCGCGTGAATTTCAACCGCGAACAGCGCGTGGGCAGCAAGTTCCAGTATTTCAGCACGCGTGCGGTGTGGGATTTCGGACCCGTAGCACTGACCGCCGTGGGCGGCCACCTGACCGCCGACGTCTTCAACTATGGTGATGTCGACGGCGGCAGCCGCGATTATTTCTACGAAGACCTGCAGCTGAAAAGGAAGTCGACGAGCGGCGAGCTTCGCCTGCAATCGACGGGAACCCAGTTCCTCGACTGGAGCCTCGGCGCGTCGCTCGGCAAGGATAGCGGCGAAAGCGAACAGTCGACCTATCATGGCGCCGACAGCCCGCTTTGCCCGGCCGCGAGTGCCGGCGATTGTGACGGGCTCGAGGTGACGGGCGCGGACGGTGTCAGCTCGAGCCGCTATTTCGCGGTCTTTGCGCAAGGTACGCTCAACTTCAGCGAGAAATTCTCGGCAACTGCGGGCCTCCGCTATTCGTGGGAGAAGGTGACGAACATATCGCAGACCCGGTCGAACACGGTGATCACCGGAGACAACGACCGCGTCGCCGATTTCGAGGACATCTCGCCCAAATTCACACTGACCTATAAGCCGAACCGCGACTGGATGATCTTCGCCACCGCGTCGCGCGGTTTCAAGTCGGGTGGTACGCAGACGACGAACAGCGCTGCGCTGACCAACGAATTCAAGCCCGAAACGCTCTGGAACTACGAACTCGGGACGAAGTTCGACCTGTTCGACAAACGACTGCGCGTCGACGTCACCGGCTTCTACATGAACTGGAAAGACGTCCAGCAGACGATCCGTTTCCAGTTTATCGATCCGGTCACCGGTCTCCTGCGCGGGGTCAGCGGTATCGCCAACGCGGCATCCGCCGAAAGCTATGGTGTCGAGGCGAGCTTCGATGCGCGGATCACCGATCACTGGACGCTTGGCGGCAACGTCGGTTTCAACAAGTCGAAGTACAAGGATTATCCGAACGCGCTGATCGACGGTATCGTTATCGATATTTCGGGCGAGCAGCTCACCAACGCGCCCGAATGGACGCTCGGCGCGCAGACCCAGTATACGCTGCCGCTCGGCGACCGTTTCGAGGCCTTTGTCCGTGCCGAGTGGAATTATCGCGATGCGATGATCTCCAATCCCTATTATTATCTCTACAAGAATGTTGCAGGCGAGCCTTTCACGAGCCCGAGCTATCACAATGTGAACCTGCGCCTCGGGGTCGAGGACGAACGTCTGCGTGCGGTGGTGTTCGTAGAGAATCTGTTCGACGCCGATTATTATGCCAACGCTTATGAAAAGGCGTTCTACAGCGGCGTGCAGGTCGAACCGTCGTACCGCGTCTTTGGTGTGAGCCTCGGCTATAAATTCTGACGAGGTTTCGGGGGCGGTTCCGGTCGCAGCCGCCCCCGTCTTATCCGCCGACCGATGATGATTGCCGCACTGGAGAATGCCATGATCGACCGCCGACGCTTTATGGAGGTTGCGGCGGCGACCGGTTTGTCGGGAATCGTGCCATCGGCACTGCAGGCCCAGGCCATCGGCGCCGATGGCGCGCTGGAGGCGTTGCTGCAACGGCACAGCGAAGCCTATCTGCGCCGGTCACCCGAAGAGGCGACGGCGAATAATTTCGATGTCGGTACACATGCCATGCTCCGCGGGCGGCTGGACGACCGGTCGCTCGCGGCGCGCGCGACCGATCGCGCCGCGATCCGC
>NZ_DATMST010000171.1:0-2008 GCF_035565275.1 Sphingopyxis sp.
GCTTTCGGTTCGTCCATACCCCATTCGATCAGCGCCTTGCGTCGGACGGGGACGCAGTTCACCATGGGCACAGACTCGCCCCGTGCCTCTAACGGCGCAATATATAGCCTAAATGAACGCCATCTGCGAACGGAAAATTCAAGGCCCGACGGTGGAATAAAGCGCGCTTTGCCGCAGCCCGGCGGCGGGCGGTCTACGCCCGCGAAAACCAGTCATTGAGCGGCACGGCCGCTTGGCCTAAGGCGACCTCTATGACTGTCTATTTCCACGAAGAAGATTTGCCCGAGGGCGTGCTGGGTTCGGGCGCGGTCGCGATCGATACCGAGACCATGGGCCTGAACCCGCAGCGCGACCGATTGTGCCTCGTCCAGATCAGCGACGGGTCGGGCGACGAGCATCTTGTCCGCTTTGCCCCCGGCAGTGCCTATGACGCGCCGGTGCTGAAGGCGATCCTGACCGATCCCGCGCGGCTGAAGCTGTTCCATTTTGCGCGGTTCGACATCGCGGCGCTTCAGCAGGCGCTCGGCGTCGTGACCGCGCCGGTCTATTGCACCAAGATTGCATCGAAGCTGGTGCGCACCTACACCGACCGCCACGGCCTCAAGGAGCTGGTGCGCGAACTGCTGGGGCAGGAAGTGTCGAAGCAGCAGCAGTCGAGCGACTGGGGCGCGGCGGAGCTTTCGGACGCGCAGCGCGATTATGCCGCGAGCGACGTGCGGTTCCTGCACGCAATGCGCGAAATACTCGACGTGCGGCTGGCGCGCGAAGGACGCACCGCGCTGGCGCAGGCCTGTTTCGACTTTCTGCCGACGCGCGCCGCGCTCGACCTTGCCGGCTGGCCCGAAACCGATATTTTCGCGCATAGTTGAGGCTGATCAGGGAATCCGATGTCCGAACGCGCCGATCTTGACCGCACGATGCGCCGCATGTGGGCGGCAAGCGGGTCGAGTCACGACAAGGTCGTGCGCATCCTGCGCTTCGGTCTGCCGCTCGTCATCGGCGTCGTCGGCGCGGTGCTCGTCTTTTCGCCCTTCACCCAGCGCACCGAGATCAGCTTCCTGCTCGCCAAGGACAAGGTCGACATGGCGAGCGAGCGGATGAAGGTGACGCGCGCCGAATACCGCGGCCAGGATTCGAAGGGACAGCCCTTTGCCCTGCTCGCGGGCAGCGCGGTGCAGAAAAGTTCGGCCGAACCGGTCGTGCGGATGACCGATCTGTCGGGGGCGATCCGGCTTGCCGACGGCCCCGCGACGATCGTCGCGAAGACCGGCGCCTATAATATGGAGACCGAGAAGGTCGCGGTCCCCGGGTTGGTGCAGGTCAAGAGTGCCGACGGATATCGCATCGATGCCAGCAATGTTGCGGTGGACCTCAAGAGCCGCAGCCTTGTCGGTCAGGATGGCGTCGACGGTACGTTGAACATCGGCCATTTTTCGGCCAATCAGCTGTCGGCCGATCTCGACCAGCGTATCGTGCGCCTTCAGGGCAATGCACGGCTCAGGATCAATCAGGGAGTGCTCAAATGAACCGGCTCTGGACCATGAAGAGCATGGCGCTTGCGGGTGCAGGCTTTACCTTGACCAGCCTTGCGATCCTGTCGGCGGGCGGCGGCGACGCTGCGCAGGCACAGGCGCTCGCCAACCATAACAGCGGCGCGCCCGTCGATTTCGCGGCGGGCAGCATCGAGGTGCAGGACCGCGCCGACCGCGTCGTGCTGGCAGGCAACGTCCGCGTGACGCAGGCGGGGTTGACCGTTACCGCGCCGCGCATGACGGTCGCCTATACCCGGCAAGGCGGCACCGACGTCAACCGGCTCGATGCCACGGGCGGCGTCGTCGTGACCAAGGGCGACGAGCGCGCGTCGGGCAATGTCGCTATCTATGACCTCGACCGGCGGCTGATCACGATGGTCGGCAATGTCGAGCTGCGCCAGCGCGGTAACCTCCTGTCGGGCGGGCGCATGGTGATCGACCTCAACAGCGGCCGCGCGACGGTCGACGGGCGCGGC
>NZ_DATMST010000172.1:0-7786 GCF_035565275.1 Sphingopyxis sp.
CGAGTTCATCCCGCCCCAGGAAAACAGCAACGCGACGATGCCCGTCAGCAGCACGCCGCTCGTCATATAATTATAGACGGACAGCATGTAACTGCGCAGGCCAGCGTCATACGCCTCCCCTCGCGCTACAGTCGTGCCGCCGCGCTGCAGGCCGCGTCTGCCGGCGGCGCGCAGAAACTCCTCGATTCGGTCGCCGACAATCTGCTCGCCCATTCGCCCGAAGGCGCGACATCGCTCGGCATCGACACCGGTGCGCGCGCGAAGATGCGCGGCGAACTCGGCGATCGATCGACAGCGGGCGTCAAGGCGCTGGCCGACACGTTGAAGGCCGATGTCGCGCGCGTCCGCGCGTTCGACAAGACAGGGCTTGACCATGCGACGCGCACCAGCCTCGCGGTGGTCGAGAGCGCCTATGGCGTCGCGCTCGACGGCTTCGCCCAGCCCTATGGCGATGTCGCGGTCGGTGGCTGGCGCAACACGCCCTATGTCGTGATCCAGAATGTCGGCGCCTATCTCGACATTCCGAAATTCCTCGACAGCGACCATCCGGTAAAGACCTCGGCCGATGCCGAGGCCTATCTGTCGCGGCTCAACGCCTTTCCCGGCGTTCTCGATGGCGAGACCGGCCGGCTGAAGGCTGCAGGCGGACAGGGGCTGATCGCCCCCGCCTTCCTGATCGACAAGGCGGTGAAGCAGATGGAAGCGAGCCTTGCCGACGCAAAGGCGGGCGGATCGATGGTCGAAAGCCTCGTCCGCCGCACCGGCGAGGCGAAGATCGCCGGCGACTGGAACGCGCGTTCGGCGAAGATCGTGCAGGGTCCCGTCGCGGCGGCACTCGAACGCCAGCTCGCCGAACTGAAGGCCCAGCGCCCGAAAGCGACGATGGATGCGGGGCTGTGGGCGCGACCGCACGGCGACGAATTCTATGCGTGGGCGCTTCGCGCCTCGACGACGACGCGTATGACGCCCGAGGAGGTCCACGCGATGGGCCGCGAGGAGCTTGCCGAACTCCACGGCCGGATGGATCCGATCCTCAGGAAACTCGGCTATACCAATGGCTCGGTCGGCGACCGGATGAACGAGCTTGCCAGGGATCCGCGCTTCAAATTCCCCGACAATGATCAGGGCCGCGCCGAGATCGTCGCCTATATCCAGACTTGGCTCGACAAGATTCGCGCGCAATTGCCGCGTGCCTTCCGCACGCTGGTAAAGGGCAATGTCGAGGTGAAGCGACTGCCGCTTGCCGAGGAACCCGGCGCGCCCGCGGCCTATGGCGGTGCGGGGTCGATCGACGGAACGATTCCGGGCAAATTCTGGATCAACCTGCGCACCACCGATCTGCACAGCAGATATTCGCTCCCCGACCTCGCGATGCACGAAGCGATCCCGGGCCATGCATGGCAGGGCGAATATGCGAACCAGATGCCGCTGATCCGCACGATGCTGGCGTTCAACGCCTATTCGGAAGGATGGGCGCTCTATGCCGAACAGCTCGCCGACGAGCTCGGCCTGTACGACGATTTCGAGGTCGGACGCCTCGGCTATCTCCAGTCGCTGGCGTTCCGCGCCTGCCGTCTCGTCGTCGATACCGGCATCCATGCCAAGCGCTGGACGCGCGAGCAGGGGGTCGATTTCTTCGTGCGCGAGAACGGCTCGAACCCGCTCGAGGTCGCAAGCGAGGTCGATCGTTATTGCAGCTGGGCCGGGCAAGCTTGCGGATACAAGGTCGGGCATAGCGAGATCGTCCGCCAGCGCGGGCTCGCGCAAAAGGCGCTGGGCGCGAAATATGACCTGCGCGATTTCGACGATGTCGTGGTCAAGGGCGGCAACGTCCCGCTCGACGTGCTGGCACAGAATGTCGCCGAATATGTGAAAGGCGCGAAGGGCTGATGCGGGGGATCGCCACTGCGCTGGCGGCGCTCCTGCTCGCAAGCGCCAGCCATGCCTCCGAACAGCGCGTCACCATTGTGACCACGGATGTCGATCGCTTTTACGCGCTATATGACGACCCCGCGCTCGCGACGCAGCCTGAGACGGTGGCGGCGCGCTATCTTGCCGCCCCCTCGCCGGGGCTCGCCGAATTCATGGTGATGCGCCGCATCAACCCGGAAAAGCTTGCTGCGGCGCTGCGCGACAAGCGCCATGTCTTCGACGATGCGCGCGGCTGCGCTACAACGCTTCCCGATGTTCGCACCCGCCTCGTCGCCGCGACCGACCGCCTCGCACAGCTTTACCCCGCCGCGAAATTCCCGCCGATCACCATTGCCATCGGCCGCGCGACGACCGCGGGGACCGCCAATGCGAACGGGCTGTACATCGGTCTCGAAGCCTTGTGCGCGGCGAAGTTCATCGAAGCCGACGACGAGGACCGCTTCGTCCACATCATCGGACATGAATATGTCCACGTGCAGCAACCGCTCGCACAGGTAGAGGATCGCGAGGAATCGGTGCTGCGCGCCGCGCTTGTCGAAGGCGCTGCCGAATTTGTCGCCGAGCGGATGACCGGTTCGGTCGGCTATCCGCTGCTCCACCAATGGGCAAAGGGACGCGAAAAGGAACTCGAGACCGCCTTTCTCGCCGAAAAGGACCAAAAGGCGATCGGCTCGCGCTGGCTGTACAACCAGAGGGGCACGGACGGCTGGCCGGGCGACCTCGGCTATTGGGTCGGCTATCGCGTCGCCAAAAGCTATTATGATCGCGCGCCCGACAAGACGGCGGCGATCAAGGCGATTATCGAAATGCGCGATCCCGCGGCCTTTCTCGCCGAAAGCGGCTGGACGCCGGGGATGGCGCTCTAGGGTCCTGACCCTGGGCGGGCAGCGGCGCGAGGTCGGGTTCGACGAACCCGCGCCGCGCCGGCACCGAGAAGAGCAGCTCGCGGCTGTAGAAGCGCAGCGGCCAGTCGCGGCGGCCCATCTCCGACTGCAGCAGCGCGTTGACGCGTGCCGCCAACCCGGTCTCCCCGGTCCCCGACAGGAACAGCCGCACCCCGGCGACATAGGCGCGCGTGATGCTGTCGTGATAGCCTTGGCGGTCATCGTTCACGCCGCCGACGCTTTCGTTGAAGCGGCGGATGATGCCGGCAATTTCGGCGTCGATGTCGACGTCGGGGCGCTCGCTGAGCAGCCACAGGCAGGCTCCGAGATGCGCCTCGTGCGTCCACGCCGCGCGCGGCAACGCACAGGCAAGCAGGCCTTCGCCGATCGCGCGGATTTCGGAATCGCGCTCGAACAGGCGCGGGCGATATTCGGTGGTCATTGGTCCGGTCCTTCCGGGTGATGTGCCACCCGAAAGAGCTCCGGGTGAATTATGCTGCGACGGCCGCCTGCGGCGCGGCCTGGCGGACGCCTTCATCGACATGGTCCGCAAATTGCGCGAAATTGTCGATGAATTGCTGCACCAGCGATTGCGCGGTGCGGTCGTACGCCGCCGTGTCTGCCCACGCGCTGCGCGGATCGAGGATGGCACTGTCGACGCCCGGCACTGCCACCGGATATTCGAAACCGAAATTCGGATCCTTGCGGAATTCGGCGTCGTTCAGGCTGCCGTCGAGCGCGGCATTGAGCAGCGCGCGCGTTGCCTTGATCGGCATGCGGCTGATGCCGTCCATCGTGGCCATGCCTCCGGTCCAGCCGGTGTTGACGAGCCAGCACTGGACGCCGCCGCTGGCGATGCGTTCCTTGAGGAGGTTGCCATAGACCGACGGGTGGCGCGGCATGAAGGGGGCGCCGAAACAGGTCGAGAAGGTCGCCTCGGGCTCGGTCACGCCGATCTCGGTCCCCGCGACACGCGCGGTGTAGCCCGAGAGGAAGTGGTACATCGCCTGTTCGGGGGTCAGTTTCGCGATCGGGGGCAGCACGCCATAAGCGTCGGCGGTCAGCATGATCACCGTCCTGGGCACCGGTCCCATATTCTCGGTCGAGGCGTTGGGAATGAAATCGATCGGGTACGAACCGCGGCTGTTTTCGGCGAGGCTGTTGTCGTCGAAATCCAGTTCGCGCGTGACGGGATCGATCACGACATTTTCGAGCACGGTGCCGAACCGCTTTGTGGTCGCGAAAATCTCGGGTTCGGCCTCGGGCGAGAGGCGGATCATCTTGGCGTAGCAACCGCCCTCGAAGTTGAAGACCGCGGTATCCGACCAGCCATGTTCGTCGTCGCCGATCAGCGTGCGCGACGCGTCGGCCGACAGCGTCGTCTTGCCGGTGCCCGAAAGCCCGAAGAAGACTGCGGTGTCGCCGTTCGGGCCGATGTTCGCCGAGCAGTGCATCGGCATCACGCCCTTTACCGGAAGCAGATAGTTGAGGATGCCGAACACCGACTTCTTCATCTCGCCGGCATATTGCGTGCCGCCGATCAGAACGAGCTTCTCGGCGAAATTGACCGCGACGACGGTCTCGCTGCGCGTGCCGTGCTTCGCGGGATCGGCGCGGAAGCTCGGCAGGTCGATGATCGTATATTCGGTCGCGAACCCTGCCAGCTCGGCGGCGGTCGGGCGGCACAGAAGCGTGCGGATGAACTGGCTGTGCCAGGCGAATTCGGTCACGACCTGAACCGCAACGCGGTGTTCGGGCTGCGAACCGCCGAACAGCTGCTGGCGATAGAGGCGCGGGCGCTCGGCGAGATGCGCGAAGAAGTCGGCCTTGAGTGCCGCGAAATGCTCGGGCGTCATCGGCACGTTGGTCTTGCCCCACCAGATGGTGTCCGCGGTCTCTTCGTCCCGGACGATGAACTTGTCCTTGGCGCTGCGGCCGGTGTGCTTGCCGGTCTCGACGACCAGCGGACCATCCTTCGCCAGCAGGCCTTCGCCGTGGCGAATGGCGTCTTCGATCAGCGCCGACGTGCCCAGGTTTTCCGCAACATCCGCCCGCGTTTCCACGCTGCTGTTGCCGATCACGATATTCGTCATTGCCTTGCCTTTCACCTTCGAAGCCGCGGCCCCATTGCATAGGTATGCAAAATCCGCCGAATAAAAGGGCAGGCCCGCATTTCCATGGGTGCCGACAGGGGCGCCGATTCCGTAAATCCCGGCCCCGTTAGCGAGGATGAAGGGTGAGGTCAAAAGATTCCAGCGCCGCGGCGCGCCGATCCGTGGCGGTTGTCGGTCGAGACCGGATCGGCTAGCTCTGCATCCGGCCTCGCCAACGGAAAGAGCATGACGGCAACCATCGCGCTGGTCGACGACGACCGCAACATCCTGCAATCCCTGTCCATCGCGCTGCAGGCCGAAGGGTTCGTGACGCGCGTCTATTCGGACGGCGAGGCGGCGCTGAAGCCGCTCATCGACAACCCGCCCGACCTCGCGGTCTTCGATATCAAGATGCCGCGGATGGACGGGCTCGAACTGCTTCGCCGGCTGCGCGAGAAGAGCCAGCTTCCCGTGATCTTCCTGACCAGCAAGGACGACGAGATCGACGAGGCCCTAGGGCTTGCGATGGGCGCCGATGATTATATCGCCAAGCCCTTTTCGCAGCGGCTGGTGATCGCGCGCATCCGCGCGATCCTCCGCCGCGTCGAATTGAACCGGTCGGCGCCGAGCGAGGACGACGAACCGGTCGCCGAACCGATCACGCGCGGGCGGCTGCAGATGGATCCCGCGCGCCACAAGGTCAGCTGGGATGGCAAGGATGTCACGCTGACCGTCACCGAATTCCTGATCCTCGAAACGCTCGCGGCGCGCCCCGGCATCGTGCGCAGCCGCAACCAGTTGATGGACGCGGCGTATCAGGACGACGTCTATATCGACGACCGCACGATCGACAGCCATATCAAGCGGCTTCGCCGCAAGTTTCGCGAGGTCGACCCCGAGTTCGATTCGATCGCGACCCTCTATGGCGCGGGTTACCGCTTTGCCGATGAAAGCTGATGCCCTGAAACCCGACCGGCTGAAACCCGACGCGAGCATCGCCGAGCAAGAGGAATCGCCGCTCGTCTGGTCGGCGCGCTGGTCGCTGACGACACGTATCCTTGCGGTCAACATCCTCGCCGTCGCGCTGCTTGCGGGCGGCTTCTATTATCTCGACACCTATCGCAGCCGTCTCGTCGACACGCGGATCGAGGTGATGAAGGACCAGCTTGCGATGCTCGACAACGCGCTCGAGGCAGCGCGGCCCGACCAGCGTGCGCAGCTGGTCAACGAATTTACCGCTGCCACCGAATCGCGACTGCGTTTCTACGCCGCCGACGGCACCCGCATCTCCGACAGCTTCGAAACCGGACCGCCGACCTATACGCTGCGCGATCCCGACCTGCAGCCATGGAAGCGCGACGCCGCGCGCGCGATGGATCGCGGCATCGACTGGATCGTCGGTGCGCCGTCCTATCCCGACTTCGAGGAGCCGCGAATCGACCGGGCGCAGTCATGGCCCGAACTTGTCGAAACGCAACGCAGCGGACTCGCGGCGAGCCGGTTCCGCTACGCCCCCGAACGCACGCCGCTGCTCAGCGCCGCGCGCGTGGTCGACCTCGAAGAACCGCAGACGGTGCTGATGACGCTCAACGCGCGCGATATCACGCGAACGGTACGCGCCGAGCGCTTCCGCATCGCCGTGGTCCTGCTCGTCGTGCTGATGGCGTCGGTGTTGCTCTCGCTTTTTCTCGCGCGCACGATCGTCCGCCCCTTGCGCCGGCTCGCGCGCGCCGCGTGCGCCTCATCGATGCCCAGTACGTGCAGTCCCAGGCCCAGGAGGACCTGCTGTATGCGTACGAAGTGGCACTGCTGCTGAAGATGGGCTGACCGATCACATCCATTCACAAAAAAGGAAAGCTGCAATGAGCCTGGATAACGTTTTGAGCGAGGTGGCCGGTTCGGTGCCCGAATGTCTGGCCATCGGCTATGTGGATGCCGCCTCCGGCATGCTGCTGGCCATCCGCACGGTGGACTCGCATCCGCGCGAAGTCATCGATCTCGTGGCCGCTGCCACGGCCGACCTGTTCAACGGCCCCAACGTCTCGATGATCGAGAGCCTGTTCAAGAAGTCGCGCGGCCTCAAGGACGACGGCCACCACTACTTCCAGGAACTCATCGTCAACAGCGACAACCTCATCCACGTCTTCCTGCGCGGCAAGCTCATGCCCGACTACGTGGCCGTCTTCGTCTGCCGGCGCACGGCCAACCTGGGCATGGCGCTGACCAAGGCCCGCATGGCCATGCCGAAGATTGAAGCGGCGGTGTGACCGCCGCTCACCCCCTGAGTCGCTGCGCGCCTTCCCCCTCTCTAATCGCTTCGCGAAGGAGGGGGACGACAGCCTCGCGGCGGGGCGGCGCGGCCGGCTTAGGCCCTTGCTCGCTGTCCCTGACGTTTGAGCGCGCCAGTTTCGGGCGGCATGTGCCTCAGAACTGAGCCAGCCGTCCAGGGAGCTATTCTTCTGCCATGCGCTTACTGCTTGTCGAAGATGACGCCATGATCGGCGAGGCCGTGCAGACCCTGCTGCGCGGCGAGGGCCATGCGGTGGACTGGGTCCGTGACGGCCTGCAGGCCGATGCGGCCCTGTGCCCCGGCCCGGGTGGCGGCCATGGCTATGACATGGTGCTGCTGGACCTGGGCCTGCCGGGGCAGGACGGTTTGCAGGTGCTGCGCCGCCTGCGCGGGCGCCGCGACCGCACGCCGGTGCTGGTGGCCACGGCGCGCGATGCCGTGCGCGACCGCATTGCCGGGCTGGATGCGGGGGCCGACGACTACGTGGTCAAACCCTATGACCTGGACGAGCTGCTCGCGCGGCTGCGTGCGCTGGCGCGGCGTGCCTCTGGCGGGTCCGACCCGCTGTACGAGCGCGAAGGCGTGCG
>NZ_DATMST010000173.1:0-4820 GCF_035565275.1 Sphingopyxis sp.
CCGTGCTGTTGCTCGACGAGGTTGCCGCGCACCTCGACCCGCTGCGCCGCGGCGCGCTCTACGAACGGCTCGCGGGGCAGGGCGGTCAGGCGTGGCTGACGGGAACCGAAGCAGTGCTGTTCGACGATATGCCGGGCCCGGTGACGCGCTTCCGGATCGCGGGCGGGCGGATCGCGGCGGGTTAGCTATTTTTCCTACGACCGTAACCGACCGGTGGCTGCCAATTCATTCAACGTCACCCCGGACTTGATCCGGGGTCTATGACTTCAGCGCCGCGGTGGATCCCGGATCAAGTCCGGGATGACGAATGGCGGCTTCCCACCCCTAAGCGGTCGATTGATTCAAAGAATCTCGAGCACCCGGTCCTGCGGGCGGCACAGGCGCACACCGTTGTCGGTCTCGACGAACGGGCGTTCAACATACGCGGGATTGGCGGCCATCGCGGCGATGATCGCGTCTTCGCTTGCGTCCTTGAGCCTGCGATCCTCGGCATCGGTCCCGCGCAGGCGCAGCGCGTCGCGCGCGGTCAGCCTGGCATCCTTGAACAACTGGCGGAGCTTGTCGGCGCTGTACGGATTTTTGAGATATTCGACGACGGTGACATCGACGCCGGGCGTTTCCTGAAGGATCGCCAGCGTCTTTCGCGAGGTGCCGCATGCGGGGTTATGCCAGATGGTCGCTTTCATGGCGCGTGTCCTAACCTAGGCTTACCGCAGCGTAAACTCGCTATTCATGGCATATATGGCACATCTTCCCGCATGAAGGGGAACCACCTGCTTGCCTTTCGCGGCCAACACACGACTTATGCAAAGTCGAGGGACCGTAAAAGGCGGCCAATGCGGGGTTGGGTTGCAAGTGAATGAATTGATCGATCGCAGAGTTTTGTTGGCGGGCCTTGCCGGAGCGGGGGCGATGGCCGCCGTGCCGGCGCGGGCGCAGCTTCCGAACTGGATTCAACAACCGGCGGCGCCATTGCCGCCGCCGGTCGATTATCTCGCCGTGGCGAAGAAACAGCTGGCGCTGCAGGGACGCAATATCCCGCAGTCGGACCGCGTGGGCGTCGTAGACTTCGGACTGCCGTCGTCGCGGCCGCGCTTCGCGCTCGTCGACATGGTCGCAGGCAAGGTCGACATGTTCCCGGTGACGCACGGCCGCGGATCGGATCCGCAGCACGATGGCTGGCTCAAGAGCTTTTCGAACCGGATGGGATCGCTCGCGACCTCGCGCGGCGCCTATCGCACCAGCGACTATTATTGGGGTGCGAACGGGTCGTCGATGCGGCTCGCGGGGCTTGAGCCCGACAATTATTCGGCCGATGCGCGCGCGATCGTCGTCCATGGTGCGTGGTACGCCGACCCCGCGCTGATCGCGACGCAGGGCAAGCTCGGCCGCAGCGAGGGCTGCTTCGTGTTCGGCGAGGAACTGCTCCCGATGATTCTCTACAAGCTCGGGCCGGGGCGGCTGCTGTTCGCCGACCGGCTGAGTGCGCCGCCACCGGCGCCCAGGCCATTCGAGCTGCCGCCGGCCGATCCGCTGCCGGGAATGGAGAATATGCGCCGCGCGAGTTCAATCAGCGGCCCGCTGCCGAAGACAGCGGACTAGGCGCCATCGCGTTTCCCCCCGAAGGCGGGGCCGCTCGCCACCTTACGCTGATAGCGGCCCCGCCTTCGCGGGGGCGACGCCTGATCAATAAATCCCGCTGGTTCCCGGCGTTGTCACGCGCGCGGTCGTAACCGTTGGCACAACGGCGGGCGGCGTCGGCGCGATGATCGTCGCGGTCGGGCGGCCTGGCTTGGCAAAGCTCGCCACGACGGGCGCGTCGCGGCCGTAGATGTCGGCGAACTTCTTCACGCCGCCCTTGCCGTCAGGAACGACGGTCCAATAAGCGACATAGACGGGGAAGGGGTTGTCGAAGCCGAAGCGCGTCGTCTTGCCGCTCGCGATCGCTTCACCGAATTCCTCGGGGCTCTTGCCGGCGAACATCACCGCCATCAGGCCGGAGAAGTGGAGCGCGCGCTCGGTGCGGATGCAGCCGTGGCTGAACGCGCGGGCGGCGGCGTTGAACGCGCCCTTCGACGGTGTGTCGTGCAGGTAGATGGCGTGCGGATTCAGCATCTCCATCTTCATGACGCCCAGCGCATTGCCGGGCCCGGCCTTTTGCACGACCGACAAGGTCTTGCCGCTGCCCGTCCACGTATAGCCCTGCGCCCGCGCCGCTGCGGGATTTCGCGCGATCGTCGCGCCGATGCCCTCGTTGATGATGCTGCGCGGCAGCGTCCAGGTCGGGTTGACGATGATGCCGGTCGCCATCGGGTTGAGCTGCGGTGTCGGCGTTGCCGACTTGCCGACCACCGCTTTGTGGGTGGCGATGATCGTGCCGCCATGGACGACGCGCGTTACATATTCGGGGACGTTGCTGACGACATAGCGTTCGCCGAGCGTGCGCGGCATCCAGCGCCAGCGTTCCATGTTGACGCGGATCGCGTTGGCGTCGGCCGGGGTCTTAGCCTTGGCCAGCGAGGCCTTGAGAACCGCGAAATCGGGGTGCACGGGGTCGAGACTGGCGAGCGTCTCGCTGACGGTGCCGGCGCCGAGCGCCGCGGCGAGCAGCGACAGCAACGGCTCGCTGTCGCCGTCGCTGTCGACCATGAACCATTGCTTGCGCGCCGCGTTCGGCGTGCGTCCGTCGCGCAGATGCGTCGCGAGCAGCAGGAAGGTGTCGGTCGCTACCTTGTCGAGCCGCGCCTGATCGTCGCCCATAATCGCCGCGGCGAGCGCGTCGGGACCATAATCCTTGGCAAACAGGCCTTCGGTGCCGATGCCTTCGATCGAAGAAAGCAAGGCTTCGGCATTCTGCTTCGACCAGTTCGGCAGGTCCGCTTCGGCCGCGGTTTCGACGACCGGCGCGTCGTCCTTCACCTTGTCGGGCTGGAGGATCACCGAATCCTCCTTGACCTCCTGCGCAACGGCGGGTGTCGCGAGCAGGCTCAGTGGCAGGAGAAGCGCCGCAGCAGGGCGCGCAGAAAAGGGGGAGTTTTTGACCATGGGAAAGCCCATAGCCAAAAATCACGCGCAGTTAAAGTGAGCTACCGCACAGCTCGGCGCAACTTCGTCCTCGTCGCTCCGGACCCCGAAACAGGCTCAGGCTTTCGCCTCTTCGTCCTGCCGCGCGAGCCATTGCTCGAGCCACTTGATGGTATAGTCGCCGTGGATCACATCGGGGTCGGCCAGCAGCGCCTGGTGCAACGGAATGTTCGTCTTCACCCCGCCAATGACCATTTCCTCGAGCGCCCGGCGCATCCGCATCATGCAGCTTTCGCGCGTGCGGCCGTAAACGATCAGCTTGCCGATCATGCTGTCGTAATAAGGCGGGATCGAATAGCCCGCATAGAGCCCGCTATCGACGCGGACGTGCATGCCGCCCGCCGCATGATAGTTGGTGACCTTGCCGGGCGAGGGCAGGAACGTGCGCGGATCTTCGGCATTGATGCGGCATTCCATCGAATGGCCGCGGAATTCGAGGTCTTCCTGCCTGACCGACAGGCTGGCACCGCCCGCGATGCGGATCTGTTCGCGGACGAGGTCGAAGCCGGTGATCATTTCGGTCACCGGATGCTCGACCTGGATGCGCGTATTCATCTCGATGAAGAAGAATTCGCCATTTTCCCAGAGGAATTCGATCGTGCCGGCGCCGCGATACTGCATCGCCGCCATCGCATCGGCGCAGACCTTGCCCATGCGCGCGCGCTCTTCGGCCGAGATGATCGGCGAGGGGGCTTCCTCGAGGACTTTCTGATGCCGCCGCTGGAGCGAGCAGTCGCGCTCGCCGAGGTGGATGGCGGTGCCCCGGCCGTCGCCAAACACCTGAAATTCGATGTGACGCGGGTTGCCGAGATATTTTTCCATGTAAACGGTCGGGTCGCCAAAGGCGGCTGCCGCTTCGGATGAGGCCTGACCCATCAGGCTTTCGAGACTGTCCTCGTCGGGAACGACCTTCATGCCGCGTCCGCCGCCGCCCGATGCGGCCTTGATGAGGACGGGATAGCCGATTTCTTTCGCGAGCCGCTTCGTTTCTTCGTTGAAGGTCACCGCACCCGGCGACCCCGGAACGACGGGCAGGCCGAGCGCGACCGCGGTGCGCTTTGCCTCGACCTTGTCGCCCATGGTGCGGATATGTTCGGGCTTCGGCCCGACGAAGATCATGTCGTGCGCTTCGATGATTTCGGCGAAGCGCTCGTTTTCCGACAGGAAGCCATAGCCCGGATGGATCGCGTCGGCACCGGTGATCTCCGCCGCCGAGATGATTGCGGGAATGTTTAGGTAGCTGTCCTTCGCCGCCGGCGGGCCGATGCAGACGGCTTCGTCGGCAAGGCGGACGTGCATCGCATCGGTGTCGGCGGTCGAATGGACCGCGACCGTCTTGATGCCCATTTCATGGCATGCGCGGTGGATGCGCAGTGCGATCTCGCCGCGGTTGGCGATCAGAAGCTTTTCGATGCCCATTTTTTGTGGCTCAGCCGATGGTGAACAGCGGCTGGTCGAACTCGACCGGCTGGCTGTTCTCGACATGCACGGCCTTCAACGTGCCGGCAGCGGGCGCGACGATCGGGTTCATCACCTTCATCGCCTCGATGATCAGGATCGTGTCGCCGGCCTTTACCGCCGAGCCGACACTCGCGAAATTGGGGGCGCCGGGCTCGGCGGCGAGATAGACGGTGCCGACCATCGGCGACTTTACCGCATCGGCGAAGCTGTCGGCGACGGGCGCCGGGGCAGCTGGAGCCGCGGCCGGCGCAGCTGCGACGGGCGCTGCGACCGGA